>CATISA010000034.1 GCA_949529445.1 Alphaproteobacteria bacterium UBA4588
GAGCTGAAAGAGCTGAAGCACACTATTACCACTGCTGAAGACAGAACCTCTATTCTTGCGGCAGAATGGGCCTATCTGAGTCGTCCTGAACGGATTATTTCTCTATCTTCTTCTTTGCTGTCGATGCAGCCGATTGAGCGTGATCGCATTCTGCCGCTAGATGCTATTCCATTACGCAGACCAGCGCCAACACGTCCCCAGATTAAAGGGGACAGCGATGACTGACTGGAAGACAAGGCTGATAGGATCCATCTGGCCAGACCGGCCTTTGCCCTCTCGCACGCGGATTATTGCACAGAACCGGCTTGTGCTTGCCGGCATTGTTGCAGGCTTGTGCTTTCTTGGCATTAGCGCCAAAGCTGTCCATCTTGCAACCAGCCTCGATGATAAGAACAACGTCAGAGGAAACTATAAACAGGTTCAGCAACGCGGCCCCATCTTAGATCGGCGCGGAAGATTGATGGCACAGACAGTACCGATTATGGTGCTTCATGCCGACCCTAAAAATATTATGGACCCACACAACGTTGCTGCGAAACTTGCGCCACTCTTGGGGAAAAAATCGAAACAAGATATTTTGACCGCCTTATCCCGCGACAGCCGTTATGTTGAGCTTGCCAGGAAAATTACCCCGCAACGACATGCTGACATTCTGGCCCTTGGCCTGCCGGGCATTTATATCAGCCATTCTGAGACCCGGCTTTACCCCCAAGGCTCAGAAGCAGCTCATCTGCTCGGCACAATGGATATTGATGGCAAAGGTATTGCAGGCATCGAAAAACAGTTTGATGAGAGATTGCGCGCTGGCAAACCAGTTGCACTGTCAGTTGATTTGGGCGTTCAGGCTGTCGTGCGGCGCGAACTTCAGCATCAGATTGAAAAATTTGAGGCGATTGGCGGCGCTGGCGTTGTTCTGGATGTTCGTACTGGTGAAATTATTAGCCTCACCTCACTTCCTGACTATAATGCCAATCAGTATAGTTCAGCCGATTCTGACGCACAATTTAATCGCGCCACCAAAGGCGTCTTCGAAATGGGCAGTATTTTCAAGGTATTGAACTCTGCCATTGCGCTTGAGACAGGCGTTGCATCGCTAGGCTCATCTTATGATGTGAGCAAGCCGTTACGCGTTTCACGGTTCCGTATTCGTGATTACCACCCTTATAATCGGGCCCTTAATTTATCTGAAATTCTTGTCTATTCGTCCAATATTGGCTCAGCCCGTATTGCTGAAGATATTGGGGCAACCGCACAAAAAGCCTTTATGGATAGGCTTGGCCTTCTGAAGCGCCCGGCACTTGAATTGCCCGAAATATCCAAGCCCCTTATCCCGCGTCAGTGGGAGCGGATAGCCTCGATGACAATTTCATACGGGCATGGTCTTTCTGTATCGCCTGTTCAAGCAGCCGGCGCAATTGCAGCTGCCTCTGGTCATGGGTTTTATATTGAACCTACGCTGCTGCGCCGTTCGCCAACAAGTACTTTTGAGAAGTCGCGCATCTTTTCAGACGATACAGTTCGCAAAGTGCGTTCCATGATGCGACTTGCCGTGTCACATAAAGATGGCACAGTGAATTTTGCAAATGCACCAGGCTATATGGTTGGTGGCAAAACAGGAACTGCTGAGAAAGTTACCAATAAAGGGTATAACCGTAAGGCTAACCTTGTTTCTGTTGTTGCAAGCTTTCCTATTCATGATCCAGCCTATCTGATTTTCATCATGGTTGATGAGCCAAAGCCGCAGAAACATTCTTATGGTTATGCCACAGCTGGCTGGGTGGCAGCGCCTGCGATAGCGCGCATTGTGACCCAAATTGCGCCCATGATGGGTATTCATCCTATTGACACGAATTCGCCAGAAATTCGCCTGAATCTGGAACCAAACATTGTGATTGGTACAGAAGGAGCGATACGTGCATCTTATTGACCTCATCTTGCAGGACCACAGCATCACACTGACACAAGGATCAGGCCAGACAGTCATTTCAGCTGTCCGTTGTGACAGCCGTACAGTTGACGCTGGTGCATTATTTGTCTGCATTTCAGGCGAAGTATCTGATGGTCATGACTTTATCGCAGATGCTTGTTCTGCTGACGCCTCAGCCATTTTAACTGATGGCCGTCCTGTTAGCGTCCCAGACGGTATTGCCGTTATCACGACAACTGACGTAGCTCACGCTTATAGTAGGCTATGTTCACGTTTCTGGCCGCGACGTTCAGGTATGCTGGTTGGTGTCACAGGCACAAACGGCAAAACCTCAGTATGTGAATATTTACGCCAGATCTGGCAGCGTGCAACATGGCCTGCCGCTGCAATGGGAACGCTCGGCATCACCTGCCCCACTGATAAGATCGCAGATACCGTTGCCACATTAACAACACCGCAAGCTGAAACATTATTTTCCAATCTGGATCAGCTTGCTAATGCCGGCATTAGCCACACAGCCTTTGAAGCATCCAGTCATGGCCTTGCTCAAGGCCGTCTTTCTGGTCTTGGTGTCAATGTTGCTGTGTTTACCAATCTCACCCGCGATCATCTGGACTGGCATTCAGATATGGATGACTATTTTGACGCCAAAGCGCGCCTATTTGATGAAAATCTGATGGATGGTGGCATTGCTGTTATTAATAATGATGATGAGCATGGCAAAGCGCTTATCAAGCGTTTAGCAGGCCGGCCCATTGTGATCTGGACTGTTGGCATGTCGCCAGAGTCTGCTTTCTGCATTAAAGACATTACCCCGCAATCCTTTGGGCTCGATTTAAGCTTGAACCATCAAGGACAGACATTCCATTTCCCCATTGCCTTATCTGGACAGTTTCAGGCGGTGAATGCTGTAATGGCTGCTGTTGCTGCATATGCTTCGGGGATGCCACTTCAGGATTCTTTTGGCGCACTGCCAAGCCTACAACCGGTGCGAGGGCGCATGCAACCTGTTCATGGGCATCCGTTAGCGGCACGGATCATTATTGATTATGCTCATACGCCTGATGCCCTTGATGCTGCCCTTGATGCGCTTAGAGCAGAAACCAGTGGAAAATTATTTGTTGTCTTTGGTTGTGGCGGTGATCGCGACAAAGGCAAGCGCGTGCAAATGGGGCAGGTTGCCGCTGACAAAGCAGACTATGTCATTATCACAGACGATAATCCGCGCACAGAAGACCCTGCCCTTATCCGAGAGGAAATCCGCACTGGCTGCCCTGATAGCGTCGCTATCTGGCCGCGCGATGATGCCATTCGTCAAGCAATCTCTGGGTTATCAGCCTGTGATAGCCTTCTTATCGCCGGCAAAGGCCATGAAACAGTGCAGATGATCGGCACTGAAACCTTGCCCTTTGATGATGCAGCTGTGGCACGGAATATGCTTGCTCAACTTCAGGAGGATGCAGCATGCTGAGGCTTCTCTCCGCTCAAGAGCTAGCAGAAATCTGCGGTGGAATCTGGCATCTAACCCCTCCAAGCGGCATCGCCCACGGTATCAAAATTGATAGCCGGGATCTTGATAAAGACAATATCTTTGTGGCGTTGCGAGGAACGCGAAGCGATGGTCATGATTTTGTCAGCCAGCTAGATGCAACCGATATTTTTGCTGCTATCGTAGAACATGCAGTTGCTAACACTGAAGTGTCGCAGCTGGTTGTGCCCGATGCTCTTGTTGCGCTGCAAATGCTCGCGCAGAGCTGTGCTCTGCGAACGCCTGCAACAAAGCTTGCGATCACAGGTTCGGTTGGCAAAACAGGAACCAAGGAAATGCTTGCCCACCTGCTATCGTCAGCAGGACGAACACATGCAACCAAAGGAAATCTGAATAACCATATCGGCATGCCGCTCACGCTTGCCAACACACCGCAAGACACTGACTATCTCGTAGTTGAGATGGGCATGAACCATGCTGGTGAGATTGCCGATCTTACCGAGATAATGCTGCCTCATATTGCGGCGATTACCTGCATTTCAGATACCCATTCTGCACATTTCGCTAACCTCTCAGATATTGCCGAAGCAAAAACGGAAATTTTTAATGGCTTGTCCGGAGCAGCAGTTGCTATCTTGCCACGCGATGATGCGTTTTATGGTCAACTTGCTGGCGCTGCTCGACTTGCTGGTGCCCGTACGATACTGACATTTGGTTATCATGAAGACAGTGATTTCAGAGTGATTTCATGTCACCCTACCTCTTCTGGCCTCTCTCTCGAGGTCGACATTCCTGATGGCAGCCATGGTCACAAAATAATCTCTTTCAGTCTCGGGATGAATGCTACGCACTGGGCTATCAATGCCGCTTGTGTTCTTGCAATGGCATCAGCAGCAGGCATTGATATTGAATCAACAGTAACGCATCTTGGCTCGTTTCAGGATTTGCCAGGCAGAGGCAGATCTATCGATCTAGATATTGCCGGACATAATTTTACCCTCATTGATGATAGTTATAATGCCAGCCCTTCTTCGATGACGGCAGCTATCGCCCATCTTGCCACCCAAAGTGGCGAGATTAAATCTGCTATATTATCAGACATGCTAGAGCTCGGGGATAGGGGACATGATGCCCATATCGCTCTGGTCTTGCCGCTAATGCAGGCTGGCATTTCCCAGCTTATTACGGTTGGTAAAATGATGGCTGAGGTTGGTGAACGCCTCGCGTCTCATATCGACGTGAAGTCGTTTCAAACGGCAGATGATGTCATTAGCCAAATCATTAGCGCGCCTGAGCAGATCATTGGCAAAAGCAATATTGTGCTGGTCAAGGGGTCGCACGGCTCAGGAGCGCATCTTATTGCAACCCAACTTATGGCCTTTGGCGCATTACCATCGCCTACCAAGTCCTCATCGAACGAGGGGGTAACGCCAGATGCTGCCTGACCTATTCCTTCCGCTTGCAGGCGAATATCAGATTTTCAATTTGTTTCGGTACATTACCTTCCGGTCGGGCGGTGCGATGCTTACATCGCTTATTCTGGCGCTGATGTTTGGGGATGCATTTATCCGTTGGCTAAAATCACATCAGGCCGAAGGACAGCCTATTCGTAGTGACGGCCCTGAGTCACATATCCTGACCAAAGCAGGCACCCCTACAATGGGTGGCCTTCTCATACTGGCCTGTTTTATTCTTTCAACATTATTATGGGTCCCGCTTCAAAACCCTTATCTATGGCCAGTACTGCTGATTGCAGCAAGCTATGGAGCAATCGGCGCTGTTGATGATTGGCTAAAGCTCAAAAAGCGGTCAAGCGACGGCATGAGCGGACGTCAGAAATTACTCTTTCAAATTGCGACTGCCTTTCTTGCCAGTCTTGTCTTTATTCAGCTATCGCCTGATGCGCTTCGGTATGGGGTTGCCCTTCCTTTTGTCAAAGACACATTACTTTATCTTGGGATATTCTATGTTCCCTTTGCTATTCTTGTGATTGTCGGCGCATCAAATGCTGTCAATCTAACGGACGGGCTTGATGGTCTTGCGATTGTTCCAGTGATGATCGTTGCGGCTTGTTTTGCGCTGATTGCTTATTTGAGCGGTAATATCAATTTCTCCAGCTATTTACAGATTCACTATGTGCCGGGCACGGGTGACCTTGCGACCTTATGCGGCGCGCTTATCGGAGCCGGGCTTGGTTTCTTGTGGTTCAATGCACCACCAGCAAAGGTTTTCATGGGTGATACCGGGTCGCTTGCTCTTGGCGGTGCGCTGGGTGCCGTGTCAGTGGCCACTCGCCATGAGATCGTGCTTGCCATTGCCGGCGGCTTGTTTGTTGTTGAGACAGTATCTGTCATTTTGCAGGTTGCGTCTTTCAAGCTAACAGGAAAACGTATTTTTCTGATGGCACCCCTACATCATCATTTCGAAAAGAAAGGTTGGGCAGAAAGTACCATCGTTATCCGGTTCTGGATTATCTCGGTCATTCTGGCACTTATCAGCCTCTCAACCTTGAAGCTGCGCTAGGGGAGGATGAAATACTCACATGACATCATCTAGCCTCCGCATGATAGCTGTTCTTGGTCTTGGTCGTTCTGGCCGTGCAGTTTGCCTGCGCGCCGCCCAGCACGGCATCAGCCATGTGGCCTATGATGATAGGTTAGCAGAAAACGCAGAAACACATATTCAGGACATCTGCCTTACGCCGCCAGCAGACTGGGCGTGGGACAGCCTTGATGCACTGGTGATTAGCCCAGGTATTCCGCATCATCACCCCGCCCCACACCCGATAGCACAGCAAGCACTGAATGCAGGCATTCCGATTATCTCAGAGATCGAGTTTGCCCTGCGCACAGGGCTTACCGGACAATTCGTGACAGTGACCGGCACTAATGGTAAATCAACCATTACAGCCCTCATTGGCCATATTCTAGCAGAGGCTGGTTATGAGGTTGCAATTGGCGGCAATCTGGGTAAGCCCTTATGTGAACTGCCAGCCCTATCGAAGTCGGGTATCTATGTTGCCGAGCTTTCCTCCTATCAGCTAGAGACAACACCGTCATTATCCTCTGACTGTGCAATTATTTCGAATATCACACCAGATCATCTTGACCGGCATGGCGGGTTTGAGGGGTATGTGAACGCCAAGAAAAATGCGCTTCTTTCGGTTAAGGCAGGTGGCCTTGCTTGTCTTGGCATAGGCCCTGTGCTTGATGAATTTACAGATATTTTGGGGGCTGATATCACCTGTTTGCGCCTTGATATGTCGCAGCAAGATACGTCGGATAACGCGCTCCTAAACAGCATTCATAACCCAGCACTGAGTGGCCCTCATAATACAGAAAACTGCCTTGCTGCGCTTTTAGTGTGCCGCTATTTTGGTCTATCTGATACTGTTATGCATGATGCCATGACGCGCTTCAGCGGCTTGCCACACAGAATGCAGCCTGCCGGACAATCAGGTGCGATCTCTTTTATCAATGACAGCAAAGCCACAAATGCAGATGCAGCAGCGCGTGCGTTACTGAGCTTTGACTCTATCTGGTGGTGCGCAGGCGGACTTGCCAAAGATGCTGGACTAACGGCCTGCCTACCGCATTTGGCCGCTGTGCGCGGCGCCTTTTTGTATGGCGCCTCTGCACACGACTTTGCCCGTCAGCTTGATGGCCTTGTGCCTGTGAGTTTAAACGAAACACTTGATCAGGCAGTTGGTGCTGCTGTTGCTAGCGCGCGCGCAGATAAGAGCACTGATACACACACAATTCTGCTATCCCCTGCTGCTGCCTCTTTTGATCAGTATGACAGTTTCGAAGCGCGCGGCGATGCCTTTTGCGCTCATGCTCGTGAGCTCATCGCTTCCGGCATGTCACCGACAAGCGGAAAGGCGGTGCCTCATGCTTGATAGAACAGATAGATCCCTGATTGGTATCTGGTGGTGGACAGTTGATAGATGGCTGCTCGCCAGTGCATTATTGCTGATGGTCATTGGCCTTCTTCTGGTTATGGCAGCAAGCCCTCCTGTTGCCACTCGAATTGGCCTTCCTGAGCAGCATTTCGTCTGGCGGCAGCTGATTTATCTCCTACCCTCAATTGGGATAATGCTTGCCATTTCTCTGCTAACAGCGCGCACAATTCGAATATTGGCACTTGTTGGCCTTCTTGGGATCGTTGGATTGATGATAGCGACACTTGCTATTGGACCAGAAGTCAAAGGCGCCACGCGCTGGATATCGCTGGGGCCATTGCGGCTGCAACCGTCTGAGTTTGCAAAACCCTTCTTTGCTGTCGTTTGTGCTTGGCTGCTTGGCCTTTGGCGTGAGGGAGAGAATTTTCCTGGCTGGATGTGGGCCTCTGGGATTGCGGCTGTTATCGTGACTATTCTTGTGCTGCAGCCTGATATTGGCATGACATCAGTTTTGGTTCTGACATGGGGCTTTTTAATGTTTCTGGCGGGGATGCCGCTTCTGCTTGTATTGATGGCAACAGCCTTGGCACCGCTGGCCTTGGTAACCGCTTATTTTTTCCTGCCGCATGTTCATAACCGGATTAATAAATTTCTGGATGGGGGCAACATGCAGACAGAGCGGTCTATCCAGTCATTTATTGATGGCGGTTTATTTGGCGTTGGACCGGGTGATGGCACTGTGAAGCTACATCTACCTGATGCTCACGCAGATTTTATTTTTTCTGTAGCAGCCGAAGAATATGGATTACTAGCTTGCCTCTTTCTTATCAGTGTTTATGGCTTTTTTGTCTTGCGTGGATTTAGCCGGTCAGTCAGTGGTGAAGGTATGTTTGCCCTGCTGGCAGTATCTGGATTGACAATGCAGTTTGGCGTTCAGGCCGCGATACATATGGCGTCATCTGTTGACCTTATTCCGACAAAAGGAATGACCCTTCCTTTCATTAGTTATGGCGGCTCATCATTACTCGCAAGCGGCATCACTGTTGGCATTATTCTGGCTCTTACTCGAACCCAAAATGCCTCTACCGTTTCTTCGGATGGACGCAGATCAGACATTTCTCAGACGCGTTTATATCCCTCCCACAGTCGGGAGGCGTTATGATGGCTACACGCCTATCAGCTCCAATCTTTTTAGCAGCAGGCGGGACAGGTGGTCATGTGTTTCCGGCCATTGCTGTTGCAGATGCGCTTCTGATACGCGGCCATTCCATTCAAATGGTCACAGATAAACGTGGTAGAAAGCTGATACCTAAACGTCTGCCTTGCATAACAATTTCAGCCGCTTCTCCATTTTCTGGTTCTGGTTTTGTACGCGTCATTGCCTGTCTAAAACTTGGATTTGGAGCTCTTCAGGTTGGAATGAAAATGCTTATCAGCCGGCCATCGCTTGTGATTGGCTTTGGCGGGTATCCTTCGGCTGGACCGCTTCTCATGGCTCACTTACTCCGTATTCCGGCTATCTTGCATGAACAAAATGCTATTATGGGGCGCACAAATCAGGTGCTAGCACGGCGCTGCAAATCCCTGCTTGTAAGCTGGGCAGACACAGCCGGCCTGCCAACATCGCCGTCTGCTCATCACCTTGGCCTGCCGGTACGAGAGGCATTTGCTTCAATTACGCGCTATCAGGCAGAAGCAGGAGCCCCCATTAATCTGCTTATTCTTGGCGGCTCGCTTGGCGCAGAGATCTTTGCAACCCTATTACCTGATGCGATTGCCACGTTGCCACAGCAGGTGCGTGCGCGCCTTAGCATCACCCAGCAAGCCCGTCCAGATCAGCATGAAGCTGTAACATCTCGGTATGATGCGCTTGGTATTGATGCTGAGATAGCACCTTTCTTTGACGATATGCCAGCCCGTATGGCGTGCGCCGATATTATTATCAGCCGATCTGGCGCATCATCAGTTGCCGAAATTGCGGCTGCTGGCAGGGCCAGTATTCTTATCCCCTTCCCCGCTGCAATGGATGACCATCAACATGCAAATGCAGAGGTTCTTTTGCGTTGTGGCGGCGCTGACATTGCGCCTGAAACCGGTCTGAGCCCAGAAACGCTAGCAGATATCCTGCTGCCTCTTATTACCGATGAGACGCGCCGCACAACAAAGGCAGATGCAGCCCGTACAGCCTTATTGGGTAATGCCGCTGCAGCAATTGCCCTCCATGCAGAACAAATAATTAGTAAGACTGCCCCACTGGAGGCCGCATGACAGCGCTACCCCTATCCATTGGCACCATTCATTTTACCGGCATCGGCGGGATTGGCATGAGCGGAATTGCGGAAATTCTGTATGAGCTTGGCTACAAAGTGCAAGGCAGCGACTTAAGCGAGAATGCCAATGTAAAGCGGCTGCGCGCACGTGGCATTGACGTCACTGTGCCGCAGGCAGCTGAGAATCTGGATGATGTTTCCCTGATTGTTATTTCAACGGCCATCAAACCTGACAATAGTGAAGTTGTTGAGGCACGGCGGCGGTTTCTGCCAGTTGTTCACCGCGCTGAGATGCTGGGTGAGTTGATGCGGCTACGCTGGACAGTGGCAGTTGCGGGCACGCATGGTAAAACAACGACAACCTCGCTCGTGGCAACTTTGCTTGATGCTGCCGATATTGACCCCACAGTTGTGAATGGCGGTATCATTTCAAGCTGGGGCAGTAATGCGCGACTTGGCTCAGGTGACTGGATGGTTGTTGAAGCTGATGAGAGTGATGGGTCGTTCTCACGGCTAAAGCCAACCGTAGCAATCGTAACCAACATCGACCCTGAACATCTTGATCACCATGGAAGCTATGACAATCTAGAACAAGCTTTTTCCAATTTTATAAGCTCTATTCCGTTTTATGGATTTGCCAGCTTATGTATTGACCACCCGTCTGTACAACGCCTTCTCCCAACCCTATCAGATAGACGGGTTATTACTTACGGGCTGTCAACAAACGCCGATGTAAGAGCCGTTAACCTGCGCCATTCAGCCCATTATATGCAGTTTGATGTTACGATTTCCAACCGTATCGGTGCGGGTGTTCACAAAATGACTGATGTCAAACTCCCAATGCTTGGTGAGCATAATGTTCAAAATTGCCTCGCCGCACTGTCAATCTGTATTGAAATGGGCATTAGCGAAGCTGCCATCCGAAAAGGACTTGAGCAATTCAAAGGTGTTGGGCGCCGCTTTGATTTCAAAGGTATGGTAAATGGCATCACTATAATCGATGATTATGGTCACCATCCAGTTGAAATTAAAGCCTCTTTGTCTGCTGGTCGTATGCGTTGCCCAAACGGCAAGCTAATCGCTGTCGTTCAGCCCCATCGTTACACCCGGTTACGTGACCTGTTCGAAGATTTCTGTGCCTGTTTTAATGATGCAGATAATGTGCTGGTTGCGGATGTCTATGCTGCTGGGGAAGCTCCTATTGTCGGGTTTGAAAAAGCTGACCTAGTTGCAGGGCTGCATGCTTATGGCCATCGTAATGCAGCTGTGCTGTCGTGCCCTGAAGCGCTGGCAGATGAAATTCTCATGCGGGCTGGTACGGGCGATCTTGTCATGTGCCTTGGAGCAGGCACGATTACAAACTGGGCCGGGAGCCTGCCTAATGAATTAGCACTTAAGACAGGCCATCCGGTAGAAGGAGATGGTGCATGAGTGTGATGTCTTCAACACCGTCATCACTGCATCACCGGCTAGTTGCAGGAAAACTATTGCGCGAGATTACTTGGCTTAAGGTAGGCGGTGCAGCTGACTGGCTATTCGAGCCACATTCTGCTGAGGAATTACAGCTATTCCTATCGCACTTGCCGCAGGATGTTCCGATTACCGTGATAGGGGCTGGATCTAACCTTCTGGTGCGTGATGGTGGCGTAGACGGTGTTGTCATCCGGCTTGCTGGCGCGCTGGAAGAAGCGCGACTTGACGGTGCACATATTCATGCCGGTGCCGGATGTACTGATGGGCAGGTTGCCCGTTTTGCTGCAAAGCAGGGCAGAAGCAATCTTGAATTCCTCGTTGGTATTCCCGGGACTATCGGCGGCGGGCTCCGGATGAATGCAGGATGTTATGGCAGTGAGTTCCGTGATGTGCTGGTCTCTGCAACTGCTGTAACACGTGATGGCACCATCATCACAGCCACGGCTGATGAGATGGGTATGGCCTACCGTCATTCACATGCACCACAGGACTGGATTTTTCTCTCAGCAGAATTGGCCACGATAGCTGGTACGAGCGAAAACATTCGTGCAACTATGAAAGATATGATTGCCAATCGCGGCGCGGCTCAGCCTGTTGGCGCGCGCACTGGCGGGTCAACCTTTGCCAACCCAGACGGCCATAAAGCATGGCAGGTTATTGATGCTGCCGGATGTCGTGGCCTATCTGTTGGTGGCGCCCATATTTCAGAAAAGCACTGTAATTTCCTTATTAATGACGGCAGTGCAACTGCCGCCGAGCTAGAGAAGCTTGGTGAAGATGTCCGTGCCCGTGTAGCGGCTCACTCCAATATTGAGCTTCGCTGGGAAATCAAGCTTATCGGGCGCACTGAAAAGGAAATTGTTTGATGTCAGCACAAGATAGAGTGGTTGCCGTTCTAATGGGCGGATGGGGTTCAGAAGCTGCTGTTAGCCGAGTATCTGCAAGCTTTTGCAGTAAGGCCGCACGGATTGCCGGCTGGGACAGTGTCGAGGTTGAATTTGACAGGGATATTGTTAGCCGTCTGAAAGAGCTTAATCCTGACCGTGTCCTAAATGCATTACATGGCCAGATTGGCGAAGACGGCTCTGTTCAAGGCATGCTGAATGTAATGAATATTCCGTACACCCATAGCGGCGTTCTCGCCTCTGCTCTCGCCATGGATAAAGTTGCCTCTGGTCTTATTTTCACGTCTGTCGGCATTTCAGTACCACATCTCCTCCCTCTTATTGAAGATAAGTATGTTTACCCAGCAGACTATACCGGCCCCCATGTTATCAAACCACGCAATGATGGCTCATCAGTTGGCGTGCAGATTATTACCGAGGATAGCGCCCCACCACAGCGTAACCTTTGGGATGAAAGTGTTCAGCTCATGGGCGAGGAATATATTCCCGGCCGCGAGTTAACTGTTTCTGTGCTAGATGGCAGCGCGCTCTGCGTCACTGAAATCATCGTGGATAATAATTTTTATGATTATGAAGCCAAATATAAAGTTGGCGGTTCTAATCATATTCTCCCCGCCGACATTCCAGATGATGTTGCCGCGCAGACCTGTGACTGGGCTGAGCGTGCCTTTCATGTATTGGGATGCCGCGGTATTGCCCGTGCTGATTTCCGCTGGGATGAAGATGAAAACCAACTTTATATGCTGGAAGTCAATACTCAGCCTGGCATGACAGCCACATCTCTGGTGCCAGAACAAGCCGCCTATCGTGGCATTTCCGGCGAAGCACTTGTCAATCATCTTTTGGAGACCGCCCAATGCGACGAGTGATGTTCTGGAAAAAATATCCCGCTAGTGACGGTTCAGTTCGGCCTGAACGAGGCGGGCTATCGCTGAAGCAAGGTGTTATGCTATTTGCCGGTGTGTTTATACTCAGTGCTGGTGGCGCACTTTATGTGAAGCGAGATGAGATTAGGTCACAGATTCTCAGGCAGTCCGTTTCGGCCGGTTTTGGACTCCAGAAAGTTGATGTTAATGGCCGTAATCATACATCAGCTGCCGCTGTGCTTGAGGCCATTTCTGCTACCACAGACACGCCCTTATTCAGTCTGGACCTACCACACATTCGTACCAATCTTACAAAATTAAGCTGGGTTGAAGATGCGCGCGTTGAGCGCCATTTCCCGAATAAGCTTATTGTCACCTTGCGCGAAAGAGTGCCTATGGCGCTGTTGCAGACAGATAAAGGCCATCAACTTATTGATGCCTCTGGCGCGTTAATCACAGATGCATCTGCTGATAATTTCACCCACCTGCCCGTCATATCTGGTGCCAAGGGTGCAGCAACCAAAGCCACCTTCATTCTAGATATTCTGCAAACTGAGCCGGAATTATTCACTGATGTGTGGGCGGTACATTTTGTATCAGGCAGACGCTGGGATGTGCATATGCGCTCAGGGCTCGTCGTCAAGTTGCCAGAACGTGATCCCGTCCTCGCATGGTCACGCCTATCACAGCTTGAAGCAGACACAAAAATTACAGCGCGCGATCTGGCAGCCATCGACCTGCGGATCCCAGACCAACTAATAGTTGAGCCAAACATTCCTGTACGCGGCAAAGGGAGTAAAACATGAAAATGGGAGCAGTTTAATGGCAAGTCGGACAAAATCAGCCAGAGCACCATTTGGTGTACTTGATCTCGGCTCGTCCAAAATGGCCTGTCTAATTGCAGAGCCAACACCGAATGGTCTTGTTCTGCTGGGCCAAGCAATGCATGCATCAGACGGTATCCGTATGGGCGAAATTGTTGACATGGATCAGTTCAGCGCCTCTGTTGGTAAAACAGTTCAGGCGGCTGAACGTAATGCTGGCCTTACCATCAAAGACATCCACCTTGTTACACCCGGTGGACAGCCTGCCATTCAAATTTGCCGGTCACGCATTGACTTGTCAGACCCGATTATCTCACGCCGAGACATTCGCCGGCTCGGCGCAAAGCAAAGTGAAATGTCCGCGCCTGAAGGGCGGCGCATTAGCCAGTCACACAGGCTTCAATATCTTGTTGATGGCCAACGGCACATCCAGAACCCGAACGGGATGCGGGCGACTGAACTCGCAGCCGACACAGCTGTTCTTAGCCATAATTCTCTGAGCTTTGACAATATGTCCGAAGCGGTTGCGCAAAACCACCTGCAGGTTGGACATGTTCACCATAGCGGGTCTGTTGCCGGGCTATCCTGTCTTACCGAAGAGGAAAGAGACCTTGGGGCAATCATTCTAGATATGGGGGGCGGCACAACAGCTATTTCTGCCTATCTGGATAACAAGATCATTTTTGCTAGTACGGTTCAGATGGGTGGTCAGCATATCACACGTGATATTGCCCGGGTACTCTCGCTCGCAATTGGCGCCTCCGAACGTCTAAAAGCTATCGAAGGCTCAGTCATGATGAGCGGCGCAGAACAGCAGCGCAAATTTGCTGGTGGGTTTCCCTCACAAGGTGATAATTTTGTGCTGTCTCACACTGTGTCTGCATCTGATAGCCTTAGCTTGCCAAACGGAGAGACAATCGAGCGCCAACTTCTTTCCGACATTATCCGCACCCGTCTAGATGACATTCTAGAAGCTGTTGATGACAGGCTCGAGCGGAGCCGCATGAAACAGCTTTGCGGCAACACCATTGTGCTTACTGGTGGGGCAAGTCAGCTTACTGGACTGTCTGACTATGTGACTAGTTGCTGGTCCCGTTCTGTTAGAATTGCCACCCCACACGGTCTAACTGGCCTCGACGGTCAGATAACAGGAGGACCATTTGCAGCCTCTTTGGGCATGGCATTATTTGTTCATAACAACCATGACGATGAGACCGCTCTTCGTGTTTCCCCTTCAGCTTCCAGAACCGGCTTATTCGGGAAGTTCGGACATTGGTTTAAGGAGCATATTTGAGATGTTGCACGATTCCACTTTTTTCAATGGAGATGCCATGACTGATACATCCACGCCTCATTCTTCACTCTTGTTTACTGGCTGCATGGCAGGCGCATGCATCACATTCATTTCACCTCATTTTCAACGGTTTCACGAAGGGAGCCTCTCATGACAATCAATCTAACTGTTCCACAAACAATGCAGGAATTACGCCCGCGCATCACAGTCGTTGGTGTTGGCGGCGCAGGATGCAATGCTGTTAATAATATGATTTCAGCTGACCTTGAAGGCGTTGAATTTCTGGTTGCTAACACAGATGGTCAGGCGCTTGCCCATTCTCTTGCCCCGCGCCGTATTCAGCTTGGTACAAATCTGACAGGCGGTCTGGGCGCAGGCTCAAAACCACAAATCGGACAAGCGGCCGCCGAAGAAAGTCTCGATGAAATTTTTTCAGAGCTAAACGAAAGCAACATGATTTTCATTACCGCTGGTATGGGCGGCGGCACAGGCACAGGGGCAGCACCGGTTATTGCCCGGGCAGCCAAAGAACGTGGCATTCTAACAGTTGGCGTTGTTACTAAGCCGTTTGAGTTTGAAGGTTTACGCAGGATGACGCAGGCAGATGATGGCATCGCAGCCTTACAGGCTTATGTTGATACGCTGATTGTTATCCCAAACCAGAATCTTTTCCGGCTTGCCAATGAACGGACAACCTTTGCTGATGCTTTCCACATGGCAGATACGGTTCTTCATCAAGGTGTCTGCGGTGTAACAGACCTGATGATTAAGCCAGGCCTGATTAATTTGGATTTTGCCGATATAAAAGCTGTCATGTCTGAAATGGGCAAGGCAATGATGGGTACAGGCGAAGCCTCAGGTGAGCATCGTGCAACCGAAGCAGCAGAAGCAGCTATCAATAACCCGTTATTGGATGATTCATCCATGAAAGGGGCCCGTGCTGTTCTGATCAATGTAACAGGCGGCATGGATATGACCCTGTTTGAAGTTGACGAAGCAGCTAACCGTATCCGTAGCGAAGTCGACCCAGATGCGACAATCATCTTTGGCTCAGCCTTTGATGAAAAGCTAGAAGGCATTATGCGGGTATCGGTTGTTGCAACAGGCATTGATGCGCAAGCCTATGTAAATCCAATTCCCTCAGTGGCGGAAAAAGTGATGGTAAGAGCCGCACCTATTATGCCAGCAGCGACTGTTGCTGAAGAAGATGTCGTTGAAGATACCCCGATGGCTCACACGCCAGTGGAAACACAAGACGACGCAATAGCAACCAAAATACCAGCAGAAACAGCAGCAATGGCTGATGCCGACGAAGACAATAGTGGCGAAGATGACACTAGCGAGACTGTGCCAGATATGTTTGGTGGTGCGACAAAAGCGGCTGAAACGACTACAACCACTCTTCAGAATGAGCCCGATGAAATAGAGATAAAACATCCTGCTCATCAGAGCCATCAAGAAGCAGTCGTCATCCGCAGACCAAGCTTTATCCCAGCCGCGCCTGCAGATACGGGCAATGAGCAAGAAATTACTCAAACAGCCCCTATCGCTGAAGCACGGCCTAGTCTGATGAATAAAATTTCTGGTCTATGGGCGGCAAAACAAGAGCCGTCCCCAAAGACTGAGGCGGCTGAGGTAAAATTATCTCGTGAACCATCAATTGGTGCCTTTGGTCCTGCTGTGACACAAGCCCGTTCGGAGACAGTCACAAACGCTGTTGATGAAACGCCTGCAGCGCAAACCCAAACCGCACAGATGGACACAGCAGAGCCTGCAGCCGCCGCACCGCAAAGTGCAATTCTGGATTTACCACATGTTGATGTTGTGCAGACAACATTGCCAGTAGACCCCCAGATAGACGCGCCTGATGATGATCTCGATATTCCCGCATTTCTGCGTCGTCAGGCTAACTAATATATCACCAAGAGGGACCAAATCATCTGGTCCCTCTTGATACTATTTATGAAAAGGTCATGCCCCATTTTAGGGGTTTTTGTATGCCCCAAATATAAAAAAATGAACAAATTCCGATATTACAACAATTTGTAACAAAATGTGATTTGTTTTTCCCTCACTCGTTTTTTAGGTTAACGTCACGGTATTGGCGTTTCAGTACCGTAATTCAGGGAATAACGACAAGCATGTCCTCACAACATCACGCACTCCAGACAAGTTTAAAGCAGCCAGCAGAACTGCGTGGTATTGGGCTTCATTCTGGTCGCTTTATCGAGGTGACATTATTGCCTGCCCCGTCCGGTCACGGCATCGTTTTCTACCGTACAGACATTAACGGTCAAGACCCGCTTATTCCTGCAATTATTGATAATATTTCTGATGCGCGCTTATGTACGCGCATTGAAAATGCTGATGGTGTCAGCATGAGTACAATTGAACATTTCATGGCAGCCTTCCATGGGCTTGGTCTTGATAATGTTCTCATTGAAGTTGACGGGCCGGAAATGCCTATTCTTGACGGGAGCGCTATCCAGATAGTCTCACTTCTCCAACAGGCAGGCATTGTTGCGCTCGAAAAGTTAAAGCCTGTTTTGGTTGTGACCAAACCGATTGAGGTTAAGCTCGAGAATGATGTTGTTCTTCAGCTTCTGCCATCTGAAACACTTGATTTAGATATTCAGATTGATTTTGCTGATCCAGCCATCGGCCGCCAGCATTATCACTATACCCATCAGCATGGCTGTTTCGAGGACGAGCTGGCAAATGCCCGCACTTTCTGCATGTTAAAAGATGTTGAAACAATGCGTCATTCTGGCCTTGCACGCGGCGGCTCTCTTGATAATGCCGTTGTTGTTAATAATGGGTCTGTTTTGAATCAAGGAGGTTTGCGCAGCGAAAGCGAATTTGTAAAACATAAGGTTCTTGACTGCCTTGGCGATCTTTACTTGCTTGGCATGTCGCTTCGGGGGCGCGTATGTGCAAATAAGCCAGGCCACGCCGCCTCAGCTGCTTTACTTAGGGCATTATTGGCATCACCGTCTAGTTTTTACATTGAAAATGAGCATAATTTGTCACAACAGCCTGCTAACACCCACCTTCCTGTGGCAGCTGTCGCACTCGCAACTTCCTAGACTCACCTCCGGTCATTTATTTTTTGCCCGTCAAAGCAACCTTGCCTCTTTTCACATTGGAAAGCAGGGGGTATTGTCCTAGTCAGATATTTTCCGTTCCGGCCACACACAGGCGAGTTAATCATGAGCACCCTTTTTTCATCCTATGTCGGAACGTGCAAAACCCTGTGCCTGATGGGCGTCACACTGGTTACGCTGAGTGCTTGTTCAAATGGCCCTGTTATCGATGAACAGGTAGAGCTGCCAGTTGATGTGCTCTATAATGAAGCACTCGATCTTGCGCTTGCCAATCAACCCAAAAAAGCCGCGCCAAAATTTGAAGAAGTCGAGCGCCAGCATCCTTATTCAATCTGGGCTGTCCGCTCCCAAATAATGGCTGGATGGGCCTTTTATGCTGAAAATGACTATGAACGTGCTGTTGCCACGTTAGAGAGGTTTATTGAACTCTATCCAGCTGATCCACTCACAGAATATGCCTATTATCTGCGTGCTCTTTGTTTTTATGAACAGATTGTTGATGTTGAGCGTGATGCTGATATGACCAGGCGCGCAATGACAGCGTTTGAAGAATTAGTGCGCCGCTATCCTGATGGCTCGTATGGCCGTGATGCCCAGCTAAAAGCAGACCTGACACGCTCACATCTTGCCGGCAAAGAAATGGCGGTAGCACGCTTTTATATGGAACAGGGCTATTTTAGCGCCGCCTTGAAGCGCTATGCGACCGTTGTTCGGGATTTTGACAATACCAATCAGGTGCCAGAAGCGCTATATCGGATGGTGGAGACTTACCTCTCTCTTGGCCTTGCCGACGAGGCTGAACGCGTGGTTCAGGTGACTGAATATAATTATCCAGACTCTGTATGGACAGAACGGGCGGTTGAGGTACTTAATAATCCTGAACGCGCCGGCCCAAGAGGGCTTATTGGTTCAGTCATCGACAGAGCTCTGACAATTTTTTAGTCTGCGAGGGGCAGATGCTCGTCCATCTCAGCATCACTAATATCGTCCTGATAGAGCGTCTTTCACTTGA
>CATISA010000035.1 GCA_949529445.1 Alphaproteobacteria bacterium UBA4588
AATATGTTTTGAGAAGCCATTATTGGGGCCAAGATTGTGATAATGAGGATCAATTGAGCTTGGCTCTGACTTCAGGCCAACGCGAAGATCTTCTGCATAAGCCGAAAGCGAGAAACTAACACCCGCTAACCCGATGCATAAAAGGCGTAAGAATTTCATTTTTACCTCTCCAATTATTAAGGGTGACACACTTTAAATTATATTTGTTTAACCTTAATAGACTGTTATATCTTTGAGTGCTTGTCTATATATTAATGGTGTAGTGCCTACTTCACATTCATTTGGAGATTATCATTGTGATGTCATTTGCTCAGTTTGATAAAAACCTACCCGAACAGTCATTATATAAAAACCCAAAAACAGGCATTACGACATCCTACCGGATCAGAAAATATAGCGGGACTGCAGACCATGACCCGATTGTTTTCTTACATGGCTTCAATGGAAATAGCCGAAGCTGGGCCTTTCAATTTGATTTTTTTGCTGACCGCACCGTCATTGCAATAAATGCGCCCGGATTTGACCGCTCAGACGTTATAGAGGGTGGCATGTCCGCAATAGCAGGTGAAGTTGCTGCAGCGATTACTGCCCTTGTCACCACACCTGTTGTGATTGTCGGGCATTCTATGGGCGGCATGCTGGCACAGGTCCTTGCTGTATCCCATGGTGATATCATTTGTGCCCTGGTGCTGTCCTGTACCCATACAGGAAATGCTAACGCAGCCGATGTGCCTTTGAGCGCTGCTGTTCAGCAACGCCTTGAACAGCGCAGTAGCATGGATGATGCTGCCTATGGAAGGCTTCGGGTGAGCGCCATGTTGCCAGGCATTGCTGAAAATGAGATGTTTGCGTTTCTCGCCGATATTGCAGGTGAGATTACATATGAGGGCATACGCTGTGGGGGGCTTGCGATGCATTATCTGGATACCCGCCCTTTGCTACCCCGCATTACTTTGCCAACCTGCATCATCACAGCTGCGAATGACACGGTTGTGAGCCCTGAAAAAGGTGCGGCGTTGGAGCAAGGAATATCATCTGCCAAAATATCAGTACTGCAGAACGTCGGCCATGCACCTTATTGTGAGGATCCAAAGGCATTCAATTCCACCATCAGCTCTTTTCTTGTCTCATTAAGCGGTCCGGGAGACCTCTCCTAAGTATGAGTTTTATATTCCAATGAATGCTCTTTCGCTTCGCTCCTTTGTCCTTTATTTCTGGACTAATACAACATCCCTACTTGGCACCTGGATTCAAAAGGTCGGGCTTGGCTGGCTTACATGGCAGATAACCGAATCTACTCTCTGGACAAGTTTTGTGTCCATTGCCTTAATGGCTCCTGTTGGCATTATCGGCCCGTTTATTGCTGTTTACGCCGAAAGCTGGGATATGCGGCGCGCCATGATGTTGACAAAAATTATGATGGCAGCCACCAGCTTTTTAATTTTTATTCTGCAATGGTTTGAGATGCATACCCTTCACAGCCTTGTATTTACATCACTTTTGCTGGGTGTCCTTAGTGCGTTTCACCACCCTATTCGCCTAGTTTTTGTTTCCATCGTTGTCCCAAAGCCCTTTCTAACCAGCGCTATTGGCCTCAATTCAGTTTCATGGAATATGTCGCGGATTATTGGGCCAGCTCTTTCTGGTTACGCGATTGTCGTGCTTGGCCTTGCACATACATTTGCTATTGCGATGCTGTGCTATCTTCCGTTAATTTGTGCCTTATTTGTGTTACCTCTACAAGAACGCAAATCTGCGCCGTCAAATGCAGACCGTTTTTTCAAGAAACTACGTGATGGGGGCAAGGTGGCTCTTAATACACCACTAATCTTTACCTCCCTCAGCGTTGTAGCCCTAAATAGCTTTTTTGTCCGCGGGGTGCTCGAAATCCAACCTGCGATTGTTGGACAGATCCTCGGTGGCGACAGCTACGCACTTGCTATCGTGACAGCAGCAGCTGGGCTAGGATCATTGCTGGCGTCAGGGTGGATTGGTGTTGGTAAAATGAAACCGCATGTCATCCTCAAATGTTTATGGCCCATGCTTGCCTTGGGACTTCTAGGAGGCTTGTGCCTGCTCTATGCAACAGGTCTCGGCGCGATGGCCATAGTATTTACCGTGACTGGCTTTACTGCGACTGTGGTTGGCATTGGGGCACAAACCCTGATCCAGCTAGAAGTAAGCGAAGCTTACCGCGCACGGGTAATGACCTGGTGGTCGACCGTCTCCTTTGGCAATCTGACAATCGGGGGCATTGTCATCGGCTTTTTTGGCGACATCACCCCGATAGAAACTGCCATTTTCATGGTCACACTCATCGGCATTGGATTAGCTATTTTCGAGTTGATAAAGTTCCCTTTGCTCAGAGACTTTTTCACGAAAGATTAAAATAGCTACCCCGGCTGGTTGCGAAGATTATCTGGCAGCCATGTGGCAAGCTCTGGCCAGATGACCAGAATGACAACCATCACAATCATCAAGCCAACCATCGGTATCGCTGTGCGTGCAATATAGGAAATTTCGTGCTTGGTCATGCCTTGCAGCACAAATAAGTTAAACCCGATTGGCGGGGTAACCTGGGCCATCTCAACAACTACAACAATAAAGACGCCAAACCAGATAACATCAATCCCAGCCTGCCTGATCATTGGCTCAACAATTGCCATCGTCAAAACAACAGATGAAATGCCATCAAGGAACATGCCAAGAACGATATAAAATAAGGTAAGAGCAATAATCAGTACGACAGGTGACAGGTCCATTACGTCAATCCAACCTGCTAATGCGCGTGGCAACCCCGTAAAGCCCATCGCAAGTGACAGGAATGCGGCGCCCATCAAGATAAGGGCAATCATTGCAGAGGTCCGCGTAGCTCCCATCAGACTTGCAGAAAAAGTTTTCCAGTCAAGCGAGCGTTGTGCCAATGCCAGCAACAAGGCGCCTACAACACCAACAGCTGCGGCTTCGGTTGCTGTCGCCCACCCAAAATACATAGACCCAATCACAGTCGTTACTAACGCCATCACTGGTATTAAAAAGCGGCTATCCTTTATCATCTGAAACAGGCTCATTGATGGTTCAGGATCAGGGCGTTCTTGAGGGCGTAAATAATGCCAGCCGATAATATATGTCATGAAGAGCCCAGCAAGCACCAACCCCGGAAACACACCTGCCATGAAGAGTTTAGTGATAGATTCATTGATAGTGACGCCATAGACAATGAGCGTCAAAGATGGTGGGATCATCAAGCCGAGTGTTGCCGCTCCCGCTAGCGTGCCAATAATCATATATTCAGGATAGCCGCGCTTTCGTAGCTCTGGTATCGACATTTTACCAACAGTTGTCAGCGTTGCAGCAGAGGAGCCTGAAACAGCTGCAAAAATCGTACAACCTGCTATATTTGTATGTAACAAGCCACCCGGCAACCGGCGCATCCAGGGCGCCAGCCCTTTGAACATATCTTCGGAAAGTCGCGTTCTGTAGAGTATTTCCCCCATCCAAATAAAGAGCGGCAAAGCAGTCAGTGTCCAGCTAGACGCGCCTGTCCAAATAGTTGTAATCATTGCATCACCAGCGGGGCGTGAAGTGAACAATTCCATGCCAACCCAAGCAACCCCCATCAGCGCCAACCCCACCCAGACAGAGCTGCCGAGCAACGTAAACAAGACAAATAAAAATAATATGGTTGCGTAAAATTCGGTCATCTCAGCACCTCGGATGTGATAGCTGTCTTATTTAAGACAAGCAGTCTGATAAGATTATCCCACAGCGCAATTGCAAGAAGAGTGGTACCAATCGACATAGGTATCTGCGGCAACCAGACAGGCGTAAAAACAAAACCATCGCCCATTTTTGACCATATATGAGCCCATTTATCTGGTGAAGAAGACATCAGATTCAATATCGATAAAAAGGCTTCTGGAACCTGATCCTGACCTTGAGTGCGATCATTTAACATTTCTGACATAACATTTGTTTTGATGGCATAGCGTGCAA
>CATISA010000036.1 GCA_949529445.1 Alphaproteobacteria bacterium UBA4588
AAGATATTAATCATGACAGGAGCGCGGCTTGGGGAAATCCTCTCGGCCAAGTGGGAATGGATAGATGGAGACATCCTAAAACTGCCTGACAGCAAAACAGGCGCCAAAGACATCACACTCCCCTCGCCTGTTCTGGATGTTCTCGCATCACTTCCACGTCTCGAGATGAACCCATACATCATTGTCGGAAAGAAGAGCGGCCAGCATATGGTCAATCTGCGCAAGCCATGGATGCGCATTGTCAAGCGCGCAGGCGTTGAGCATGTTCGCCTGCATGACCTCAGGCATTCATTTGCCTCATTTGCAGTCAGCAGCGGCGCCTCTCTTACCCTCATAGGAGGGCAGCTTGGCCATCACAGCATCGAAACTACACAGCGCTATGCGCACCTCTCCCGAGACCCTGTGAGGCAGGCAACAGAGACCACAGCCAACATCATTGCAGAGGCTCTGCAAGCCAATGGGTAGCAAGGGCAAAAGGCAGAAAGGCTCCTTTGCTCACAATTACGATAATCACGTTATGTGGAATACCCATGTTAATCTGAGTGATGCAGACCTCGATGCTATTGCTGAGGCCGGCAACGTCACATTGTCCGCCGAGCAGAGATTAGACCTAAAGGCTGAAATAGAGACCTACGCATCCCTTGCTGAGGCAGAAAGAAACGCACCTAGTGTTGGAGGCAGTGGTCGCTCAAATGACTTCTTTGATCAGCACATCCAGCGACTATCTGAGATTTATAACGGGGTTGGGGGCAAAGTGAGCCTTGGTAGAAGAAACCCCGGTCGGGAAAATCCAAGAGGCTCTGCAAAGAGCTCATTTTTGGAGTTTTGCCTCAAAGCAAATGAAAACCTCCCAAAAGAATTGCGCCGGAAGTTTAACGGTGGCCCCAGTGATGGACTAGCAATGGCCATACGCCGAGCTCTTTGTTGAGAAGATGAAAATCAAGTACAAATAAATAAGGCGGTTAATCAACCACCCGTGTCATATCCTCTCCCCAGGATTTGCCTTGATAGTTGGCAAGAGACTTGGGTCAACGTGAAAGGAATGAATGAATCTAAGAATAGCCTAGTTATTTATGTTCTTTAGTTCATGCACTTTGGTTCAAAACCAAAGTTTCTGTCGACAAAATAAGCTGATTTCTTTGATTTCCACATCAAGTCATTTGCAACTCTAGTATGATCTCTGTCTGTGTACTTCTCAATTAACCAGTCTAGTGATATCGCCATTTGATGTACGTGATATGCTGAATGAGCTTTATCTTTTGTATGATTCTTCATTCCTGATGGATCTTTACGTTTTCTGTAAGTTTTAATATCTGTAAGACCCAAGTTTAGTATATCCACGCTTTTGTCTATTTTTCGTTTTAATGCCGTTGGGAAGGCTTTGTAGCCCCATATTTCCGAGATAGCGTAGAGACCTAGCAGATTATTTACGCCCTGAGAATGATACCAGACATCTCTCACGCCTCTAAAGCTATTGTTGTGGATATAGCCGTCTGCATAGAGGACCTTGTCAGCCTTTTTAATTCCTTTATTGATCCACTTGGCTGCTTCCTCGGGTTGATTTTTCCAAGCTAAATATGCCAGCGCCGAGATGGTGCCGTCAGCCATTTGTATGAAGCCTCTGGTGTGTTTGTTTATAGCTAATGATTTTGTAGCCCATGGTTCAACATACTTTTTCCAAAGTGTTTCAATATATCTGCCAACAACCTCAGACTGTTCTTTAGTAAATTGATCTTTCATCAAATATGCTTGCTGCATATATGTTGCCCCAAATATTTGAGCTTCGTGTGGTCTATGCGAAATGCAAGGTTTAGTGCCGTCACCTTTACTGTTTCCGTAACATAGACGATCAACCTTGCCTTGATCTTTTAGTTTACTAATTTCTTTTGAAGTTAATGTATTTGCCATTACACCTGCTTCTGCCCAGGCTACCATAACCTCGGCAATAATTGGACCATGCTCATCCATTGTGCTGTTCGCAATTGCATAAACAATGGCTCCGTGCAACAGAGCTAATCTATTAGTATGTTCTTCATGATTAACATATATACTATTCGACCTAGCTTCATGATCTTTATTCCAATCGTACTCAGTAAGCTCCATTAGATGATCATAGTTATTACCTTGAAGTTCAGGATTTTTTGCTCTGCTCTCGTGTGTAATAGCAAGGTCCATTTCCCAATGAGCCTTCCCCCAACTGGCATAACCATGCACGCCTTTTAGTGAACAAGTTTCTTTTGTAAGTTCGTTTGCAAAGAAATATTTTGGAATAGCAATATCGTTCACCCTCTCCAAATTTTCTGCGGCATTCTCAGAACCAGATGAAGGCTCAATTATGGTGTCTGAGGAGATGATACCATCTTTGAATGTAATTGCAGCCGTACCCCCAGTAATATGACAAAGCACCCAAAATGCACTCAGCGAAAAAACACATATAGC
>CATISA010000037.1 GCA_949529445.1 Alphaproteobacteria bacterium UBA4588
ATGCAGGTCGATGTCAGGTAGGCGCTGATGACTGGCAGGCCCTTTCAGCACTTGCTCATAAAAATTATGTGCCAGCAACTGAGGCATCGCGGATGAATGGTGCGGGTGCTGGACTTGTGGATAATGACTAGATAAGCCGCCGAGCATGTGACAATAGTAATAAGCAGATGCGCTGCCATAAAAAATAATCAAAAGGAGATGCTGCTATGACAACAGCCCCAATTCAAACTGAAATGATGAGCCTGGATGATATTTATGCGCTGGCGCAACAAGTGCTCTCATCAGCAGGATGTGATGCAGATAATGCGGCGGCTATTGCCAGCACTGTTGCCCGCGCTGAACGCGATGGGTCTGCCTCGCACGGATTATTTCGCATCCCAGGTTATGTTGCTTCATTGCGCTCCGGCAAGGTCAGCGGTGGGGCGTCACCCGTCGTTAGCTCAGACTTGTCCTGTATTATCGAAGTGGATGCCCAGATGGGCTATGCACCACTGGCGCTGGAGCGCGGCTTGCCAGCCCTTGCCAAGGCGGCCTCAACCCATGGTGTTGCTGTTATGAAAGTGATTAATAGTTTTCATTTTGCTGCGCTGTGGCCAGAGACCGAATATCTAGCAGAGCAGGGATTAGTTGGACTTGCCTGTACAGCTTATAAACCGTCTGTTGCACCAGCCGGATCAACAGAGCCATTCTTTGGCACCAACCCTATTTCTTTTGCCTGGCCACGTCCTGGTCATGCGCCTGTTGTTTATGATATGGCGACCGCAACTCTTGCGAAAGGGGATGTTCAGATTGCTGCACGCGATGGCCATGATGTACCGTTAGGCACTGGGCTTGGCCCAGACGGTCAGCCAACAACAGACCCAGCAGAAATTCTCAAAGGTGTGATGCTCCCCTTTGGCGGTTATAAAGGTTCGGCAATTGCGCTGATGGTAGAGTTGCTTTGTTCCGGCCTGACAGGCGATTATTTTTCTTACGAGGCTGAAGTCCATGATATAGTAGATGGCGGTCCGGCAAAGGGCGGTGAATTTATTCTTGCGATGAGCCCCAAGCTGATTGCTGGTGACGGTTGGGAAACGCATTGTGAGGCATTTTTTGATAAGCTCGGTGCGTTGGACGGCGTAAGGCTTCCGGGTGCGCGTCGTCATAACAACCGAAAAGATGACGGGCCACGCGCGCTTAATTCATCATTACTTGAAAAGATTAGGGCTCTGTAATCCTAAGATATGCTCCTAAGACAATCATCAAAATGAAAAAATAGTAGTTAATTACTCAAAACATCATTTTTTTTGTTTTGAGTAGAGATTATTTCGAAAAAGATGTGTAGAGTATTTGGCTCGGTCAATTGTATGTGATTACAGGTCAGATAGATGCAGCTTCGCCGTTGGCAGCAGGAAATCATTGATGAGTTTCCCACAATATTAAAAGCACATAGGCGCTTTATTATCAAAGCGCCTACAGGTGCTGGAAAGACCGTTCTTGCGAGCGAAATCATCAGACAATTCTATTCTGGTGAGAAAGTGATCGTTCTGTGTCACCGTCTTGTATTGCTTGAACAGTTAGAGCGTGCCCTTTCGCGTGAACATCGGGTTTGCAAACTCGGACTGAATCATTCAGAAGCAGCGTTTAAAGATTATGATGTGCTGTTATCAACTAGTACACGGGCGCGTGATATTCTGGATGAAGCTATTGAGCAGGCAAGACTTGTGATTATTGACGAGGCGCACCGAGTTTCACCAAATGGAACAGGCTATAAGCGGATTCTTGAATGCTTTATGGAGCGGGGGCGTGATGATGCTCATCTGCTTGGACTGACAGCCTCTCCTGAGCGCAGAACAGCCGACCAGCGTGACCAACTCAGCCTTGCCTTTGATGCTATTATTGATGGCGCTGATATGGAGAAACTGTTTGATGAGGGGATTCTGGTTCGCCCGAGATATCGCCCCCATTTCATCCATGATTTGGAGCTTGGCTCTATTGATATTAGTTCGGGTGATTTTCCAGTCGCAAAATTAGCGCCGGCCATCATCAAATCATCAATGATAAGTCATGCATGCATGATTTATCTAGAAGAACGGCAGAAGGTGTCTCAGCAGCCTATTTCCGCTTGGTTCTGCCCTGATGTTACAGTAGCTGAAACAACAGTTGAGGCTATCGAAGAACTTGGCGTTCCTGTTTGTCTTATTACAGCAACGACTCCGATCAAAGAACGGATGCAGATGCTGGCTGACCATGCAGATGGCAAAGTTGAGGCGGTTGTATCTGTTGGTGTTTTGGCAGAGGGCTGGGATAATCCGAATTGTAATCTTATTGTGCATATGCGCCCGACCCTCTCCAAGGTTTTGTGGGGTCAGTCTGTTGGGCGCGGTCTTCGGGCAGCAGAAGGCAAAGACAGCTGTGTTGTTATTGATGTTAGCTCGAACTGGTCAACGTTTGGCCCGGTTGAGCATCTACAATGGAGCTTATGGTCACATCGTGGCTCCTATTTGAGATATAAGAACAGATTCCAGTGGATTGCGCAGCAGCCTGTTGATGAACAGAAAAGCTATTATCTTTGTGACAATAAGCTGGAAAGTGGTTTGCGCTGTTCTCATATTTATCTCAAAGATAAATTTACAGATACTGGCTGTCCTGTCTGCGGGTCATATAGTGCTATCGATATCCATAAAGAACAGCGGATGGAAGATTCGGTAAATGATATCGGATTGCACAGACTGTTCTTCGAGCGTATCCCCATAATCTTTGAAGAAATGAATAAAGATATTTGGCGCACGTTGGGGCGGACGGCATGGACCGGCGCTGAACGTGATGAACAAATCTTCCTTGCCTTCTGCAAGATATTTGAAGTTGTTAGTGGCGAGCCATCTACATCAGACAGTGAATTCTGGCATCTTACGCTTCAAGGTGAAGCTGGCATCCGCCGCTTCCTTGTTGAAAATAGAATTCAAATCGTCAAGGCGGATGAATTTGATCATGCAATCTTGGTTGATGGCCTGATGCATGGGCGCCGTGTGCGTGCGCTTCAGGCTAATCATGGTATTCTTATTTGTGGCGAGCAGTTTGAAGATGCAACAGCAGAAGAGCTGGAGCGGAAATATCAACGGGCATTACAGATTATTGAACGGCTTGCTGTAATGGGGTGCTCATCGCAGGATAATCTTCCCTATTTCAAAGCAAAAGATGTGATATAGTTTCTGTATCTCACCGATCGTGACAGCATAAGGGCAACAGTGAATGACGCCAAAACCTCTTCAGATATCACCATCTGTTCTGGCAAGTGATTTTGCCAAGCTAGGCGCTGAAATTACGGCTATTACACAAGCAGGCGCTGACTGGATTCATCTAGATGTTATGGATGGCCAATTTGTTCCAAACCTAACATTTGGTGCTCCTGTTATTAAAGCTGTCCGACATGCGAGTGAGCGCTATTTTGATGCTCATCTAATGATTGACATGCCTGATCAGCTACTGGCAGATTTTGCGAATGCTGGCGCGAATGGCATCACCGTTCACCTCGAAGCCTGTCCGCATCTTGATAGGACCTTATCCCAGATCAGGTCGCTTGGATGCAAAGCTGGTGTTGCTGTTAACCCACATGCGCCTATTGATGGGCTGGTCCATGTGTTGGATAGGCTTGATCTTATTCTTGTTATGACAGTCAATCCGGGTTTTGGTGGACAGTCATTTATTCCAGCAATGTGTCATAAGATTGCTCAAGTAGCTGAGATGATTGGCGAGCGTGATATTATTCTGCAGGTTGATGGTGGCATTACCGCTACTACAGCCCCGTCGGTGATTGCGGCAGGAGCAACAAATCTTGTTGCAGGTTCGGCCATCTTTGGTCATCAGGCGGGCTATGCAGCAGCGATATCAGAGCTACGGGCGTCTGCTGTCTAATTATCTATATCATCACGCTGGGATGTTGACAGGGCGCTTTTTACCGATGGTTTTTTCATGCCGATATGCGTCTCTCCACGTTGTCTGGCCAGGTCAATCTGGCGGCTCCGTTCAGCAAATCTCGCGCGTTGCTCATCAGACGTCTTATCATGACAATGCGGACAGCTTACCCCCGAGATATAGGCCTTATCTGCCATATCATCCGCATCAATCGGCATCTTGCAGGCATGGCAAAGGTCATAAATACCTTTTTTTAGGTTGTGATCAACTGCAACACGACTATCAAATACGAAGCATTCACCCTCCCATAGGGATTGCTCCTTTGGCGTTTCTTCAAGATAGCGCAGGATACCGCCTTTCAGATGATATACATCATTAAAGCCTAGTGATTTCATATAGGCAGTTGATTTTTCGCATCTGATACCACCTGTACAATACATCGCAATCTTTTTCGGTTTTTCGGCATCGGGCATATCGGCAAGCTGCTTTGCCCATGCAGGAAATTCACGAAAGGTTTTTGTTTGGGGTTCGGTTGCGTCCGAAAATTTACCAATCGCTGTCTCATAGCTATTGCGAGTATCGACAACCAAGACATCAGGGTCGGTAATGAGCGCGTTCCAGTCTTTTGGGTCAACATAAATACCAGCATGTTCTGCAGGCTGAATGTCTGGCTGGCCCATGGTAACGATTTCACGCTTCAGACGGACTTTCATACGATGGAATGGACGCTCCTGATAGGTGGAGTATTTAATATCTGTATCTGCAAATTCGGCAAGATTTGTTAGCCAATCAATAAACCGCCCCATATCAGCGGGGGCTGCTGACACAGTGCCATTTATGCCTTCATCAGCCAGAAGAATTGTGCCCATCATTTGGCAGGATTCTGTGATATCCCGCAAGCGTTGCTGCCAGTCTTCGAGCCCTGAAAGACGCACGAATTTATACAAGGCTGCAACAACATAGTCATTTGTGTGCGGTATCTGTGCCATAGCCAATCCGGTCAGCATTTCTGTGTTACGATAATCGGTAGATGTACCGATACCGAAGCACAGGTTATTTACATGACCTTTATCTTTGGCGCAAGGTGGCCAGCTAGCTGGCTACATTTGTGTCAGCAGGCAGCGCTAGCGCTTTGCCTATCGCAGCGCGCAACTTTTTGGCATCAGCTGCCGTCGCAGATGAAAACCAATCAGCAATATGACCATCCCGGCCAATGAGATATTTATGAAAATTCCAGCGTGGGCGGCCCATCATGCCCACTTTATCACCAGCCCATTGATAAAAAGGATGCGCGTCACCGCCCTTGATAGCCGTTTTTTCGGTCATAGGAAAATCGATGGCAAAATTAACAGAGCAGAATTCCTTGATAGCACGATTAGTAGCGAGCTCCTGGCCACCAAAATCGCCGGTTGGGACGCCGATGACCACAAGGCCTTTGTGACGATATTCTTCCCAGAGAGCCTGCAATCCATCATATTGGGGAGTAAAGCCGCATCTGGATGCCGTGTTAACAACAAGTAAAACGCGCCCCTCAAATTGAGATAATGGCAGGGGTTCACCCTCAATCGTCTCGAAGCTAAACGAAAAAGCGGTCTGCACAGTATCTGTTGTTGCTTCTGCGCTCATTATGGCTCCTGAAATAAACAAAAAAGAAAGGCTTACCGCCCCAAACCTCCAAACGGCCGTCCCTAATCGTAATAGCTGTATCATCTAATAAGCCTTGTTAATGGTATTTCCTACGAGACAAAGGTGAACTGTCATCATGAACCTGTGTAATATGGGTCGTCCTATCCAGAAATCAAGCAGAGATTATTCTTTTGGCCCATACCAGACAGATCGAAGCCAGTCTTCGACAAACTCGCCGCCAGCTATTTTGATAAAGTTGTTACGCAAGCGAGCTGAAAGACCGTCAAGACGCATGACGCTGCCGGACTGACGGGCTTTCTGCATAATGGCAGTTACATCATGGCTCCGAATACGTGCCATATCCCGCAGAGCTTGTTCTACAGGCGCCTGTTTTAAACAGTTAGACAAGCAGGCAATATCTTCAAATACCTGTCCGGCTCCCTGCGCTAAATGGGGTGGCATCTGGTGGGCGGCATCGCCAATGAGTGTTAAGCCACCGCGTTGCCAGACAGGCAAGCTTTCACAGTCTGGCAAATCTGTTTCTTGCCAGACAATATTATCATCAGCAAAGCTTGATAAAACCGGGTGACGGGAAAATATCTGCTGTATCGCCGCAGAGGTGCTAGATGAAGTTGCGCCTCGTTTCATGCAATAAACAGCATTCACCAATAATTGCCCCTGATGGGTAAAAGGGTAGCAGACAAAATGACTGCCACGGCCAAGCCATAACTGACACACAGGGTTACTAAATGAGTTTGCCAGAGCGCTTGCTAGAATTTCTGCCCGCATTGCAAGGTGGTCAGTCGCGGCTTGTTCTGGCTGATACCCGGTGATAGCGGCGCGGCATATCCCAGCTGGCCCATCTGCGCCAATAACAAGCGGGGCTGATATAATGTCTCCAGTCTCAAGTAGCAGACGATTCTGTGCAGAGCCATGGCCTAAATGGAGTGCTTTCAGAGAACTATCTATCATTGTCACAGGCAGGTTTTTTAGGGCTGCCAAAAAGCACTCAAGAATGTGTTGACGTGAAATACCAGCATAAGGAAGTGTGTCATCATAGCTTATTTCGGCGAGCGTTTCAGCACGTTCCAGTGATTTTAACTGAATGGCATTTACAGTCAAAGCCCCGGCATCGATTCCCTGTCTCAGGCCAAGAGTTTCCATGGCAGAAAAGCCGTTTGGGGCCAGCTGAAATCCGCCATAAAGGCGGGTTTCAGGCCCTATGATTAGAACCGAATAACCAGCCATTCCCAGAGCATAAGCCGCGCCAAGACCAGCGATGTTCCTGCCAATGATAATAATATCATGAGAAGCGTTGTGATCCATAATGATAACCAGAAACCTCGAGCCAATATGATTGTGCGCTATAACAAAAATCTGTTTAAACAGATGTGATGATGACTATCTACATCAATTTCTATCTGGTCAAATTTGAGCGCAACGTCTATGAAGTTTGCAGTGCGCATAATGATATGCACCAGATTTTTATTTCGATAAACAGAGCAAAAGCCAAAAGGGGTATAAAATGATTATCGACAAGCTAAGCCTAGGCAAAAATCCACCAGAAGAAGTGAATGTAGTCATTGAGATTCCGGCGGGGTCTGCGCCGGTGAAATATGAGATAGATAAGGATTCTGGCGCGCTTCTGGTTGATCGCTTCTTGCACACACCAATGCATTACCCTGTGAATTACGGTTTTGTGCCTCATACATTATCAGATGATGGTGACCCGATTGATGCATGCGTGCTCACACCCATGCCAATTGTCCATGGGTGTGTGATTGCAGCGCGTCCCATTGGCGTTTTGATGATGGAAGATGAAAGCGGTGTTGACGAGAAGCTGTTATGCGTTCCAGTTGATAAGCTGCATCCCTATTATAAGGACGTAAAGTCAGTTGATGATTTGCAGCCGATTATCCTTGAGCAGATTGGTCATTTCTTCGAGCATTATAAAGATCTTGAAAAAACCAAATGGGTCAAAGTTCAAGGCTGGGAAGGACCAGCTAAGGCAGCAGAGATGATCAATTCTGCTATCGCCCGTGCAGAATAGCTAATCTAGCGACGTGCATATAACAGAAAAGCGAGGGCATGATGAAACGGCTTACGATAACCCGCCCCGATGACTGGCATCTTCATTTACGTGATGGAGAGATGTTGAAAGCTGTGTTGCCGTACAGCGCATCATGGGCTGGTCGGGCCATCATCATGCCTAATCTTGTGCCGCCTGTTGTCACTGGTAATGATGCATCTGCCTATCGTGCCCGGATTGAACAGGCATTGCCTGATAGCTACGATTTCACACCTCTTATGGTACTATATTTAACAGAACAAAGTGACAGGGATGATATTCGTGCCGCCTATGAAAAGGGCATTATTCATGCGGTGAAACTTTATCCAGCCGGGGTTACAACCAATTCAGCCAGTGGCGTAAAAAACATTGATGCTATCCTGCCAGTGCTTGAAATAATGGCAGAATGCGGCATCCCGCTCTTAGTGCATGGCGAGGTCACTCATGATTCTGTTGATATTTTTGATCGCGAAGCAGTCTTCATTGATACTGTGCTTCACCCTTTGCGTGAGCGGCTACCCTCACTCCGGATTGTGATGGAGCATATCACAACAGAGCAAGCAGCTACTTATGTTGCCGCAGCCGATGATAAACTTGCTGCGACAATTACCCCCCATCATCTGATAATTAACCGTAATGCCATTCTTGCTGGCGGAATTAAGCCGCATTATTACTGTCTGCCGGTGGCAAAGCGTGAAACTCATCGCCTGGCTTTGGTGACGGCAGCGACGTCTGGTAATGAGAAATTTTTCCTTGGTACAGATAGCGCTCCACATACTGACCCGCTTAAGCTTCAGGCTTGTGGCTGTGCTGGTGTTTTTAATGCGCCCAATACTCTTGCTTGTCTGGCGCAGCTCTTTGAGCAGGAAAACGCCCTTGATAGGCTGGAAGGATTTGCGTCCATGAACGGGCCGCATTTTTATGGTCTTCCTGTGAATAAAACACAGATAACGCTGATGCGACATGACACTCCACAGTCTGTTCCAGCGCCGATTAAAACAGTAGATGGGCAAGTCACTGTTTTTGATCCATTAATGGAAATTTACTGGACAATCGATAGCTAGCACGGCATATGCTACGAATAGAAAAACAAAATCATAATGATGATTGTTAAAGGTAGGATGCCATGTAGCGTCTGACTTCATAAGTCAATCATCAAAAGGTAGGTGAACCACAAGTCCGGCCCTCTTTGTTTGTGCCGGCAGACCCCTTCAGTAACAACGGACATAAGAGTGTAGCCCGATGAAAACATTAACAGTGATATTTTTAGCTGGTGCGATAATAGTTGGTGGTATCGCCGTGTTTCTGTCATCACAGAAATCAGCTGGCCACGGTGAGCTCAATATCTACAACTGGTCCGATTATATTGCTGAAGAGACGATATCTTCGTTTGAGGCGGAGACCGGCATCACTGTTACCTATGATGTTTATGACAGTAATGAAGTTCTTGAAGCAAAGATGAATGCTGGGTCATCTGGCTATGATATCGTTGTTCCGACATCTGATTTTCTTGCGCGCGGCCGCGAGGCGGGCGCCTATCAGGATATTACGCCAGACCTTTTGACTAATCTTGGAAATATGGATACATCCCTTCAGGCGCAGGCCAATTCCATAATGGGTTCAGATAAAGCTGGTCTCATCTATATGTGGGGCACCACTGGTATCGCCTATAATGAAAAAATGATTGCTGAACGTCTTGGTGATGAAGCTCCAACAGATAGCTATGCGCTTATTTTTGATCCGTACTATGCTGAAAAACTGTCAGATTGCGGTGTTGTTGTGCTTGATGCACCAACCGAAGTTCTGCCAGTTATGCTGAGTTTTATGGGACGGGAGCCAACATCTGAGGTTGCAAGAGATCTTGAGGCTGCGACAAAGGCGCTCAATAAAATACGCCCATATCTGCGCTACGTGCATTCAAGCCAGTCTATTACTGATATTGCCAATGGTGATATCTGTGCCGCCCTTATGTGGTCAGGTGATGCGCTGCAAGCAGCTGACCGGGCTGATGAAGCCGAAAATGGTCATGTCATCAATTATGTGGTGCCAAAAGAAGGTTCAAATCTCTGGTTTGATATGATGGCCTTGCCAGCTGATGCGCAGAATGTTGAAAATGCGCATCTCTTCATGGATTATATGATGCGCCCTGATGTTGCGGCAGCGAATACGAATTATATCTGGTATGCAAATGCAAATGCAGCAGCAACACCACTAGTAGATTCAGAAATTCTGGAACATCCTGGCATCTATCCAAGTGAGGAAGCCCGCCAAAATATGTATGTTCTCCCCGCTTATAGCGCAGAAACTGACCGGCTGGTAAATCGTCTATGGGCATCCTTCCTAACAGGAAATTAGGATGAACAGGGTGAGAGCTTAGGTCAGATAATGCTACCGCTCCTCGAGATTAAGAAGATCTGCAAATCCTTTGGGGATTTGCCTGCGGTCAATAGTCTCTCCTTGGTGGTCAATGCGGGTGAAATATTCTGTCTGCTTGGGCCATCTGGGTGCGGTAAGACAACAATGCTTCGAATGCTGGCCGGGTTTGAAACACCTGAAAGCGGGAGCATTATGATTGATGGTCGTGATATGACGGCTGTGCCGCCAGCAGAACGCCCCGTCAATATCATGTTTCAGAATTATGCACTGTTCCCGCATCTGAGTGTGGCAGATAATATTGCTTATGGTCTTCGCCGAAGCGGTATGAGTGCTCCGGCATTGTCTGACCGCGTCGATGAATTATTGCATCTTGTCAGGCTAAAGAGGTTTGAGGGTCGTAAGCCAGATAGTCTGTCAGGTGGCCAGCGTCAGCGCACAGCTCTTGCGCGGGCCTTGGCACGGCAACCAAAACTGCTGCTTCTGGATGAGCCACTTGCTGCGCTCGACAGGAAGCTTCGGGAAGAAACACAAGTCGAGCTCGTGAGTCTGCAACGCCAGCTTGGCACAAGTTTCATCGTTGTAACGCATGATCAGGATGAAGCGATGTCACTTGCATCGCGTATCGGGATTATGAATGAAGGCCATCTAATACAGACAGGCTCCCCGCAGGAACTCTATGATAAGCCAGAAAACGCCTTTGTTGCCGATTTCCTGGGAGAGGTCTCCTTTCTTACTGGAGCTTTTATTCGCGGTGAACCAGACGTCACTATTGCACTTCGTCCAGAGCATGTTAGCCTCAGGTCAGCGAGAGCCAAAGCAACTGAAAATGAGTTTGATCTACCAGTCCATTATGAGAGTGCAACCTATCTTGGAGCAAACTGGATGGTGCGTGTAAAAAGTGCTAGCGGTATCACAATAAAGGCCCTGCTTAGCCCAGACGAGATGGACCAGCTGGCGCCGCAGTCAGGCGCGCAGTTGACAGTAATTTTCTTACGGTCAAAGATGCATGTTCTCGCCCCTGATGGGCTGGCGTCACTTGCGGGTGCAAAATGATGAGGTGGGGCAGGCAGCAGCTTGTGAGGTTATATCAGCAGGCAACAGCGCCAAAAATTGGCCTTTTTTGGGTTGCAATCATTCCGCTAGCATGGTTAACGCTCTTTTTTGCTGTCCCGTTACTTGAAATATTAGGGGTGTCGCTTGGCTCATCACGCCGCGGTGTACCGCCCTTTATTCCAGCATGGGGGCTGTCTGATGAGGGGCTCTTTTTTGCTCCTAACAGTGATAGCTATGCGCTGCTTTTGCGTCATTCCAGTGATTACTTTATCCCACTATATAATAGTACGCGCCTTGCTTTTGGCTCGATGCTTATTTGTCTTGTGCTGGCGTTTCCAATTTCGTTATGGGCGGCCCGGGCAAGCGGCGCGGTGCGGCTTAGCTTGCTTGTATTGGTATTGCTTCCCTTCTGGACAAGTAGTCTTTTGCGTGTCTATGCCGTTATGGGGTTGTTAAACCCGACAGGTTATATAAATCAGTTTTTGTTGTTTTTAGGATTAAGAGAGACACCACTCGACTTAATGCGGATGGATATATCTGTCTATTTTGGCATCGTCATTTGTTATTTACCGCTCATGGTTCTACCACTTTATGCTGTTCTAGTAAGGATTGATGAAAGTCTTTATGAAGCGGCAACCGATTTAGGGGCAACGCGCAGCACAACCTTTTTGACGATTACCCTACCTATGGCGCGGCCTGGAATTGTGGCAGGCTGTTTACTTGTGTTTATTCCGGCGATGGGTGAATTTATGATCCCTGAGCTTCTTGGTGGCCCTGAACAGCTCATGATGGGCAAAGTATTATGGGCAGAATTTTTCAGAAGCCGTGACTGGCCTGTTGCCTCGGCTCTTGCGGTTTTACTCCTGCTTGTTCTGAGTATCCCTATTTTGTGGCTGCGTCACGCTGAACGGCGTATGAGGGAGACATGATGCGCTCATCTCTTCCGTTTGCCGCAAAAATCATCGCCATCATCGGGTTTGCTATTCTTTATGTGCCTGTGACATTGATGATTATCTACAGCTTCAATGCTGGTAAACTTACCTCTGTCTGGAGCGGCTTTTCCACAAAATGGTACGTTGCGCTGTCCCAGAACGACCAATTATTATCAGCCCTTTTTCTTTCAATTATTATTGCAGCAGGCGCAGCAACGCTCAGTCTTGTTCTTGGTACCTTGATGGCACTAAGCCTTGAGCGTATTGGAAGATTCCGGCTCCGCTGGTTACTTGCCTTTTTAGGCCTTGCGCCCCTCGTGATGCCAGAGGTTGTCACAGGCCTGTCGTTGTTATTGCTCTTTATTGGCATGGAGGCATTGTTCGGATGGCCGTCCGGACGCGGCATTGATACCATCATGATCGCCCATGCAACATTCGGGATGTGTTTTGTCAGTGTGATTATTCAGGCGCGTCTGGCTGATTTTGATAATAGTTTGGAAGAAGCTGCTGCTGATTTGGGCGCGGGGCCGCTAACAGTATTTTATACTGTAACACTTCCCGTTATCGCGCCAGCCCTTATTGCGGGCTGGCTGCTTGCCTTTACCCTTAGTTTTGATGACCTAGTAATTGCCAGCTTTGTATCAGGGCCGGGTAGCTCTACTCTGCCGATCACTGTTTTTTCTAGTGTCCGGCTTGGCGTCACCCCTGAAGTGAATGCTATTGCAACACTGATTATCAGCATTGCATCACTGGCTGTTTTGGTCGCAAGCTTGTTCATGTCGCGCCTGATTCTATATGGACATCGCAGCCCAGAAACTGATACTGACACTTGACGGTAGATATTTTTTAATAGACGGGGCCTTTAGATGATTTCACTTCCCATGGCAGACAAAAAGGTTATGGCCAGAAATACAGCATCCATGTTACTGGAAATTCAGGCTGTACATGTGAATGCCGAAAAACCTTTCATACTTACCTCTGGCGCTGCCAGTCCGGTCTATATTGATTGCCGGAAACTGATTTCCTTTCCGCGTATCAGAGCCGCATTGATGGGGTATGCTATATCTCTTCTCTCAGAAGAGGTTGGGTTTGAAGCATTTGACAGTGTTGCAGGCGGAGAGACAGCCGGCATTCCTTTTGCCGCCTTTCTTGCTGAGCGTATGGCTATGCCAATGCAATATGTTCGCAAAAAACCAAAAGGCTTTGGCCGCAACGCTCAAATAGAGGGCGTGCTAACAGAAGGATCACGCACTGTTCTGGTTGAAGATTTAGCAACTGACGGGGGCTCAAAACTTTTATTTGCCCGTGCGTTACGTGATGCGGGGGCAGATTGCAAACATGCCTTTGTTGTATTCTATTATGATATTTTCAAAAATGCGCTCGATGAGCTTAAGGATGAAGGCCTTACTCTGCATTATCTTGCAACGTGGTGGGATGTGCTTGCGGCCTTGAGGGAAGATGAGGCTTATAGTGAGCAGACAGTTGCGACTGTTGAGCAGTTCTTGCATGATCCGAAAGGCTGGTCAGCTGCCAATGGCGGAAAATAGGGTAGCCCCCATCTAACAGGAGCGAAATGTGGCGGTTTTTAATCTAGGGTCTCTCAATATTGATTATATCTATACCCTACCGCATCTTCTGGTAGCAGGAGAAACGCTAAGCGCAACAGATGTTGAAGCAGCACTTGGCGGGAAGGGTGCGAACCAGTCACTAGCCATCGCTAGGGCTGGTGGTTCTATATCTCATGCTGGCCAAATTCATAAAGATGATGAGGCATGGCTTTCCCAATTAGCCGATGAGGGCGTTATTCTCACCCATGTGAAAAGAGCTAATGTAGCCACAGGTCATGCCATTGTTATGGTGGATGCCCTGTCTGGCGAGAATCAGATTGTGCTAAGCCCCGGTGCAAATGATCAGCTTCCATTGGATATGATCGCGCCCTTTTTAGCGTCAGCTCTCCCGCAGGATTGGGCCCTGAGCCAGAATGAAACAAATCTAACAACATCATTTCTAACGGCGGCAAAAAATAAGGGCATGAAAATTTGCTATAGCGCAGCCCCTTTTGTCGCTGAGATAACAGCCTCTTTATTACCGCTTGTTGATCTGCTTATTGTAAATCATATCGAAGCTGCGGCACTTACAGCACATCAGGGCTGTTCGGCAGATGCATTGGGTGTGCCGCATCTTATTATTACAAGTGGCGCCAAAGGTGCAGATTATTGTGGCGACCACGGCAGCTTTCATGTTCCTGCGCCAAAGGTTGAGCCCGTTGATACAACCGGCGCAGGCGACACCTATCTTGGCTATGTCCTTGCCGGTATTGATGCCGGCCAGACCATGCAGGACGCCATGCATGATGCCGCTCAGGCAGCGGCTCTTCAAGTTGCACGGCATGGTGCGAGCGATGCCATCCCAAGACGTGATGAGATAATAACAGGACAGTAATGGCAAAGCTTTATTTTTCCTATTCGGCCATGAATGCTGGTAAGTCAGCAATTTTATTACAGGCTTCTCACAATTACCGTGAACGGGGCATGAATACTTTCTTGCTAACAGCGGGCATTGATAAGCGTGCAGGTGAGCATGTTATTTCATCGCGACTTGGGTTATCAGCAGACGCGCATGGTTTCTATCAGGACACAGATATTGGCGCGCTGATTAGCGCAGCGCATGCCGCAACGCCGCTATCATGCATTCTGGTCGATGAAGCGCAGTTCTTGACAGACGCGCAAGTATGGCAATTATGCTGCATTGCAGATGATGAGAGCATACCGGTAATGTGTTACGGCTTGCGGACAGATTTCAAAGGGATGTTGTTCCCAGGTTCGGCAGCTTTGTTAGCGCTGGCAGACCATGTCCGTGAAATTCGGACAATATGTCACTGCGGACGAAAAGCGACCATGGTAGTGCGTCTGGATGATGCGGGCGCGGTCATGACTGATGGTCAGCAGATTAAGATTGGCGGAAATGAGAGCTATGTATCGTTATGCCGGCGGCATTGGCGTGAAAAAATGGCGCCCACTATTGCGTAAAACCATCAAAATATAGCCAGAAACCAGTTCTCTTTGGCCAGATTTTCAATTTAGCTGGTGCAATCGTCTCAAACAGGGTAGAAGCGGGCAGAAGATTCGGCGATCCGCCTTATCTGAACTCATTTTTTACCCTTATGTCTCGAGTATCCGCTATGTCTGAACAAATGCGTAATATTGCCATCATCGCCCATGTTGACCACGGTAAAACAACTCTTATCGATAGCTTGATGAAACAGAGCGGCATGTTCCGCGACAATCAACAGGTATCTGAGAGGTTAATGGATTCAGGCGATCTTGAAAAAGAACGCGGCATTACCATTCTCGCTAAGCCAACCTCTATCGAATGGCAGGGTGTACGTATTAACATTATCGATACTCCGGGCCATGCTGATTTTGGTGGTGAAGTTGAACGTGTTCTTCAGATGGCAGATGGCGTTATCTTGTTGACCGATGCCGCTGAAGGGCCAATGCCACAAACAAAATTTGTTTTGGGTAAGGCCCTTGCGCAAGGACTATGTCCAATTGTGATTATCAATAAAGTTGATAAATCAGATGCTCGTTCTGAAGAAGTGGTTGATGAGGTTTTTGACTTGTTTGTTGCGCTTGATGCTAACGAGCAGCAACTTGATTTCCCGATTCTTTATGCATCAGGCCGCGATGGCTGGTGTGTTGTTAATCTGGATGATGAGCGGGCTACTTTATCCCCACTCCTCGATACAGTTCTGCGTCATGTTCCTGCACCGGATGTTGAAGTGGATGCACCTTTTGCCATGCTGGCAACATTGCTTGATTCCGATCAATTTTTGGGGCGTTGCCTTACAGGACGGGTTATGCAAGGAACAGCCCGTGTGAATGAAGCTGTGCGCGCAATGAATTTGGACGGAAAACAGGTCGAAGTAGGCCGCCTGACAAAGCTACTTCGGTTTGATGGCACATCACGGGTCCCTGTTAGCGAAGTAAAAGCAGGTGATATTGTTTGTGTTGCAGGCCTAACCAAAGCATCCGTTTCGGATACGATTGCGGCACCAAGTGTGACAACGCCACTTTCCTCAACACCGATTGACCCACCAACAATGTCTGTCACCATTACCGTGAATGATAGCCCATTTGCCGGTACAGAAGGCTCCAAGGTTACCTCAACAATGATCCGCGAGCGTCTGCTTGCTGAGGCGGAGGTGAATGTTGCTATTACCTTCCAAGAAAGTGCTGCGAAGGATTCATTTGAAATTGGCGGACGCGGCGAACTTCAGCTAGGCGTACTTGTTGAAACTATGCGCCGTGAAGGATTTGAGCTTACTGTATCGCGCCCCAAAGTTCTCTATAAGACTGTGGATGGCCAGCGCCAGGAACCTATCGAAGAAGTCATTATTGATGTTGATAGTGATTATTCAAGCGCGGTTATTGATGCTCTCAATAAGAGAAAAGCAGAAATGTCTGATATGAGAACCGCTGGCAGTGGTAAGACGCGTATTGTGTTTCTAGCACCTTCTAGAGGTCTTATCGGGTTTCAGGGCAAGTTTTTAACAGACACGCGCGGCACTGGGGTTATGAACCGCCTATTCCACAGCTATGCCCCGTTTAAAGGGGATATCACAGGCCGCCGCAATGGTGCTTTGATTTCTACTGATACAGGAGTTGCGGTGGCTTATGCTCTGTTTAACCTTCAGGATAGAGGTGCGCTTTTTGTCTCACATCAGGAAAAAGTTTATCAGGGCATGATTGTTGGTGAACATAACCGTGAAAATGATTTGGAAATCAATGTACTCAAAGGCAAGAAGCTCACAAATGTGCGTGCTTCTGGTACAGATGATGCTGTAACGCTAGTAACCCCGCGTAAACTTTCATTGGAAGATATGATGGCCTATATCAATCCTGATGAGCTGCTAGAAGTTACGCCTGAGTCTCTCCGGCTACGCAAAAAATACCTTGATCCGAATGAGCGTAAGAGAATGGCGCGTGCTGAATCAGCTTAAGCACTGATTGCCGCCTCATCGAAAAATTCTTAACGATCCTCATCAAGTAGAGGCTTTCTGGGGAACGGTTTGTCTCTAACACCACTACTGCCCGTCAGAGGTGAACAGCCTTCTTCATAGTATGGAGCAGAGGAGATGCAGCAGCTTTCTTGCAGGCAGGTGCTGTTACAGCACTCAAAATACCAGTAGGACAAACTCCTCATAAAAATAGGCCTCCTGCTCCTCTGGCATACTAGATTATCGGCGCTTAAAATATTATATTTAGCGCATGCCTCAGCCCGTGGGGGGGGGTATGTTTATCCCCTGAAAATGGAGTAGATAATGATTTTCAGAGTACTTGAAACAAATAAGCGGACAAACGCTACAATTGTTCTTGGCCGCTATGCTGCTCGGCCCGAGGCACTAGAGGCATGGCGCAATGTTGCATGGCTGAATGTTAACCATGCTTATCTCTGGCATCATCTCGAAGAAGATGAAAATGAGGACGCACAAAGTCTTTCAGCATAATCGTAATCTTGATTATCATATCTCATAATCAAGATTACGATTATGCTAGCGGCTTCCATCAAATGGTTTTGCCTCTTGCTGTTCATTCACAACGAGACTAATTCTTATGTTTGTAATGACACTGGCTCATAATATCACTATGTGCTTCAGTGGTTATTAAGGAGACAATATATGCTAATTCGTGAGTTACTTGATTCAGGAGATGCGATAGCTGTTGCTGTGACCGCGCCGTCCCGGCCCAGCCTGAATTATGATGGCTTGCGGGCCCATTGTGATGATATTGCTGGCCAGCTAGCATTTCTTGGACTGGTCTCTGGCGATAGAGTCGCAATTGTGCTACCTAATGGGCCTGAAATGGCAACCTGCTTCCTTGCCGTGGCAAGCCAGTTTTCCGCGGCGCCGTTAAACCCGGCCTACAAGCAGAGCGAATATCTTTTCTACCTTGAAGATTTAGCACCGAAACTTGTTATTGTTGCAGATGGGTCTGATAATTCTGTGCGTGCTGCTGCCACTGAACTTGGCATTTCTGTTATCGAAGCCAAAGTTGCAGATGGCGCTGCTGCTGGCTTATTTAGCTTGTGTGACGGCACAGCAGATATAACAGTACCAGTCCCGTCGTCCGAAGCACTTGTTTTGCATACATCAGGAACTACATCACGCCCCAAAGTTGTGCCATTAACACAAGAAAATATCGTGACCTCGGCGGGTAATATTTCTGCCAGTCTTCAGCTTACATCAGCAGATCATTGTCTGAATATTATGCCGCTCTTTCATATTCACGGGCTGATTGCTGTGATTAGTGCCAGCATGTCGAAAGGGGCATCGGTATGCTGTAGCACAGGGTTTAACGCCCTAAAATTTATGGATCTTGCGGCAGCTGAACAGATTAGCTGGTATTCTGGTGTGCCGACTATGCATCAGGCCTTGTTACTGCGGGCACAGCGTAATGCTGAACAGGCAAAGGCTCTTCGTCTGCGCTTTATTAGATCATCGTCAGCATCCTTGCCACCGGCTGTTTTTGACGAGCTTGTATCAGCTTTTGGCTGCCCTGTTATCGAAGCTTATGGCATGACAGAGGCTGCTCATCAGATGACATCTAACCCGCTTGGCGCTGGTAAGCAGAAAGCTGGCCATGTTGGTATAATGACATCGCCGGAAGTCTGTATTATGAATCATGCCGGTGAAATGCTCGCTCACGGCTTAGAAGGTGAAGTCTGTATCCGTGGGAAGAATGTAACGCCGGGCTATGAGAATAATCCGGCAGCCAATGAATCCAGCTTTATAAATGGATGGTTTAGAACTGGCGATCAGGGTGTCTTTGATGCTGAAGGCTATTTGAAGCTTACCGGACGGCTGAAGGAAATTATCAATCGTGGCGGAGAAAAAATATCTCCGCTTGAAGTTGATAATGTGCTGATGGAACATGAGGCTGTTCAGCAGGTCGTAACATTCGCTATGCCAGATAAAATGCTTGGTGAAGATATTGCAGCCGCCATTGTTCTTGTCGAAGACCGGCAGGCAAGTGAGGCAGAGATAAAGGCCTTTGCCGCAGAATCACTTGCTAAATTTAAAATTCCCAAAACCATCGTGTTTCTGGATGAAATTCCCAAAGGGGCGACTGGCAAATTACAGCGTATTGGCCTTGCTGAAAAACTGGATCTGGGAAGTAAATAGGCAGTGTGAGCCGTATAATAAGGCAAAAGGGTAGTGAATGACAAAAATTTGTATCTATGGTGCAGGAGCCATTGGTGGTTACATGGCAGCAGCGCTTGCAGAAGCAGGGGCAGATGTCAGTCTTATTGCCCGCGGTCCCCATCTTGCTGCTATCCAACAAAAGGGCCTTAGGTTGCAGAAAAATGGCGCGGCAAAAATCTACCAGCTGACGGCGAGTGACAATCCGGCTGATTTAGGGCCGCAGGATTATGTGATTATTGCGCTGAAAGCAAATGCGATTTCAAAAATTATAGATGCCATGCACCCTCTGCTTGGGCCCGAGACAGCCGTCGTGTCAGCGGTTAATGGTTTGCCATGGTGGTATTTCCATCAGGCTGGCACAGGTACAGACCTTGATAATAAGCCACTAGAGTCAGTTGATCCTGGCGGCGATATTTGGAAAAAAATTGGGCCAGAAAGAGCGATTGGCTGTGTTGTTTATCCGGCGTGCAAAATCACAGAGCCAGGCGTTATTCAGCACAATGAGGGTGAGAGATTCAGTCTTGGTGAACCGTCTGGTGAGATGACAGATAGGCTAAAGACACTATCTTCTTTGCTGATATCTGGCGGACTCAAGGCGCCGCAAAAACGTCGGATAAGAGATGAGATCTGGATTAAGCTCTGGGGTAATTGCTCATTCAATCCGGTAAGTGCCTTAACAGGTGCTAGCCTTGATAAGATTGGTGAAGATGCGAGTAGCCGCGCTCTTGTTGCCTCTATTATGGCAGAGGTCCAGGAGGTTGGTGAAGCCTTAGGCATCCGGTTTAATGTGTCTATTGATGACCGCATTAAAGGGGCTGCTAGTATTATTGGGCATAAGCCATCAACCCGTCAGGATATTGAGCTTGGACGGCCACTTGAAATTGACCCACTCGTCTCAGCTGTGCTGGAGCTAGCAGTGGGCCTCGGCATTGAAACACCCTCGTTACGTCATGTGACGGCATTGTTGATGCTGCAGGCAGAAACACTTGGATTATATGACCGCTCGGAGGCGCTAGAAGTCCGCCTGTTAGGGCATTAACGTGCCACGTTCAGGCAATCATCTTGGTGCCATCCTAACAACGGCGAGTGCGCTTGCATTTGTTATTAATGATGCAGCGATGAAATGGGCGGTTCAGGTTATTCCACTATTTGATTTACTATTTGTGCGCGGCGTGATTGCCGTACCGCTAATTTGTCTTGCAATGCTGGTAACGCGTCAATTTATCACGTCTTTGTCACGGGCAGATGGGGTTTTGATTGGATGTCGCTTACTGGCAGAAATTGCCATTACCTATTGTCTGCTTATCGCGCTTAAAAACATGCCAATTTCACATGTAACCCTCATTCTCCAGGCGGCGCCTCTTGGATTAACACTGGTTGCTGCCGTTATGATGGGAGAACAGGTAAGCATGCGGCGCTGGATTGCTATTATATTTGGCTTTATAGGGGTCATCATTATTATTCGGCCTGGAACCGCCGGATTCAGCCCCTATGCTATTTTTGCTGTGCTAACGGTTATTTTTATTGTTATCCGTGATATGGTAACCCGCCGATTATCACCAATCATACCTTCTTTGCCAATTGCGGCGCTTACCGCCTTTGTTATTTTGCTTCTGGCAACGGTTATGATGCCGGCGACAGGTTCGGTAATGCCAACATTATCTCAGCTGGCCGTTATAACGATTGCGGCAGTTGCTATCCTGACAGCCTATATGCTGAGTGTAATAATCATGCGGGTGGGCGATGTCGGGTTTGTTGCCCAGTTCCGATATACGGGGATTGTCTGGGCGGTCATTATTGGGTTTTTTGCTTTTGGGGAAGTGCCAGACATATGGACAGTAGCTGGTGCTCTTTTGATAATGGGAACTGGGATATATACTCTTCGTATTGACCGTTAGTGACGCTAAAATATTGCTGTGGGCATGATTATGACGATAACTATCTTTGGCAGGGATGATGGATTATCTGCGGTGTTCAGAATAATAAAAAAAATACTTATTGAGCCCTTAATCGATTATGATATGAAACAGCCACGGCGATATTATAAGATATGGTGCTCACTTTGGTTGTTTGGGGGCAGAACTTTTGCCAGCGTAGGGTGATCTGATTATGTATGATTATATCATTGTAGGTGCTGGTTCTGCCGGATGTGTGATTGCCAACAGGCTATCAGCTGACCCCTCTATCAGAGTGCTTCTTCTTGAAGCGGGAGGCAAGGATACCAACCCATGGATTCATATTCCTGTCGGCTATTTCAAAACCCTACATAATCCGAAAACAGACTGGTGTTATAAAACCGAACCCGAAGCAGAATTGAACGGTCGCTCACTTGATTGGCCGCGCGGAAAGACGCTTGGTGGCTCTAGTTCTATCAATGGTCTTTTATATGTCCGGGGTCAGGCAGAAGATTATGACCATTGGGCGCAGTCAGGTAATACTGGCTGGTCCTATGATGACGTTCTGCCGCTGTTTAAGCGCTCTGAGTCATACGAGCTCGGAGCTGATGAGATGCATGGGGCTGATGGTGGTTTGGCAGTTTCCAAAATGCGTGCCCAAAGTAAGATTTCAGAAGCCTTCATTAATGCAGCTGTTGAAATGGGTGTGCCACGAACCGATGATTATAATGGGCGCGAACAAGAAGGTGCTGGGTATTTTGATCAAACAGCCAAGCACGGCCTGCGCTGCTCCTCTGCTAAAGCGTTTCTTGTACCGATTAAATCACGGGCGAATCTTGAGATTCAAATACATGCGCATATCACAGGACTTCTGTTTGATGAGGCAGATAATAGCGCTATTACAGGCGTGTCCTATTCGCAAAAAGGTGAAAGCCAGCACGCTCTTCTGAATGCCGGCGGTGAAGTTATCCTATCTGCAGGCGCTATCGGTAGCCCGCAAATTCTAGAGCTATCAGGCATTGGTCGTGGCGATATATTACAGCAGGCAGGTATTCATGTTCGTCATGAACTGCCCGGGGTCGGTGAAGCGTTGCAGGATCACCTGCAGATCCGGCTGGTTTATGAAGTCAATGTTCCCACTTTGAACGACATGATCAATAGTATGTTTGGCAAACTTTCTATCGGCATGAAATATGCCTTTTCACGCTCAGGCCCTATGAGTCTTGGCGCTAGTCAGGTTGCTATATTTGCTAAATCGATGGCTGACCTTGAGACACCCGATATTCAGTTTCATTTTCAGCCACTCAGTGCTGACAAACCCGGATTAGTGATGCACCCCTTTTCTGGCTTTACCTCATCGGTTTGTCAGCTCCGCCCAGAAAGCCGTGGTTATATTCATATCACAAGTCCGGATGCCGCAGATTATCCAAAAATCGTGCCGCGTTATCTGAGTGCAACAGCCGATCAGCTTTGTGCTATAAGAGCGGTAAAATTTGCCCGTAAGATGGCAGAGATGCCGGCCCTCAAACCCTTTATCGAACGCGAACATACCGTGATTGGCGATATGAAAAGTGACGAGGACCATTTGGCTGTTGCGCGCCAGTTTTCCCAATCCATCTATCATCCAACCAGCACCTGCCGGATGGGAATAGACGATCAGGCTGTAGTTGACCCTTATTTAAAAGTGCATGGGCTTCGAAATATCCGGATTGCCGATGCCTCTATCATGCCATCACTTGTTAGTGGGAATACTAATGCCCCAACAATTATGATTGGCGAAAAAGCAGCTGAATTAATTTTGAAAAATAGAAAATAAGTTTAAACGCTCTCATAAATCTGTTCATCAATGATCGCATTAAATGATACAGAGCGCCGCTCACCTTCTCCAAGAAATGGATATACCGTGTGAAGCAAATAATTGGGAAATAAATAAAAATCTGCTATTTCCGGTGTTACAGAAAATACAGGGTTTGATAAAAAATTCTTATCGCCATGAATGAATTCAATATGGCCGTTTTTATTATTCTTTTTTGTCTTTTGTTTATAATTGCCAAAATTACTAGGTAATTTTAGATAACCTACACCTGAAATATGACCACTGTGGGAGTGAACGGGATTATAGTCTCCTTGGAATTGCCTTACGGCCCAGCACCCCTTTAAATCAAATTTGGTTATATCACGGCCAATGGTACCTTGAATCCAGGACTTCGTGGTTACCGCGAGAAATTTTAAAAATCCACTTTCTTCAAGAAACGCATTGGAAAGTTGAAGCTCCTGCGTAACATTTCCTGCTAGTGTGTGACCATAATCTATGGCTTTTCCTTCTTCAGAAATTTCGTCATCCACATACTGATTTATCGTTTTGAGCAAAAGCGGCGGCATTTGAATTTTAGCTATGGAAGGTCCAAAGGGCCTAATAATGCCGACTGAGTTGCTTGATGTCGCTTCGTTCATTACTAATACTTTCGTGAGTCACATGGCAAATTAGTTTTTGAATTTGTCTATCCTGAAAACTAACCATAGAATGTCAGTGTAAGTCTAACTTTAAAAGAATTTTTTATGCGAAATTATGACTTAGTTTCATCAGCCCGAGACGCCGCGCAAGAGCATCGCCTTGTGTCGCCAAAATGGTATCAAACCGATATTGACCGGAAAATCTTGAAACAATTGCTGCTGCGTGATGATGCGCCGGCTATGCGTGATATCATCATTTTTTATGGGTTAATGGCAGGCTTTGGGCTATGTGCTGTGATGATGATGCCGAGCTGGTTATCATTGCCATTCTGGCTAGCTTATGGTGTTTTTTATGCATCTGGATCGGATGCACGCTGGCATGAAGCTGGGCATGGAACAGCGTTTAAATCAGTTCGTATGAACCGGATTGTTTATCAGATTGCAAGCTTCATGCTAATGCGAAATCCCGTGACATGGCGATGGAGCCATGCACGTCATCACACCGATACATTGCTGGTGGGGCGGGATGCAGAAATTGCCCTTATGCTGCCGCCCAACGCCATTAAGCTGCTGTTGAATATTATTGGCCTGCCAGATATCATCGATAGCATGAAACGGGCCTATGGCCATATTTTGGGCCGTATTCAGCCTGATGAGGCTGTCTACACACCCATTCATGAGCATAAAAAAGTTTTTCTTGTGGCACGTATCTGGCTGGCTATCTATAGCGTGACAGTTGCTGTTGCGCTTTATTATGAAACAGTTATGCCGTTGCTTCTTATTGGTGGGCCGCGGCTATATGGGTCATGGCATTTCGTGATGACGGGGTATCTACAGCATGGCGGCTTACGCGATAATGTAACAGACCACAGGCTGAATACTCGGACAGTAATGATGAATCCGGTAAGCCGGTTTTTATATTTGAATATGAATTATCATATTGAACATCATATGTTTCCGCTTGTTCCTTATTATAATTTACCCAAGCTTCATGCTGAAATTAAACATGATCTGCCAGAACCAAGCCCATCTATCTGGGCTGCTTATGCCGAACTTCTGCCAGTTCTTCGCCGCCAATTTCATGGTGAGGAAGTTTTTATAGAGCGTTCCACTAGCTGAAAAAGAGGCATTTTGAGATTTACAGTCTGATGAGGACATGTTTGTTTTGGAAAAAAAGAGGTCGTAACCGAAGTCGCGACCAAGTTTAGGGAGTAAACGCACATCATCATTGTGCGATGAAGAGCCAAAAAGCTCTCACTTTAATACGTAATGATATAAAAAATGATTCACTTTTTTCTAATCCGCTCACCATTAGGGCGGATTATTTTTTTGTCTTGCCTAGTTTGGCCCGTCCTCGCTCTAGGTTGCCTTGTCGTAATGGCTAAAATTTCGGGTATTTTTAGTCTGGATATATTCGCCTGCCTCACATGGGGCAAATGTCTCATAGGACGCATTTTCATTAAAATCACGCGGGTCAATAATGGCCTCACTTGCAGGGTCGCAAAAAATCGGAATGGAAAAACGAGCATTGCTCGTCCGATTTACGACGCGATGTTTCGTTGATACGAGCTGCCCATTTGTCCAGCGTTCAAGCAGGTCGCCAATATTGCAGACAAAACTACCTTTTAGCGGTGGCGCTTCTATCCAGATGCCTGCTTTGTTCAGGACCTGTAATCCCCCTGAATTATCCTGCATTAATATTGTTAACACACCAAAGTCAGAGTGAGGAGCGGCACCAAATCGTTCTGCCTCTCTATCTGTCTCTGTTTGCGGTGGATAATAGACAAGTTGGCCACGCCCGAGAGGGTTGATATATGCTGACGCAAAAAAATCAGGCTGTTTGCCAAGCCCTGTCGCGAGCGCACGTAACACAAGGCGGCTTAAGTCCAGAACCGAATCATAATAGGGAAGAAGTTTTTGTTTTAGCCATGGGGCATATCTGTCTGGCCATTGATTAGGGGCGACAAGGGCACGGCCGCGCAGAATGTCAGGGTCATCAGGAGCAACATCGCGGCCCCAGAAAAAAACTTCTTTAGCATCGGACGTCTTTGCCCCTTCAAGGGTCGCCATTCCTTGAGCCATCCAGCCCCTTTGGTGATGGTTAACGCTGACATCTGCTTTCTGGCTATCTGTCAGGCGAAAAAAATCTTTTGATGCAGCAAAAGCATCTTCGCATAATGTTTCCGGGATGCCGTGATGTGTGAGATAGAAAAACCCAACATTCCGCGCCACAGACACAAGATGATGGGCTGTTTTATGAAATCTATCAGGATCTGCCAGAGCACTAATATCAATGACAGGAATTTCGGTGAAATCTATTCTGGTGGCCTCATCAAAATCGTCAGGGTTTGTCATGTTATGTCTCCGGTGAACGTGGCTGGTATCAAACCTGACTGAAACCAGCAGATGAAATGATAGGCTGAGAAAACGGGGAGTCTTGTTGCAGCGGAGATAGCAGCCGCATAAGGTGCCATATTTGTGCATTCAAGAATAATTGCACCGACATCAGGCTGACGCGAAAGCTGAAGGGCTGCATCAATATTATCCTGTTCTGCGAGCGTAACATTCAGCTCAGTCTCATTGCCCAGAATAGCGCGGCTAAACTCTCTGAGCCCTTCTGTTGTTGCAATGGGGGTATCATCCGGCACATTGGCAGCCGCTAGGTGTGCGGGCGTCAGAGCAGACTGGCAAATGGTAAGAATGCCAGCCCGTTTTGATGGCCCCAGAAGCTGATTTACAAGCTGCGTCTGCATTAAAGATGATGTTGCAACGGGCACTGATAATGCGTTTGCTAAGTCTGCTTGAAATAATGATAAAAACCCGCAGGTTGTTGTAATGCCTCGTGCACCTTTGGCTATCAACGCTTCTGCGCCCGCAATAAATGGCGCTAGCATTTCACGCGGGTCGTTTTGAATGATACGCTTGGGTGTTGCATTTTCAACAATGTGATAGTCAACTGGAAATGGCCAGCTCTGCACATTCCCGATGTCCCCCAAAATGCGGGGAAAGCGAGAATCAAGCATCAATATACCAACTGGAGCTGGAGACTGTATTGTTTTCACGCAAGACATTAAACCCTCGTTTTCATTGCACGCACGACAGAATGAGTAGCTAGATCATATCTCATACGATGACATAGAACCGTATGGCTGAACATCAAAACTATTTATGATAGTTGCATCATTTTGCTGTTTGGCTAGCCAGTTTTTCAGCGCTGTAACACCTGCTTGACAAGTTTTATCAAAACAGGTCGGATGTAAAGCTGTAGCTATCGCGTTGGCTTAGTCATAGCTACATAAAAAAACGTCCGTTATGTCTTACCTTTCAGATGTTAGGCAAGCTGTTTAAACTTTAGGAGATTTACATGAAATTCATAGCATCAGTTTTAATGAGCGCTGTTGTCGGTAGCATGCTTGTTTCAGCGCCTGCTCACGCAGAAAAGTGGGATATGCCAATGGCATATGCAGCAACTAATTTCCATTCAAAGATGGGTGTTGTGTTTGCAGATAAAGTAAAAGATTATACAGGCGGCGCCCTAGAAATTACGGTTCACCCAGGCGGGTCTCTGTTTAAAGGTGGAGAAATCAAACGCGCCGTTCAGACAGGTCAGGCGCCTATTGGTGAGCGTTTTATGTCAGCGCATGCAAATGAAGCCCCTTTACTTGGCTGGGACAATCTACCATTCATCGCAACAACATATGATGATAATAATAAACTTTGGTCGGCGGCCAAAGATAAGGTAAATGCGCAGCTTTCTGATTTAAATCTGGTGGCCCTTTACACTTGTCCGTGGCCAGGGCAAGGCTTTTATTTCAAAAAAGCTGTTACTTCGAGCAAAGATACAAAAGGTGTAAAATTTCGCTCATATAACTCAGCAACGGCTACATTTGCTAATGAGCTTGGGATGCTTCCAGTTCAAGTTGAAGCAGCAGAGTTGAGCCAGGCGTTAGCAACCGGTGTAGCAGAAGCGTTTATCTCTTCTGGTTCAACAGGCTATGACCGTAAAGTTTGGGAACACCTAACGCATTATTATAAGGTTAATGCCTGGCTACCACGTAACTACGTTATTGTGAACAAAGGCATTTGGAACGGGCTGGAAAGCAAAACAAAGAAGGCTGTTCAGAAAGCGGCCGATGAAACAGGCGCAGATTGTGCTGCTGAATCAGCTCGTTTAGCTAACTGGTATTTTGAGCAACTTGAAGCTAATGGTATGAAAGTGGAAGATGCGGGCCCTGAATTTTTGAAGGAGCTAAAAGCAATTGGCTCTAAAATGCAGGGTGACTGGCTTGCAAGTGTCGGCAGTGATGGCCAGGCAATTCTCGATGCTTATAAAAAAATGTAAAGCAGGCTTACTGTAAGGCTTGGGCTGGCTATTTTTTGATGAAAATAGCCAGCCTGTTTTTTATTAATAGGAAAAATAACTATGTCAGATTGGTCGCTAATTTGGGGTATGCCTCTGTGGTTTTGGTTGTTTATTCTGCCAAGCATAAGCGCGATATTTGCGCGAATATTCCGGCGCCAAGCTCAATTTTTTTTGCGCCCAAT
>CATISA010000038.1 GCA_949529445.1 Alphaproteobacteria bacterium UBA4588
CTGGTAAAATTCATCATTCGGGCGCATTGCCGTCACACTAGCCATTCTATTGGACAAGGCAAACAGGCTAACTATTCCAGCGATATCCCAGATATCATCTTCTGAGAATCCATGTGCTGCAAGAGTGGCAAAATCATCTTCGGCCACAGCAGCAGAGTGATTGCAAACTTTTACTGCAAAATCTAACATAGCACATTGCCGCTTGGTAATATCTGCTTTGCGATAATTGGTTGCGATTTGATCTGATAAGGAGCCTGACTTGGCATAAATGCGCAAAATCGCGCCATGGGCAATGACACAGTAAAGACAGCTATTTTCAGCAGAGGTTGCAACAATAATCATTTCTTTTTCTGCCTTGCTGATACCGCTCTTCCGAAGCATCAAGGCATTATGATACCCAAAAAAAGCCCGCAGTTCATCCGGACGATAGGCCAGTGTGAGAAACACATTAGGAATAAACCCTGCCTTATCTGATACCTCTGTTAACATTTTCTGGATGTCTTCGGGGAGTTGGTTAAACGCAGGAACAGGAAATCGGCTAATTTTTTGGCTAATATGAGGGTCTGTCATGACAGTCCACCTTTCAGTTTTACATGTCTGAGAGGCAAGTCTACCGAAGTAAATGAGTAACCGAAAGAGTATTGATTTAAGAATTCTGACGGGTCATCCTTAACATTCTAGCTCTCACATTCTGAGGATCGTAATGACAATGAGTGATTATGTAATACGCGACCCCGACTTCGAAGCCCGCGCGCGGGCAAGTTTTGATGCCCAGGGCGCCATGAAACTGATGGGAATTCGCCTTGTGTCAGTTAAGCCCGGTGCCGTCGAAATGGTGTTGGATATTTCGGGTAAGGTTAGCCAGCAGCAAGGGTTTGTGCATGGCGGAGTGGTAACAGCTGGTCTTGACACTGCCTGCGGCTTTGCAGCTCTTACGCTATCTGCGCCTTCGTTTGAAGTGCTTACGATAGAGTTTAAAACCTCTTTTTTTGCGCCCTCTAAAGGACAGCAGCTCATTTTTCGTTCAACAGTGCTGAAATCAGGGCGGAGAGTCAGTTATTGTGAAGCAGGCGCTTTTAACGATGATGGTGCGATGGTTGCCAAAATGTCGACAAGCATTGCCATGGTAGAAATGCCTGAAGGTTGGACGCCTCAGAAAGCGCAATAATAGCGCACCCTATTTTAGCGTGGTGGCATTCTGATAGCGCCATCCAGTCTAATTGTCTCGCCATTTAGCATTCTGTTTTCGGCAATATGCTGAACAAGGGCGGCAAATTCATCTGGTTCACCAAGCCGCGCTGGAAACGGTATCTGAGAGGCGAGTGCATCCTGTACCTCTTGCGGGAAAGCCGTTACCATGGGCGTGCCGAAAATGCCCGGTGCAATTGCCATCACCCTAATACCTTTATCAGCAAGGTCGCGTGCCATAGGAAGCGTGAGGCCGGCAATGCCAGCTTTAGACGCAGCATAGGCTGTTTGCCCAATTTGACCGTCAAATGCAGCAACTGATGCTGTGTTAATAATCAGCCCGCGTTCACCATCATCGGTGAGGGGCTCTAGCTCTGCCATGCCAGCCGCACTCTGACTGGCAACAAAATAACTACCGATAAGATTGATGCCAATGACAGCTTCGAATAGGCTGGCATCATGCGCGCTGCCACGTGATACAGTCTTTGCAGCCGGCGCAATGCCAGCACAATTTATCACCAGCCGTTCCTGACCATGGGCGGCTCTGGCTGTGGCAATAGCTGTACTAACCGATGTTGCATCACGCACATCAACCTCAACAAATAGTCCACCAATAGCTTCTGCCTGTGCCAGACCTTTGTGCGTATCCTTGTCGAACAGGGCAACGTTAACGCCAGCAGAAGCAAGTTTGCTAGCAACGGCGGCACCAAGTCCAGAGCCCGCTCCAGTAATAATTGCCGCAATATCAGATGACAGTCTCATAGGCGCTCCACTGCAACTGCAATGCCTTCTCCGCCGCCAAGACATATTGCTGCTATGCCGCGGGCAACATCACTACTTTCCATTGCCGTTAATAGCGAGACCAGAATACGCGCACCTGACGCGCCGATCGGGTGGCCTAGTGCACAGGCTCCGCCATTTATATTTATAATATCATCTGACAGCTCCAGTTCACGTATGAAGGCCATTGGCACAACAGCAAACGCTTCATTTACTTCCCATAGTTCAACATCCTCTGTCTGCCAGCCAATTTTTGCGAGTAGCTTTTGGGCGGCATAGATTGGCGCTGTGGTAAACCAGCCCGGTTCGTGCGCAAAACTAGCATGGCCAACAATACGGGCGCGGGCCGTCAACCCGTGCGCGCTTACCATATCACCACTTGCCAGAATAAGCGCTGCAGCCCCATCCGAAATTGACGATGAATTTGCTGCTGTTACACTACCACCATCGCGAAAAGCTGGTTTGAGCTGGGGAATTTTGTCAGGCCGCGCTGTAGCAGGTTGTTCATCTTTGCAAATGTGAAGTGTCTGCTTGCGGCCTTTAATCGTGATAGGTGTGATTTCCGCATCAAAACGCCCTTCTTTTTGTGCAGCAAGGGCACGGGTTAGTGAAGAGAGTGCAAAGTCATCCTGATCAGCGCGTGAGAATTGATAATATTCTGCACAATCTTCTGCAAAGCATCCCATAAGCACACCCTTATCATAGGCATCTTCTAGCCCATCAAGAAACATATGGTCTTGGAGTGTTTGGTGACCAAGCCGACTGCCACCACGCAGCCCACCACTTAGATAAGGAGCATTTGTCATGCTTTCCATGCCGCCTGTAATAACAGTATTCACATCACCTGACGCTAACTGGTCATAGCCAAGCATCACGGCTTTCATGCCAGAGCCGCACATTTTATTGACTGTTGTTGCTGGAGTAGAATGGCTTAATCCAGCATGAAATCCAGCTTGGCGGGCGGGGGCTTGGCCTAATCCTGCTGGCAGAACACATCCCATAATGACATCGTCAATTGCTGTGGCATCAATGCCGGATTGGGTGAGTGCCGCCTGAATGGCGTGTCCGCCAAGCTCAGGTGCACTCAGTGTGCTGAACGCTCCTTGGAAACTTCCTATCGCTGTACGTGCGCTTCCGGTGATAAAAATATCAGCCATAGTGACGCCCCCATCTAATGGTTATTTGCCTATGAAGGTTGCCGCCCGCTTCTCTGAAAAGGCAGTCATTCCTTCTTTCTGATCGTCCGTTGCGAACAAAGATTGGAATACACGTCTCTCAAAGAGCAACCCTTCGCGTAGGCCCCCTTCTTCGGCTCTTTCAACAGCTTCACGCGCTAGCATAACAGAGGCACGACCATAGCTGGCAATCGTTTTTGCTGCACTGCGTGTTTCGCTTAATAGATCTGCATCATCAATGACGCGGGCTACGATGCCGGCACGTTCTGCCTCTTCAGCACCCATCATGCGGCCTGTCAGGATCATATCCATTGATTTTGCTTTGCCAATTGCACGTGTCATCCGCTGCGATCCGCCCATACCGGGGATTACACCGAGCTTGATTTCTGGCTGGCCAAATGTTGCTGAGCGTGACGCAAAAATCATATCACACATCATAGCAAGCTCACATCCGCCCCCGAGAGCATAGCCGCCTACAGCAGCAATTTTTGGTGTACGGAAGGCTGCAAACTGGTCCCAGTCTGCAAATAAATCTGCATGGTAATTATCCATATAAGACTTTTGCGCCATTTCAGGGATGTCAGCGCCGGCAGCAAAGGCTTTTTCATTTCCAGTGATAATAAAACATCCAATCTCAGGGTCACGGTCAAGCGGTGCGAGTGTATCAATAACCTCACGGGTAAGCTGCTGGTTAATAGCATTCAGCGCTTTTGGGCGGTTCAACGTTATCTGAACAACGGCCCCAATCCGGTTTACGATAATGGTTTCAAGATTTTCTTCGGTCATAATGATCTCTATCGTTTAGGTGCGTGGTTTGGTCTCAAAGCGCGGTAGCATAGCCGAAAAGTCGCGGCCTTTACCGTCTTCTTCTTCAACAAACTGGATATATTCTGCCAAGGCTGCTGCGCCAAGGGGTGTCTCTGCATTCACTGCTTCGGCTGCCTGTTGCGACAAACCCAAATCCTTGACCATCATTTCAGCCGCAAATCCCGGTTTATAATCATTATCTGCTGGACTGGACGGCCCAATGCCCGGCGCAGGACAATAGGCATTCATTGTCCAGCTATAGCCAGAAGAGGTGCTAACGACATCAAATAGTTTTTGTCTGTCTAGACCAAGCTTATCTGCCAGGGCAATGCTCTCACAGGTCACAATCATGGTAACGCCAAGTATCATATTATTACAGATTTTTGCTGCCTGACCTGCGCCTGCCTCCCCGCAATGGACTGTTTTGCTGCCCATTATATCAAAGAGAGGAACAGCCCTTGCAAACCCGTCATCACTTCCGCCTGCCATAAAAGTCAGTGTGCCCGCTGCAGCACCAGTGGTGCCGCCTGATACTGGCGCATCAACTGCCTCAATACCTGCTATGTTTGCTTCTGCTGCGACATCGCGCGCAGAAATCACATCAACGGTTGAACAATCGATAAACAAGCATCCTGTTGCCATTGCGGGTAAAATTTCTGCAGCAACACTTCTGAGGATGGCGCCATTTGGTAGCATTGTTATGACACATTCTGCGCTGGTGACGGCATCTTTAGCATGAGCGGCCATGTGAATACCAACCGGTGCAGGTGCATGAATATCAAAACCCGTAACATCATGACCAGCAGCAACAAGATTGGCTGCCATGGGGCCACCCATATTTCCCAGACCAATAAACCCAATTTTCATTGTTGTCTCTCCTTCTACAATCAAACAGGCTCGGCAAGAGGTGCCAGCATATGCGCAATAATATCATCATTGACATCATCGAATGTTTTATACTTCCAGTTGGGGGCGTGATCTTTGTCAATCAGCACAGCGCGTACGCCTTCTAGAAAATCTGCATCGGCAAGCGATCGTGCTGTAAATCTGAATTCATAATCTATCGCTGTTGCCATATCTGGTGATAGTCTGACGGCCCGTATTGATGTAATTGTTGAGAGTACCGATAAAGGTGATTGACGGCGATAAGCCTCATTTATTTCGGTGGCGAGTGGTGTTGTCTCATGCGCGATAGCCTGCACAACATCACGCGGATTTTCAGCACTAAACAGGCTGTTAATCTCGTGAGTTTTCGCAATCATCGGTGATAAATTATCAAGGACTGGGCTTTCAAAATTAGCAATACAGTCAGGTGTGCCTGTTGCGATGAGCGCTTCTAGCAGGTCAGGCCATTTTTCTTGGGCAACAAAATAGTCCGCAAAGCCGGCAAAGATCGCATCCCCTGCTTTCATTCGTGCCCCCGTTGTGCCTAGATATTCACCCAGATAGCCCGGAGCCCGCGCAAGTAACATGCTGCCGCCAACATCAGGCATCAGGCCAATAGCACACTCAGGCATGGCAAAGCGGCTGGACTGCGATGTAATTCTGTGGCTACCATGGCAGGATACACCGACACCACCCCCCATTATATAGCCTTGCATCAAGGCGATATATGGTTTTGGATAGGCTTCTATAAGGGCATTGAGCCGGTATTCATCGCGCCAGTATGTACGGGCATAATCGTGATCGCCATCAACCCCCCGCCGATAAAGTTCTGCAACATCGCCGCCAGCGCAAAAAGACTTCTCCCCTTCTGCTGTGATAACGACCTGAGTGATGGCTGGATCATCAGCCCAGGATAAAAGGGCTACTTCTAGAGCATCATTCATCTCGTAGGTGAGGGCGTTAAGCGCTTTAGGACGATTTAAATGAACCCGCCCTGTGCTGTTGACAACATTGATTATAATCTCACTCATCTATCTCGTTCCGCTAATAATGTGCGGCTGATAATCACCCGCATAATTTCATTGGTGCCTTCAAGAATCTGGTGAACGCGCAAATCGCGAACAATCTTTTCAATACCGTAATCTGTAAGATAGCCATAGCCGCCATGTATCTGAAGCGCTTCATTGGCAACATCAAAACAAACATCTGTCACATGACGTTTTGCCATCGCACAGGCGCGTGTTGCATCAGTTGTTTTGATATCGAGTTTCCATGCCGCTTTATGCAAGAAGGTGCGGGCGACCTCAAGGTTTGTAAACATATCGGCAATTTTGAATTGCACAGATTGAAATTTATCAATAGACCGCCCAAATGCCTTGCGTTCGCTTGAATAGGTTAGCGCCTTTTCATAGGCAGCTTGCGCGCCACCAAGAGCTGCAGCCGCAATATTTAGCCGCCCGCCATCCAGCCCCATCATGGCATAACTAAAGCCGTCGCCCTCTGTGCCCAGGAGATTTTCTGCTGGTGTTGAACATTTATCCATCATGACTTGTGCTGTTGGCTGAGCGCGCCATCCCATCTTGCGTTCCTGAGCACCAAAAGAAAGCCCTTCTGCGTCTTTATCAACGATAATGGCTGAAATACCTCTCGCTGTTTCATCACCGGTACGGCACATCACAATATATAGGTCAGAATAGTCACCTCCTGAAATAAATGATTTTGTGCCGGTAAGCTGATAGCCTTCATTGGTTCGGACCGCTTTGGTGCGCAAGGCAGCAGCATCGGAACCGGATTCAGGTTCAGTCAGACAGTATGAGCCAATTTTTTTCATCTGACATAAGTCAGCTAGATATTTATCCTGTAGCGTCTCATTGCCGAAGGTGGCAACCATCCATGTAATCATATTGTGGATAGATAAAAAAGATGAAACCGATGGGCAAGAGAGCGCTAGCGCTTCGAAAATAAGGGTTGCATCAAGGCGACTCAGGCCAGACCCACCCTGGTCTTCTGGAACATAAATCGCCGCAAGACCAAGTTTTGCTGCCTCTTCTAACATTTCACGAGGCATTTCTGCTGTCTCATCCCATTTATCGGCAAAGGGGGCTATATGCTCGGCGCCAAAATCACGGGCCATATCATAAATTGCTTGCTGTTCCTCAGAGAGCGCAAAATCCATATATTTGATGCCTTTCATCTAAAGTGTAAGTGGTTAACCAGCAACAAGGTCAATAAGCAGGCGCCGTCTTTCACGCATTATCGATAATTAATCGATATCCCGCTTATCATCGATAACAAGACCATCATTTGGCAATTGACCTGGCATGACAACCTCAACCTCACCTCTCAGCTTAAAAATATCCTGCACTGACCCAGCAAAGGTTTCAGCGCTTCCTTGTGATGCTTCAAACTGTACTGTCATAAGATCTGTTGCCCCATTATGGGTAACAGTCACCCGCGCACGTATAATCTCGTCATGACGGGCAACAAGGGCGGCTACCTGTTCGGGGCGAACAAACATGCCCTTAATCTTGGTTGCCTGATCAGCCCGTCCTCGCCATCCAACAATGCGCTTATTTGTGCGCCCGCATGCGCTGACACCAGGCAAAATAGCGGATAGGTCGCCCGTCGCAAAACGAATAAGCGGCGTTTCATGCGAGAATGTTGTCACAACAACTTCGCCAATCTGGCCATCTTCTACTGGAATACCAGTGCCCGGAATAACGATTTCAACGATAGCACCTTCATCAACTATCATTCCGTCAAGTGCGAGGCTTTCATAAGCAATATGTCCTACATCGGCTGTGCCATAGCATTGCCGGCAGGTAATCCCTCTATCTTCATAATCCTGACGGAGCGCAGGAAATAAAGGGCCAGCCGATACACAAGCCCGCGTAACAGAGGACAGGTCAAGTCCAAGTGCGTCACCTTTTTCTAAAATGGCCTTTAGATAATCTGGTGTGCCGGCATAGACCGTAACACCAAGGTTAGCCATTGCTGTTGCTTGCATTTCTGTCTGGCCTGTGCCGGCTGGCACAACAACGGCGCCAACAGCGGCAGCGGCAGATTCAAACATCATGCCGGCAGGGGTAAAATGATAGGAAAAGCAATTCTGTACAATATCACCCTGTCCAACACCAACGGCAGTTAGTGCACGTCCAAAACGCCACCAGTCAGGCCCACGCATACCAGCTTCATAAATAGGTCCTGGAGACTGATAGATGGTATGGAGCGCGTGGAAGGGAATACCGACAAATTTACGCAACGGAAGCGTATCTTTTACACCCGCGACCATATCTGATTTACGCACGATAGGCAGGGCAGCAAGACCAGCCTCTGTTGTGATAGACGAGGCATCTATCTCACGCAGACTATTTTTGAAATAATCAGTATTTTTCTGGGCATGTGCAATAAGAGCTGGCAGCTCTTGTGCTAAGTCTGCTATGCGCTCGTCTGAGCTGCGTGTTTCACGAGCATCAAAGTACGGACCCATTAACTCAGCCATCTTTTTCGCCGGCGGTAAGAGCGCACATCACGAAATGACTTGCGGCCCTCATCGGACATGCCGAGATAGAATTCCTTAACATCAGGGTTTTCACGCAGTTCAGCGGCAGGACCATCCATAACAACACGTCCGCTCTCTAGAATATAGCCATAGTGAGCAAAACGCAGAGCTACATTGGTATTTTGTTCAGCTAATAGAAACGAAACACCCTCTTTTTCATTCAGAGCTTTTACAATACCAAAAATTTCTTCTACCAATTGTGGCGCTAATCCCATGGATGGTTCATCAAGAAGAACAGTTTCTGGACGAGACATCAGTGCACGCCCAATGGCACACATTTGTTGTTCTCCCCCTGATGTATAGCCTGCTTGGGAGCGCCGGCGGTCCCGGAGACGCGGGAAATAATTATAGACCATATCAAGGTCGTTAGCGATTTCTGCTCGACTAACAGAACGTGTATAGCTGCCAGTAAGAAGATTCTCTTCTATCGTAAGGTGTTCGAAACAATGTCTTCCTTCCATTACTTGTATGACCCCAGATTTCACAAGTGTCGCTGGGTCCAAATCGGCAATCGGGTTGCCGCGATATAGAATATTGCCTTTCGTAACAATCCCACGCTCTGAATGAAGTAAATTTGAAATTGCTTTTAAGGTTGTTGTTTTTCCTGCGCCATTCCCACCAAGCAAAGCCGTGATACCACCTTTAGGGACAGAAAGAGAAACGCCTTTCAGCACTAAAATTACGTGGTTATATATCACCTCTATGTTATTGACATCTAATAATTTTTCTGGTTCTGGCGTGGTATCTAACATGTTAACAACAAGCCTTTTTTATGAAATTAAAACGAATAAAAATATAGGTATCTTGGCCTCATTAAAAATGAGGCCAAGACGTATTTAGTATTAGCTACACTGCGCTGGAATTTTGTTTTCTTTTGCATATGCAGCGGAATCTTCTGCAATCAATGAACCGATGACCTCTGAGTCAGTTTTGATGAAGTCAGAAATCAATGACCATTTCTGTGCTTTGGCATCCCACTGCTGAATAGCAGCAAGGCCTGGGCCGCCATGATTTTCACATGTGACGCTGAAGCTTGGTGCAAAGTTAGGTAAACCAATGGCAGTCATCCGTGCTTCGTCGATAGAAAATTGTTCCATCGCATCACGCATATCACTTGGTGTGATGATTTTCTTGCCTGTTAGTGACTGTGCTTGACGCGCTGCCTCTGTTGCAAGCATAGCTGCATATAGACCACGGTTATATAGAACTGTTCCAGATGATGTGCCATCACCTGCTGCTTTACCTGTTGCATAAACATACTTTTTCAGATCAGCATAGATTGGAAAGTCTGAGCCAGTATTATGCATAGCTAGAGATTTATAGCCATGGGCAGATTCACCTGCTGGTAGAACATCGCCTTCAGACCCTGACCACCATACGCCAATGAAGTTTTCCATTGGGAAACGGATATTTGCAGCTTCTTGAATGGCTGTTGGGTTCATAACACCCCAACCCCACATGGTAACATAGTCTGGCTTCTCACGGCGGATTTGCAGCCACTGTGACTTCTGTTCCTGACCTGGGTGGTCAACCGGAAGCAATGATAGCTTGAAACCATGTTTTTTTGCGAGTTCCTCGAGTGTCCGGATGGGCTCTTTACCATAAGCAGAGTTATGATACACAAGAGCAAGTTTTTTGCCTTTGATGTTACCATTATTGATGTCTAATAAATGGTTTACAACAGCAGATGCACCAACCCAGTAGTTTGCTGGATAGTTAAAAATATGGCTGAATACATTACCATTTGCTGCAGATGTACGACCATAACCCATTGACAGGATTGGAATACCATCAGCTGTTGCTTTTGGAATTAGCTGATAAGTGATGCCTGTCGACATTGGCTGATACACAAGTGAGCCCATGCCTTTTGTGTTCTCATAACACTCCACGCCTTTTTCGGTGTTATATTGAGTTTCACATTCAACATAGTTAATTCTCTCACCACCAATACCACCGTCACGCTCATTTAACAGAGCCATGTAATCGGCATAACCATCAGCGTAGGGAATGCCGTTAACAGCATATGCACCTGTCCGATATGTCAAGTTTGGGAAGGTAAGGTCTGCAAGTGCCGGACCAGCGATAGTCGCAGCGGCTACAGCGCCTAATAATACATTTCTTAACTTCATTTTTTCCTCCGTAAAGTTAACTCTTTAAAAAGAGCTGGCAACAGAAACACCGCGCAACTGTCGCCCAGACTGACCCCCTAGTGCGGGAAAGGCCAGAGCCTCAGCTTTTCTTTTATTATACGCCAAAGCATTGCGAACCCATGGGGTTCCACAATTAGAAAAAAGATAATAAGTGCGCCAACGATAAGAAACTCAAAATGGGCGGCAAGATCAACTGCCCAGCCAAGTTGGCCCACCATTACATTTTTTAAAACAACCGGCATCGCCACAAGGAAAGCAGCACCGGCAAGTGATCCAAAAATAGACCCTAGACCACCAATGATAATCATGAACAGAATGATAAATGATTTCTGAATTCCAAAAACCTCGCCCACTTCAACTGCGCCAAGATAGACAGAAAATAGCAGGGCTCCAGCAATACCGACATAAAAGGAACTCACACCAAAGGCTGTTAATTTCGCCATTAAAGGGTTCACGCCAATAATTTCTGCAGCAATATCCATATCACGAATGGCCATCCACTTCCTGCCGACTGATCCCCTTGTCAGGTTGCGTGCGACCATTGCTAGTACGACAAGAAAACTCAAACAGACAAGATAGGCAACTTCCGGCGTTGCATTTGCACCAGTAACGATTTCACCAAATAATGTTCGTTCAGGAGCCGTAATCTGGCCGGACGCTGAATAATTATAAAACCACGCGACCTTATTGAAAAGCCATATAAGGAAAAACTGTGCTGCCAGCGTGGCAACAGCAAGATAAAACCCTTTAATACGTAAACTTGGCAGTCCAAACATAATGCCGACTAATGCGGTAATGCCCCCAGAAAGCATGATGCAGAATATGATATTCAAATCTGGGAACCCGGTCATGAGTTTGTAACAGGCATAAGCGCCAACAGCCATAAATCCGCCCGATCCAAGCGATACCTGCCCACAATAACCTGTAAGGATATTCAGCCCAATGGCAGCAATGCCGAAAATCAAAAACGGAAGCAAAATGGCATTTGCCCAATAATCATTGATTAAGAAGGGAATGACACAGAACGCAAACGCTAGAATAGCGTAGTAGCCATACCTATCCAGTCGGATAGGAAAGGTTTGCTGGTCTTTTTTGTAGGAGGGTTTGAATTCTCCAACTTCACGATACAGCATCTGTTACACCCTCTCGATGATTTTTTCGCCAAACAGGCCTTGCGGACGGAACACAAGGAACACAAGCGCAAGCATATAGGCAAACCAGTTCTCGGTCGCACCACCAAGAAATGGCGCCCCTATTAAAAATTCAAACATTTTTTCACCTACACCGATAATAAGCCCACCAATGATAGCGCCCGGAATAGAGGTGAAGCCGCCAAGCATCAGAACAGGAAGAGCTTTCAATGCAATTAGTGATAGCGAGAATTGAACACCTGATTTAGAGCCCCACATGATACCAGCTACCAGCGCAACAAAGCCAGCAATACACCACACAATAACCCAGATTGTTCTCAAAGAAATACCGACAGACAATGCTGCTTGATGGTCATCAGCAACGGCCCGCAATGCCCGTCCCGTTTTTGTGTATTGAGAAAATGTGACAAGCCCTGAGACAAGAATAATAGCTATCACTGTTGCATAAATATCAAGTGTATCTAGGTAGAAGCCATAAAAGTCTTCACCTCCCAGGAATGCTGTGTTTTCTTCAATCCAGAAATTGCCTCCTTGTGGGATGCCAATATCCAGTTTTTTGACATTCGACCCCCACATCAAATCTCCAAAGCCTTCCATAAAGTAGGCCAGACCAATGGTTGCCATAAATAGAATTATTGGTTCTTGATTAACAAGGTGCTTTAGCACAAATTTTTCAACCAAAAAGGCAAAAATTATCATGACGAGTAGGGCCAGTAAAATGGCAAGGAAGGCAGGTAAATGCCAACCAAAATGATGAATGTCAGTGCCAAAAATGGCATTGATTAGATGAGAAAAGGGGACTTGACCATTTTGAAAACCCACTAATGTCAAAGCCGCAAATAACGCCATAACACCTTGGGCGTAGTTAAAGATACCTGAGGCTTTGAAAATGAGGACGAACCCGAGTGCAACAAGTGAATACATTACACCTGTCATCAAACCATTCAGGAACACCTCCATGCCATAGAAAAAGTCTGCTGATAGCATTAGGAAACCCCTTTGATAAAGTTCACATCTATAATGTTATCTCTAGTCATGAGACACTCCTAAATAAGCATCGATAACATCTTGATTATTTCTCACTTCAGAAGGCGTTCCGTCACCGATTTTTTTTCCATAATCCATCACCACAACACGGTCTGCAATATCCATTACAACGCCCATATCATGTTCAATCAGAGCGATCGTTGTGCCAAATTCATCATTTACGTCCAGAATAAAGCGAGACATATCTTCTTTCTCTTCGACATTCATTCCGGCCATCGGCTCATCAAGTAAGAGCAATGAAGGCTCAGCCGCTAGCGCTCGCCCTAATTCAACCCGCTTCTGCAAGCCATAAGGCAGGCGCCCTACAGGCGTTTTACGAATTGTCTGAATCTCAAGAAAATCAATAATATGTTCGACAAATGCGCGGTTCTCAACCTCTTCGCGCTCTGCTCTGCCTGACCAGATGATTTGCTCAAGCATCCCTGTTTTCATATGTGTGAGACGGCCTGTCATAATATTATCTAGCGTTGACATACCTTTGAACAGCGCAATATTTTGGAACGTGCGGGCAATGCCTTGATAAGCAATTTCATAGGGTTTCATTGGCTTACGCACTTCGCCCTTATAGAGAATTTCACCTTCCTGCGGATGATAAAACCCATTAATCACATTCAACATTGATGATTTGCCAGCACCATTAGGCCCGATAATCGCTCTGATTTCGCCTTCGTGGATATCAAAGGATATATCCTGAATTGCCTTGACGCCGCCGAAACGCAGTGAAATGTTACGCATTTCCATTACATTTGGGCCAATTGTGCGGCCGTCAGGTGTTTGATAGCTGTCTGTAGCCGTCATGCTGCTTTCCCTTTTTGTGCAACTGGCGTTACATCTGCAATGGCAAGTGTTGCCGAAATAGCGCCCTTTGTGCCATCTTCATATGTTACTTCAGTTTCCGTGTAGACCTCTGAAGAACCGTCATACAAAGCGTTTATTAAGTCGTGAAATTTATCCTCGATAACGCGCCTACGAACTTTTCGTGTACGTGTGAGTTCGCCATCATCAGCATCTAGCTCTTTATGCAGAATGACAAAGCGGTGGATTTGACAGCCTGACAACATATCGTCGTCAGCAAGGCTTTCGTTTGTCTCATTTATATGATCTTTAATCATTTCATAGACGTTTTTATGGCCTGCCAACTCCTGGTAAGATGAGTAAGCGATGTTATTGCGTTCAGCCCAATTTCCGACAGCATTTAAATCAATATTAATAAATGCTGTGCAAAACTTTCTACCAGCGCCAAAGACAACGCATTCTAGGACGTTAGGAAAGAATTTCAGTTTGTTCTCTACGTATTTTGGTGCGAAGAGATGCCCATCTTCCATTTTTCCAACATCTTTGGCCCGATCGATAATGCGCAAATGACCTGTTTCAGCTTCGATAAACCCAGCATCTCCTGTAGCGACCCAGCCTTCGGCATCCTTTGTTTCCTTGGTGCTTTTTGGATTTTTGAAATATTCAACGAATGTTCCTGGAGAGCGATAAAACACTTCACCGCTATCAGAGATTTTTAGTTCAACACCTGGGGATGCGATGCCGACAGTATCAGACCGAACCTGACCATCAGGTTGTTGGGTAATATAAACACTTGCTTCAGTCTGGCCATATAGTTGCTTCAGATTAATGCCAATAGAACGATAGAAATCAAAAATTTCTGGACCAATAGCTTCTCCAGCTGTGTACCCAACACGGACATTGCTAAGCCCTAAAGTATTTCTTAACGGGCCATAAATGAATAACTGTCCAATAGCGTATTTTAATTTATCAATGACCGAAACAGAATGACCGTCTAAAAGATTACCCCCAATCTTTTGGGCATGATCCATAAAATAGGAAAACAGGAATCGTTTTACCGCACTAGCATCTTCCATTCTAATCATCACATTTGTGAGCAAACCCTCAAAGTAACGTGGCGGAGCAAAGAAATAAGTTGGACCTATTTCTTTCAAGTCTTGTTGCATGGTTTCAGTGTTCTCAGGGCAGGAAACACAAAACCCTGTCCAGCAGGCCTGACCAATAGAGAAAATAAAATCACCGACCCATGCCATAGGCAGGTAAGCAAGCACATTATCACTTGCGTTAAGCTTATCAAAAGAACTAGATGCTTCAGACGTTTTGATAATGTTATGATTTGATAAAATTACACCTTTCGGCCGTCCCGTTGTCCCAGAGGTGTAGAGCATCACGCACACATCAGAGCTTTTGATAGCCTTGCGCCTTGAAGCTAGTGTTTTAGTAAACTTTTTCTCACTATCTCTTCCTTTATTTTGAAGGTCTTTGAAGTCGTGAAGATTTGCCCTATCATATTTCCGCATGCCACGATTATCGAGAAAAATAATATGCTCTAGAGCCTTTAAGCCTTTTTTGATTTCTAGCACTTTATCAACTTGCTCTTGATTCTCAGCAAGAACAAATTTTGCACCACAATGATCAAGGACATAAACCAGCTCTTCGGCCACAGCATCCTGATAGACAGGAACAGGAATGGCACCCACTGATTGAGCTGCTATCATTGACCAATAAAAATGAGGGCGATTGCGGCCAATAATGGCAATATAGTCACCTTTGGCCACACCTAAAGTGAGAAACCCCAGCGCGAGCGCATCAATTTCTTCTGCTGCTTCAGACCAACTCCAACTCTGCCAAATACCGTATTCTTTTTCACGATAAGCAGGACTATTTGGGATATTATGCGCTTGAAAAGCCACCAATTCTGGAATGGAAGCGAATGTCGATTTTTCCGACTTTGAAGCAGCCACGTATTTCCCCCTTTTTGTAAATCACATGAGTATGCACTGATTTCCTTGTTTGAGACCACAGTGTGTCTAACACTCACCGGCAAGACAACCGGCAAAATAATAAAAAACAAAAAAATATAGAGTTTCTTTCATAATTTTTCACTATGGGGAATAGTGTCACTGTAGGAAGTAGCGCAGATTTTTGTGGCGATGCACGATGCTAAATTGATAAAGGGTATAAAATTTTCTTCAGAGTATCTTCGAGATATCGCTTACCACTCCGACTGGCGAAGCATAGATAGGCGGCGCGTTATGGCTTTAAGCTTTTCACTTGATTTTACGATTTCATTAGTCAGTGATTCTGCCTCTATTTCGAGCTCTCCAATTGCCATTTTAATATCTGTTTTAGATTTCTGTTCAGGCTCGATTTCTCCTCCTGTGCCATCGAGCAGATAAGAGGCCGTAACCCCTAAAACGCCGGCTAGATTTACCAGACGATTGGAACGCGGCTCAGAACGGTCCAATTCCCAGTTTTTTAATGTTTTGGACTGCACGCCACTCAATTTTGCAACTAAACTTATTGAAAGTTTTTGTTTTTCTCGGGCATTCTGTAGTCGCCCACCTAATGTTCTGGCTTCAACAACAAAGTCAGTCATGTGATATATCCCTTTTGTTTTCCGCTTTGTCGCCACTGCGTTACTGCACAGTAAGCCTGCTAAAAATTTAGCTGTCAAACATAAGTCTATGGAGTAGTGAGAAGGGCGGGTAACATGATTTCGCAGACAATGAATAGTTTATTTCTTCCAATGTCCTGGTGTGCGCGGAACGATGCCTTCTTTTAATCTAAAGTCATCAGTGAAATCAGACGTATTATGAAAGGTCATCGGCGTGTCTTGGCCTATTGCAAGAAGCCTTTTAACATAATCATCGTGATACTTCTTGCATTGTTCATCACCAACCCTGACAGGGGCCCATGACACAAAAGGCGCCATCACGTGGAAACCTGTGTAATGCAACATACCATGGTGAATGTGCCATAAAGCCACATTTATATCACCAAGAAGCCCTTCGGAATCAAACATCGTATCAAAGCCACCTGTCGATGTGCTGACCATTGCACGTTTGCCTTTTGAGCCGCCTGTTTCAAAACGCTTTCCAGCACCATAAAAAAGTGAATTAACAAATACTCTGTCAATCCAGCCTTTCATAATTGCTGGCATTGAAAACCAATAGAGAGGGAATTGTAAAATTAATACATCACACCA
>CATISA010000039.1 GCA_949529445.1 Alphaproteobacteria bacterium UBA4588
TGCCCAGAAATCAACTAGCACAGGAGTTTCAGACGCAATAACGTCGGCAGCAAAATCGGCATCAGTTGTTTTCATTGTTGGCATGGTTACTACTCCTCAGAACCAAATTTATAGGGCATTACGTCCTCTTTATTAAAAGTAAGAGGCTGGGCCCCACAAATCAAGGTGCGGTTCTCTTATCCAAGCTTTAAAATGATATTAGTGCGCTCTTTAGCCGTTACCTGTCGTTCAGAGAGATCTTGTGTCCATATAAGCCAGCAGGAAATCTCTTTATCAGGATAAATTTCAGCAAGCAGGGCACCATAAAGGGCCATTTGCCGGCAATAAACCGTTGGGGTCTCTTCGTTATGCTGTGGCGGGCGGCCTGTTTTGAAATCAGCAATGATAACATGATGGTCTGTAATCAGCATTCGGTCTATTTGGGCTGAGACAGAAATACCTCTGACTATTCCTATAACCGGCGCTTCACATAGGGCGTCCGGTGCAAACAGAGCCTGCCAGCGCGGCGCCGTGATAAGAGCCTTCACATCAACAATCGTTTTATGACAAGTCTCTGGGGTGAGCGGTTGTCGTCCTGTTTGATATGAGGCAGATAGACGCTCACTAGCCGTATCCCAGTGATGCGGCGAGAGGCGAGGCAATATTTCAAGCAGCTGATGCGCAAACGTTCCTGTCAGGCGCGCCTGTATCCGGTTAGATGCTGAAAATGGCATCACGATATCACTATCACCTAAGTCAGAGGGCGTAAGCGGACGAACGGGCGTAGGATCAGCCTGTGGCGGGGTAGTATACCATGACGGCATAACGCCAGAATGAACGGGCGGCGCTGATATTTTTTCCTTGTCTGCGTTTTCAGGCTGACCTGTCTGATAACGCATTACTTGTGTATCGCACGCTTGTGTCTGCAATAAATCCGCTATTGTATCCGATGCAAGTTGATACCAGCTTCCCTCGCTTTTCCGGCGGCGCGATTGCTGCCAGCCTGAAATGAATAATCCATTACGCGCCCGCGTCAGAGCAACATAAAGAAGCCTGTCCTCCTCTTCATGCTGCTGACGTTTGGTAAGAGACTTTGCCTGTTCAAAAAAGTCTGGGCGAAACACGTTTCCAGGACAGAGAAAAACGCCATAGTTGTTTATTACAATACGGTCTACCGGATTCGGTGAGGCCAGCATATCAGGCAAATAGACAATGGGAGCCTCTAGCCCCTTTGCCCCATGGATTGTCATAATTCGGATATCAGTTCCCGCTTTTGCATCCATATCACGTTTGATATCCCCACCGCCTTGACGAAATTCTGAAAGGAAATGACTTAACCCAGAACTGCCGGTTTTGCCATGTTCACGCGCCCGTAGCAAAAACGCATTTAAACTATCATCTACTGATGCACCAAGCCTGTGATAAAACGCAGCACGTCCACCTTGTGTTAACACTGTGCTATAAAACTCAAAAACAGGCATCTGATCTGCCATTGAGCGCCAACGGGACAGCTTCTCACAAGCACTACCGTAAATGTCTACTGCTCCGTCATGGCGCATCAATGCTTCAAATAGACTTTGCTTCCCCCGTGATGCTGCAAGGGCCAGAAGCGCCTCCTCATCACAGCCAAAAAGAGGCGATTTTAGCAGAGCAGCAAGCTGCAAGTCATCTTCAGGCAGGAGACAAACATCACCAAGAGCAAGCAGGTCCTGAATTTCTATCTGACTATTTAATGTTAGCCTGTCCGCGCCAGCAACCGGCAGGCCAGCCGCCTGAAGGGCAGTCCTGAGTAGTGCTGAAAATCTATCGCGCTTCCGCAGTAGAATCAGAATATCTCCCGGAGCAACTGGCCCCAAATGACAATCACTGCCGGCAATAAGAGCAGCGATGTGCCCGGCTACTTTATCGGCATGCATTGCTTCGGCAGATTGCCAGTCAGCAACAGGTGGCGGGGAAAAAGACGGCGCATCACCCCCTCCCTCTCCTAAGGTAATCGGCCAGACTTCAACAAGCCCGGGGATAGCCTTTTTTTCTATATCGTGTGGTTGATAATGCCCGCCTGCCCCGATGATGCGGTTATCCTCCATAATCTTATCAACAAACTGCAGAACAGCCGCACTGGATCGGAATGACCGGGTAAACGGAATTTTTTCTACCGGTTTCTGGCCTGCCACTGCCGCATCAAAAATAGCAGATGTTGTCGTCTCAAACACCTGAGGGTCTGCCCCTTGAAAGCTGTAAATTGACTGTTTAAAGTCACCAACAGCAAAAAAGGTGCGGGCTTGATAGTCATCTTCAGATGTTTCAAAAAATGGGTCTGATAATTTTCGGAGCAGAGACCATTGTGTCGGACTGGTATCCTGTGCTTCATCTACAAGTAGATGATGAATACCGTTATCTAGTTTCCAGCGTACCCACGCCATCATCTGGTCTTTTGATAGGAGCGCTTCGGTAAACCAAATTAAATCATCATAATCTAGCAGCCCATGTAGCGCCTTTTCTGCCTGAAACTGACGAAATGTTTCGGCCGAAAGACGGGCAAGAGCCAGCGAGAGCCGGCGGCAAATCGCACCTACCTTCTTCTGGGCATAAGATTCTAGAATATCGATAATCGGCCGCTGACGCTCAGAACAATTAGGGTATAATTTATCAAGCGCCTTGCTGGAATAGGTTTTATACTGCTCACCCTCTGAGGTAAAAAACGCCTTGACGAGCAACGAGAGATGGGATGGTTTCAGCTTATCTTGTAGCGCACACCACTCTGAGATGATATGGCCACGTTTCTGTACTGTGGCCCCGCCTTGCAGTAACATTTCTGCTACATCATCAACCTTATGACGATGTAATGCTGCGACTGTTTCATCCGCTAATATCGCTAAGTGCGCCGGGTCAAAAAGACCAAGCTCATCGCTCATATAAGTGTCAAGACGCATAAGGGCATGAGGGTCATCTACGTATGGGGAGACCAGATCACGATTACTCACAACATGGCGAACATAGTCGCTCAGATTGCCATCATCAATCCAGCCAGACAAATGTGCAACATCCTCTATAAGGGTAGGACCTGGCCTTGATATAACCCGGTAGAAACTATCCTGACATAGCTCTGCGGCCTCAATATCTGAGGCTAGCTGGAAATGGGGCGGCACACCTGCTTCAACGGGAAAACGGCTTAACACGGACTGACAGAAGGAATGTACTGTCTCAATACGGGGACCATCTTCATGGTCCAAAATATGGGCAAACAGATTGCGGGCAATCTTTATCTGTTCTTGAGTTGGCCGGGCTTCGCCTATCTCGGCAAAATGAGCCAGCAATTTGCTTTCGCTCCAGATAGCCCAGTCAGCAAGACTTTCATAGAGCCGGTGCCGCATTTCGGCAGCAGCCGCCTTAGTAAAGGTAACACATAAAATTGTATCGGGATGCGCGCCAGATAGTAACAGACGTAATACTCTTTGCGTTAAAACCTTGGTCTTTCCGGTGCCAGCATTCGCTGACACAATAACTGAGTGGTCGGGGCGCGATGCTTCTGCCTGCAGGATAGTTGCATCTCGACTACCTTCTGAAGGACTGGAATTATCAGTCACCCGAGCCCTCCTCTGGCCGCCATTCACGTACCCGTGCAAGATGCCTATAGTCTGAGAAACGAGGACGATTTGCAGGGTCTGGCTCACTATCATAGGCGCGCGCCTCATCATCAAACGCACTAACAAGCTGTTTGAGCGCCTCCTCTATGTTCTCCACACCATCAAAATCAGGTGGCAGAACCGAAGATAGAGCGGCCGGCGCCTCTTCCTTACCAGATAATTGCCAATAGCTAAGCCCACGAATAGACAGATGACCTGCAGTCCGAACTTCTTCAGGGGCTACACCATCATACCCGCCACCTGTCGCAATAACAGCTTCGATAAGAAGTTGTGTCGCACGGCCGGCCTCAACTTGTTTGGCTGTTGGCGGTTTCCCTGTTTTATAATCAATAATGGTCCAGCTTCCATCATGATGGAAGTCAAGTCTGTCGGCAATTGCGCTCAGTTCAAACGGCCCACCAGATGCATCAAGAATGATGCTGCCCCGTTTTTCAATGAGGCAAAATCTCATATCTGCCCGCCGTTCTTGCTCAGTTTCACAAAACCAGCGCGCTACCGCCTCAAACCGTGTGAGCCAGAATTCTGCTATTTGCGGGTGATGCAGATAAGGCTTAAAGACTGATCGCGCACTCTTCATCAGCCGCTGAAAGGCATCGTCGGGAAGTGGGCCTATATCATAGCGTGTCAAAAACTGCGCTAATGCGTCATGAAACAGCATACCCTTCAAGGCAGCATCGGGGCGTCTATCTACGGGGTCCAAGCGCCGTAACTTTAGAATTTTTTGCGCATAAATCTGATATGGGTCTGTTATCCATTTATCAAAGTCAGTGGCAGAAAACTTTCGTGGCCGCAGGGATAATGCAGGTCTTGGTTGCGGCATCTTACAAGGATGAGCAATAATTGCGCGCGGGGCAGCCAAAATAACGGCAATATCATCTGGCACACCGATAGCAAGAGCGCCTTTATGGCCAATAGCTGTGAGCACCGTCCCCAGACGTTCCAGCCACCTACTGGGTGTTGTTGGCACATCATCAACCCGAAGGGCGCGGGTTATAATAATTTCAGGTGCACAAACATTCATGAAAAAATCATGCGCAGATAATCCTGTCCGCCAGCGCCTATCCGGCAAGCCAAGGGCGCTGCGCATTGCTGTATTTGTCCAAGGGTCATGTGCTGTATGAGGAGGCCATACGCCTTCATTAAGCCCGCCGAGAATAACCAGATCAGCGCTCTGCATACGGGCCTCAACCGTCCCTAAAATCGTAAGTCTGTTATGGGTGCCATAGGCTGAGCGGACGGTGATCTGCTTGGTAAGTGCGAGAAATGCTGCCGGATAATCTGAGGCCTTCAGGCTAATAATCCGACCATAATGAGCCAGCCGCTCAAGCAGAGCAGCGGCTTCCTTGCCGGACGGGCTTCCCCAAAGGGTTAAAATAGCGGCATTGCCGATATCTGTCTGCGCAAAATTTTCGGCGGCGGTGCCATGCGCGTCTGCTAGTAGTGCCATATCTGGCGCTGGATGAGCAAAAGCATCTGTAAGTGGCTCAAGAGGCAGAAGGATATGTGTTTGGTAGAACGCCAATAATTCTGGGAATTCTGCGAGTTTCTCAGCAATCCCTGCTGCGGAATTATCAGGCAAATATCCGCGTAGTACATGACGTTCAATTGCCCTGACATGTTTTCTAAATTCTGATTTCTGCATTCCGCCGGATGCAAGCGGATGCTTAGCAAGCGCTAGAAGGGTTTTTGCATTGCCTCCTGTTTGTGCCCATTCAGCCACAAGTTGGAGATAGTGCCCCACAGTCGTTTCGTTCTGCGGTACACCAGCACTATCATCAATCTGTATCTGCCAGCGCATCAGGGCTGCCCGTACATGCCGTGCTAGTGTTCTGTCTGCTGTTACAAGCGTCGCTGTTTTATCTGGATGCTCGAGAGTTTTACGCATCAGGCAGGCAATGATATCTGCCTCTTGATACATATCTACAGCATCTATCCGGCGCATAGATGTCAGAGCGTCGCGTGTAATATTCTGATGCGTTTCCGCAAGTTGTCGCCATAGATAGGATTGTTCTGCCGGCCGGAAAACCTCCATGAATAAGGCCCGCCTTTGTGAAAGATGGTTTTCTGTTTCGTGCATCTGACTATCTGGCTGGAACACCCAGCGTTTTACATCATCCTGCGTCACATCAAGTGCTGCGAGAGTTTCAAGAAGCTGATGGAATGGATGGCCAATATCAGCTCTTATGGCGGTATAGTCATCAGGACTAAACGGCATTTCTGGAAGTCCTGGCAAAACTATGAAGCCTTGTGGCAATGCCATAACCGTCTTCATCAGTGCCCGCGTTGATGAAAGGCTACCTGTTGAGCCGGCAATAATAACAGGATGGGCAGGCGGATTCTGCTGCCACTCATCGCACTGGGCTGATAACAGTAAGGCAGACCGCTGTACTGGATCCATTACATGTTTCTGTGCAGCGATATCAGGCCACCGCTGAAAGATAATATCCAGAAACTGCCTGATATCTCCCCAGTGATGCGCAAAATCATCTGGTATAATATCTGCCAGCCCATCTGGCGACCCGCCTGACTGGCTCACCTGATCAAGCAACGTACATAAGCTAATAGACAAGCTAAGAGCCTGAGGCGGCGAGATAGCGCGCCCACCAATGGTCATCCCCTGAATCAGGCGCGCCAGAATAAGGTGCCGCTCTACCCTATCCATAGCAGGAGGCAGATCATCGCCTTGTGCACCAATGATACCGGGCAGAAATTCATCAACATCACCAAGCGCTGTCATCGCCGGCAGCATTAGGGGTTGTCCGTCTGCTACATAAAGAAAGGCCGCTGATAATGCCTGAACAGCACGGTGAGAGGGCACTAGAATATGCGCTGAGGCGAAAAGTTTCTTGTCTGGCATCATTTGGATAAGACCAGACGCTAAGTCAGCTGCAAAGGGCCGACCAGCTTGAATATTGTACAGACCTGTTAGGCTAGTATCCGATGGCACATAAGAAGAAAAAGGACGTAATGATGACATAGCGGGTATTATACCCTATTTGCCTGTTTCAGGACAGATGAAAGGCGTTAAGAGAGCTCCGAGCCAAGCATATCAGACATGATAGCCTGTTCTTGCTCCGAGGCAAAAATTTCCGCACGCCGACTTAGCTCACCTGTTATCGAAAGAGAAATTGTTACAACAGTGGCGGGCAGTAAATCAGCTATTTTATCCGGCCACTCAATAAGACAGGCTGCATCAAAGAATGCCTCTTCAATGCCAAGCGCAAGAGCATCTTGTGCTGTTGTAAGACGGTACAGGTCCATATGCCAAACTTCATAGCCTGCAAGGGCATCATATGGTTGCACTATGGTAAATGTTGGGCTGGGGATATCGAGTTGTGGGCCACAAACCTGTTCGATTATCGCGCGGGCAAGAGTCGACTTGCCAGCCCCAAGGGGTCCATCCAAACAAAGCTGGCGGCCCGGCACACATAAATGTGCCAAGGCCGTGCCAAGCGCTTCTGTCGCTGAAATATTAGACAGGTTAACGCAAAAAGGTGTGCTCATTAATAGCGGTATTGTTCTGACTTGAACGGACCCTGCTCTTCAACACCAATATAGCTCGCCTGATCGGGACGCAATGTTGATAAGGTTGCTCCTACCTTGGCCAAGTGAAGGGCAGCTACCTTTTCGTCTAAATGACGCGGCAATGTATAAACAGATGTCTCATACTGATCACCACGAGTCCATAGCTCAATTTGGGCTAGCACTTGATTGGTAAAAGAGGCTGACATCACAAATGATGGATGGCCTGTGCCGCAACCAAGATTAACAAGCCGGCCTTTGGCGAGTAAAATCATCCGCTTGCCATCAGGAAATTCAACTTCATCTACTTGAGGTTTCACCTCATGCCATGCCATATTTGACAGGGCCGCAACTTGGATCTCATTATCAAAGTGACCGATATTACAGACAATAGCGCGGTCTTTCATATCGCGCATGTGATCAATTGTGATAACATCTTTATTACCCGTCGCTGTCACAAAGATATCTGCTTTAGAGGCCGCCTGTTCCATAGTGACAACTTCATAGCCTTCCATCGCAGCCTGAAGAGCGCAGATAGGGTCAATTTCTGTCACCATAACACGAGCACCGCCCTGACGAAGCGACGCAGCTGAACCTTTGCCCACATCACCATAACCACAGACTAAAGCAACCTTGCCAGCAAGCATCACGTCTGTTGCCCGCCTGATGCCGTCAACAAGTGACTCACGGCAGCCATAAAGATTATCGAACTTTGATTTTGTCACACTATCATTCACATTGATGGCCGGAAATGGTAGCTGGTTCTTTTCAGCCATCTGATACAGACGTAATACTCCTGTCGTTGTTTCTTCAGTAACACCCTGAATGGCCTCTTTTTGCATGGTAAACCAGCCTGGGCTCATCTTATGGCGAATATGCAACTGCGATTTTAGAAACTCTTCTTCTTCTGAAGCTGGTTCAGCGAGCACATCTTCGCCTTCTTCAAGGCGCGCGCCCAGCAGGATATACATCGTAGCATCACCGCCATCATCCAGAATCATATTAGCAGGCTTACCATCAGACCAGTCAAATGTCTTGTCTACGTATTCCCAATATTCAGCAAGTGTTTCACCCTTTTTAGCAAAAACAGGAACGCCTGATTCAGCTATCGCAGCAGCGGCCTGATCTTGGGTTGAAAAGATATTACATGAAGACCAGCGCACATCTGCGCCAAGGTCTGTAAGTGTCTCAATGAGCACAGCCGTTTGCACTGTCATATGCAGGCAACCTGCAACTCGCGCGCCCGATAATGGCTTCTTCGAAGCATATTCATCACGCAGCGCCATCAGTCCTGGCATTTCGCTTTCAGCAATTGAAATTTCCTTGCGACCCCAATCGGCAAGCGAAGCATCGGCAATAATATAATCGTTCGTCATATGAAAATTCCTTTTAGAAAACGTAATACCTTACTGTCATAAGGCTAGACAGAAGCATGGTTGGTAGAGACGTAAGCTTGTATTTAGCAAATACAAGGGCAGAAACAAAGAGTTTTTGTACTAGATAGGCCTATCTGTCTATCCCTAATTCGCGGTGAATCACCTGATAGGGGATGGCATTGTTTTCTGCCCAAGCCGACAGCCATTCAGCAGCGCTGACAGACCGGTGCTTGCCCCCTGTGCAGCCAAAGCCAAATGTAAGATGGGGGCGACCTTCATCATCAAGCCGACCAAGGACAGAAGAAACCATCTGTGCCACATGTTCCATAAAGGGCAGAAAGCTATCATCAAGACAGATATAGTCAATCACCTCCTTATCACATCCCGTCATTGCCCTCAGCTGAGGTTGCCAATGCGGATTGTTCAGAAATCGCATATCAAAAATGAAATCTGCTGTATCAGGCAAACCCTTCCGGTAGGAAAAGCTCATGATAGTGAGTATCACAGTCTGTTCCGGCGTTATTCCAAGCCGTGATAGTAGTATTGCTCTAAATCCTGCAGGAGCCATCTCTGTGCTATCAATGACAATATCAGCTATATGGGCAATATCGCGCATAAACGCACGACCAGTGGCAATTGCTTCTTGAAGATTATTCTGATCTGTTAGAAGAGGATGCCGGCGCCGGGTTGCCTGATAGCGTTTGATAAGTTCATCAGCGCTGGCTTCGACAAGAACAAACTGACATCGCGCACCGATTCGCTGCTTCACATTATCGGCTAGCCGAATCATTGATGCCGCATCAATGCCAGAGGTACGCAAATCAACCCCGATAGCCAGCTTTTTATGTTCTGTTTCAACTGACAAGGAAACAAGCTGGTCCACAAGGGCAAGCGGCAGGTTATCAACTGAATTAAAGCCAACATCTTCGAGTATATCAAGGGCTGTTGACAAGCCAGCACCTGATTGGCCAAACACAACAACAAGTTCGATTATTGGGTCTAAAAATGAAGCCGCTATTTCAGCGTGTGGCGTATCATTCTCTTCTAGGGTCATTCACCATCTATAGCACAAATCTGCTCTGATGCGCAGCCCTATCGGTAAAAGTTATTTGTTTTCTATGCTAGAGCGCTACAGGCAATGTCAGCGTAAAAACAGCACCAGCCTCTTGATGAGATTCGGCGACTAAGGCGCCACCATGAGCAGTGGCGATTTGGCGTGAAATTGATAGTCCCAGACCAGAATGCGTTCCAAACCCTTCAGAGGCAGGGCGCTCAGTATAAAATCGCTCAAAAATCTTATCCCGCTTTCCTGCAGGGATGCCCGGCCCATAATCACGAATTGTGACTACCGCCATATTGCGATGCTGTGTCAAACCAATCTCTATGGGCGCCCCCGTTGCATTAAATGTGACAGCATTTGCCAGCAGGTTATCGAGTATTTGAATAACCCGCCCTGCATGTAGACGAACCCAAATAGCATTGACTGTTTTACTAAATTTTATATCAATCTGGGGGTGGCGGTCACGGCTGAGCTGTACCCAATTTCCCAAAAGAGCCGCAAAATCTTCGACTTCGTCCGGTAAGATAGATAATTCTGCATCCACCCGGCTTGCTTGTGAGATATCGGAAATCAGCCTATCAAGGCGCTGCACATCGGCTAAAATAATATCCATCAATTTACGCTGCTGCGCAGGGTCATCAATCCGTGAGACTGTCTCAACAGCAGACCGCAATGAGGTAAGAGGATTTTTTAGCTCATGAGCAACATCTGCTGCAAATCCGGCTGTCGCTTCAATACGCCTTTGTAATTCCACTGTCATATCCGAGAGTGCTTGAGATAGCTGCCCAATCTCATCTTTTCTATCTGGGAGACCGTGCAGGGTAAGCGATGTATCACGTGTCATACGGAGCTGATCAGCAGAGGCTGCAAGCTGCACAATTGGGCGTGTAATCGAACGCGAAAGATACAGACTAAGCGCAACTGTAATGCCAAGGATCGCCACAAAAAGCTGAATGAATGCCCATTGCACATCACCAATTTGCTGTTCTATCCCGCCACCTGTTGTGGTGAGCAAAAGACTGCCCCGCACAACCCGCAAATCTTGAATAGGCAAACTTACAGCAAGAACAAGCTGATTGTCAGGATTACGCCAGACATTGCGTATTGTATCGCCGCGCAGCGCCATCATAATATCTGGCAACATTTCCGCTCGTCTTATGCCGCGAATATTGACAATAGGAAGTGGCGGACGATTACTGAGAGCAGCCGCCAGCCTATTCATCATCGTTACGAGTTCAATACGCACTTGAGACCGCATTGCAATTTCTGGCTTACGTTGTATCCGAATAAGTGAGCGGGTTGCACCTCGTTGAAAGGTATCTGCCATCAAAGTGCCGGTCGGCTGAAAAACCCGTGCCCGCAGTTCAGAACCATAGCCAACAAGTGGCAGAAGATGGCGCATGGTCTGACTGGAAAGCTGACGCTGGGCAAAGGGATTTTTTTCTGCTTCAGCAAGTGCAAGTGACCGCGCTAACGTCCGGCCCTGCCGCTCCAGCGCATCCAATTCTGCTGTGATAAGAACATGCCGGTACTGGTCCACCGAAAATAACCCAACCAGAAACAACGCCAGCGGCAGCAGCATAATTGCCAAAATACGCGCCGAAAGCGGGCTGATGAATGAGGGCCAGAATCGTCGCCTACTCGCCACTAACCAGCTCTCCTTTATCTTTGTGTTTTAGTCTGAACCAGAATGTTCTAGGCATCTGGCTTATATTTATAGCCGATGCCATACAAGGTCTCAATGCGGTCGAACAGATTATCATGGGCACGGAATTTCCGGCGGATGCGTTTAATATGGCTATCTATGGTACGGTCCTCCAAGAAGATATCATCCCCATAGGCAGCATCCATCAACTGGTCTCTACTTTTGACATGCCCTGGACGCAACGCCAATGCCTGTAACAACAAAAACTCTGTTACTGTAAGCTTCACCTCATCGCCCTTCCAACTACAAAGATGCCTATCAGGATCCAGCAACAGATCACCTTGTGCAATGGTATCGGTGCTCTCTGATAAGGAGGCTTGGCCACCAGCACGACGGAGCACAGCACGAATACGTGCCAGCAAAAGCCGCTGGGAAAACGGTTTGGTTATATAGTCATCTGCGCCAAGCGAAAGACCGAGCGCTTCATCAAGCTCATCATCTTTACTGGTCAGAAAAATAACCGGCATAGCAGATTTCTGGCGGATTTTTCCCAGCAATTCTGTCCCATCCATACGTGGCATTTTTATATCCAATATGGCCAAGGCAGCGGGCCTACGCATCAGACCGGCAAGCGCCTGCTCACCATCAAAATAGGTATCAATCTCATATCCCTCATTTTCAAGCGCAAGCGCAACAGAAGTCAAAATATTCTGGTCATCATCAACAAGTGCTAGCCGTGTTGCCATCCCCTACCATCCTTTTATTTAGGGCCATCGAAACGCCTTAAGATAATCCCATCTTAAGACTATCTGTTGATAGCTGCAAAGACCGAAGAAATGATGGCAGGAACGGGGCAGGAATGAGGCAGGAATTAATGGGCTTCAGACCAGCTATCAGCAATCCCTGCGTCAACAACCAGCGGCACAGAAAGCTGCACTATAGGAAGAGCTGCATTTTCCATTACTGATTTTATCAACTGTACAGATTGCTCTGCCTGCTTTTCGGGGACTTCAAAAATCAATTCATCATGCACCTGAAGCAACATATCAGCTGCCAGTCCTTGCGCTGAAAGTTCCTCTGGCAGACAGACCATGGCCCGCTTGATAATATCAGCAGCACTCCCTTGAATAGGCGCATTAATCGCCTGCCGCTCAGAGAAGCCCCGCATCGCCTGATTTGACGCACCAATCTGTTCAATATGGATACGTCGCCCAAACAGCGTTTCAACATAAAGATGTTCGCGCGCAAACTCACGCGCATCATTCATATAGGTGCGGATACCAGGGAATCTGTCCAAATAGGTTGCAATATAATCGCGCGCTTCTGACTGTGGTATTGACAGCTGGCGGGCAAGCCCGAAGCCCGAGATACCATACACAATGCCAAAATTAATTGCTTTCGAGCGGCGCCGCGTTTCTGCATCCATCTGGTCCAAGGGGACACCAAAGACTTCTGATGCTGTCTGGGCATGAATATCTACCCCATTACGGAACGCCTCCAGCATTGTTTGTTCTTGCGCAACATGTGCGACAAGACGCAGTTCAATCTGGCTGTAATCAGCTGAAATAAGCTTATAGCCCGGCCGCGCAATAAAGGCGCCACGTATTTGACGGCCTTCTTGGGTGCGAATAGGGATATTCTGCAAATTAGGATCCGAAGATGATAATCGTCCCGTTGACGCGCCAACCATTGAAAAGGAGGTATGAACCCGGCCTGTTCGTTTATTAACGGACGCCATGAGCGCATCTGTATAGGTTGATTTCAGCTTTGCTAGCTGGCGGTAATCAAGCACCTTCTTGGCTATCTCAATACCATTTGCTGCCATATCTTCCAAAATATCAGCCCCTGTTGAAAAGGCACCTGTCTTGGATTTTTTGCCACCCTCATAGCCCAGCTTTTCAAATAGGATTTCACCAAGCTGTTTCGGAGATGCAATATTAAAGGCCGCGCCTGCTAGCTGATGAATTTCGTCTTCGAGGACTTTTATTCGCCCTGCAAAATCCTGTGATAAATCATGCAGCAGCTGCGTATTAACCTTGATGCCAGCCGCTTCCATATGGGCCAAAATAGGGATGAGGGGTCGCTCAAGCCTTTCATACACAGATGACATACCTTCGCGCGCAAGCCGCGGCTTCAGCATTGTCCATAACCGCAAGGTGATATCAGCATCTTCACTTGCATAAGCGCAGGCAGCTTCTGGTGCGACTTCAGCAAAGGAAATCTGCTTCGCGCCCTTGCCGCACACATCTTGATATTTAATCGTCTGAATATCCAGCAATGATAGCGCCAGATAATCAAGCCCATGTCGTTCTGTTCTACCGGCATCAAGTACATAAGATAAACACATTGTATCATCAACAGGACTTAGGCTCAGGCTGCCATTCTGTTCAAGGCTGAGAACATGTGCATCATATTTAAGGTTATGGCCAATTTTCAGAATGGAGGGGTCAGCACACAAATCGCGCAACAGGGCTAGAGCCTCTGCTTCATCGATTTGGTCGAGCACAACCGTTTCTGCAACCTCAGCATCACCGGCAAAATCAAGTCCAGCCTGGGCAACCCCCTCAGATGCTGGCGCAACATGGCGCAAGGGAATATAACACGCCTTGCCCGGCGCTGTTGCCAGAGCAACACCAACAAGAGACGCTGAGGAGGCATTCAGATTTGTTGTTTCAGTATCAATAGCAATGAAACCTTGAGAGCGCGCTTCATCAATCCAGCGACACAGAGCATCTGTTGTTGTCACCAGCTCATATGAGGGTGCTTCAACATATGGCGGCAGAATAGTGCTGATGGGTAATGCCGAATCTGTCTCGCCGGATGCTGGTGACGCTTTTTTGAGGGCCGTCGTTTGAGCGCCTATGCTTGCCAAAAGGGAGTTGAAGCCTTGCTGAGACAAAAAGGCAGATAACCTATCTATATCGCGGTGCGGACGAATAAGAGAGGAAATATTGTTGTCCAGAGGCACATCATCTTTTAGCCGGACAAGTTCACGCGAAATACGCGCCTGTTCGGCAAAATTCACTAGATTTTCTCGGCGCTTTGGCTGTTTAATTGTCTCTGCACCTGCAAGCAGGGTATCAAGATCACCAAACTGGTTGATCAGTTCTGCTGCTGTCTTTATCCCAATGCCCGGCACGCCAGGGACATTATCAGTTGAATCGCCCGCAAGTGACTGAACATCAACGACACGGTTCGGTGGAACGCCAAACTTTTCAACTACCTCAGCATCACTGATGTGCCGCTGTTTCATCGGATCAAGCATTGTAACGCCCGGACGAACTAGTTGCATCAAATCCTTATCAGATGAGACAATCAGGCATTCCGTTCCTGACTCGTGTGCCATTTTGGCATAGCTTGCAATAAGGTCATCGGCTTCGAATCCAGGTAGTTCGGTCACTGGCAAAGACATCGCCTCAGTGGCGTCTCTGACAAGAGAGAATTGCGGTACGAGCTCTTCTGGCGGGTCAGTTCTGTTTTGCTTATATTCAGGAAAGATATCGTTGCGGAAGGTTACCCGCCCTGCATCAAAGATAACCAGCACATGCGAGGGCTGCAAATCATCCATCAGCTTCATCAGCATTTTGGTAAAGCCAAACACAGCATTTACCGGCACACCTTCAGGTGAGACCATCATGGGCAGAGCATGAAACGCTCTGAAGATATAGCCAGATCCGTCAATCAGAACCAGTTGTTCTGGGGAAGATACCTCAGTCATTATCCGGCTATAGGCCGCTGAAATATGCGCGAGCAATATGGACAGGTTACCGATGCCGACCCATCTGGTTGGATTTCTGCGGTTAACCAGATTTGAGGATGACCAAGCGCGCCATTGTCACCATGGCAGGATACACGTGTCTGACCTTCCTTCAGCATAATAATATCCGCCCCTGCTGGCTGCTTTAATGCGGGGCGATGAGCGGTGTCCTGCTGAGCTGATGTCGTTTGTTTTGACATGAGAGCGTTCCTCATTTTTCGTAATGGCATAGATGCGTGATTATCCAAAAAGAATATCCTTAACACACTAGCTTTTTTTTACTGATAACGCTATTTGGATTTTATGTCTCACCGCTCAATTAATTATTCTAAGCCAGACCAGCAAAGTGGCCAGTCACCCCAGATCGCCATTGAGGCCCGTGGGCTCTCAAAAACTTATGGCGGCACCAAGCGCGCCCCAGCCAAGCTAGCGCTGAATAACTTAAGCCTTGATATATTACAGGGGTCCATTTTTGGGCTTCTTGGCCCTAACGGTGCTGGCAAATCAACCTTCATCAACATCCTTGCCGGCACAGTTGTTAAAACAGCCGGGCAGGTCTCGGTCTGGGGCGCCGACCTTGATATAAATCCGCGGCAAGTACGCGCCAACATTGGCATTGTACCACAAGAGCTAAATATCGATGCTTTTTTTACACCACGCGAATTACTGGAATTCAATGCCGGTCTTTATGGTGTGCCGCGCGCAGAACGCCGCACTGATGACATACTGGACATGGTTGGGCTAAGCGATAAAGCCCATGCTTATGCCCGCACACTGTCGGGCGGGATGCGCAGACGCTTGCTGGTTGCCAAAGCTATGGTGCATCAGCCGCCTATTCTAGTGCTAGATGAGCCAACAGCGGGCGTAGATGTCACGCTGCGGCAACGACTGTGGGATAATATCAGAGAGTTGAATGAATCTGGTGTGACCATTGTGTTAACCACCCACTACCTTGAAGAAGCTCAAGCGTTATGTGACCAGATAGCTATTCTTGATCATGGCCGGATTCTGACCTGTCAGCCAACGTCAACTTTGCTAAGTTCTGCTGGACGAAAAGACGTTACCATCGCACTGCCATCTGGTGCGCCACAGCACTGGCCAGAGGCACTCGTTACCCTGCAACCCATGATGACTGAGGGCTTTGTTACATTCCGGTTTGACCCCGCACGCATAACTGTTGGTGCCATCCTGACAAGCTTGATTGATCATGGGATTGAGATAGGGGATGTTTCAACATCCGAACCAGACCTCGAAGATATCTTTCTTGAGATGACCGGACATATGGACAAAGACTAGAACAAACAAAAATAAAAAGCTTTGGGCAGGGTTTTGCACCGAGTATTTTGGGGTTAATCTATGAAAAATATACTAGTTTCGATTTGGGGTGTTCACATTGCATCGCGTTACGTATAAATGAGTTCGTAGAAAGCACCCGTAGCTCAGCTGGATAGAGCGCTGCCCTCCGAAGGCAGAGGTCACAGGTTCGAATCCTGTCGGGTGCACCA
>CATISA010000040.1 GCA_949529445.1 Alphaproteobacteria bacterium UBA4588
CCAAAGCGTAGCAAGAATGATTTTACCCGTGGGCCAAAATAGTCAAAGAGTTCTGAAAAAGCGATTTTATCACGGTCGCGCCCAACGCGAACGAGCAAATCATCCCATATCGACAATTTTTTTGAATTGTCGTTTATCAAGCCGGTTCCCATAATTTGATCTAACGTTTCTTGTGGCTCGAAAACAAGCTGAAAGTGATTATCCTCACTAATTGCATCATCTTTTAACTCAAAGATTGTCATTTTAGCACCGAACAAACAGTCTCATTTCTCTACTAAATTACGTGTAAGAGCATTTTTTGCCCCTTAAATGCCACTTTATCGCACTAAACATGCTATGAGGCTCTTGCGTGTTTCGTTTAGTTTTGCGATTCTACCGCGCAAGAACTACTCATCTTTTCACCCTTCGGCAAAGTCGGACATGTGTTCGCTAGAGAAGAAACTATGATCGCCCATCGTTTTTCCCCCATCCTGACTTACCTTTTACCCATTTTTTTCGTGGCACTGGCCTGTTTTTCGTTTGAGGTTCGCGCAGCTCCCAAAAAGCTAGAAGATTTTAAAGACTGGTCCGTCTACAAAAAAGAAACAGATGCAGGTCGTGTTTGTTTCATGTCGAGTGTGCCAACAAAGCTACGTGGTGATTATAATCGGGCTAATCGCGGTGACACCCGAATATTTATTTCACACGGCCCCGGAAAATCAGAGCGGGATGTCGTGTCTGTGATTGCCGGTTACCGTTATTTGAACCAGAGTACAGTTACATTTGAAATTGATAAGCGGAAAACACCACTATTTACGCTTGAGAACAGAGCCTGGTCTCAAGGCCCAGAAGATGACCAAAAGCTCATTGTTGCAATGAAACGCGGCGCCAAGCTCATCGTTACCGGTACATCTAGCCGCAATAATAAGACGATTGATGAATATTCTTTGAGCGGCTTTACCAAGGCAAAGGCGTTTCTGGATCGTGCGTGTCCATGAGTGACTTAAGCGGCAGTCCCGGGTCCGAAAAGAACGATACTGAAACTGCCTCATCTGATCCACCACGCCGCTCATTGCTAAGCTTTGAGCCTGATGCCCTCGAGGCTGAGATGACCGCTCTTGGCCTGCCAAAATTTAGAGCGCGCCAGTTATGGCGTTGGGTTTGGCGCCACGGTGTTACTGATTTTTCAGATATGACAGATTTGGGCAAGCCTCTGCAGGCGCTTATGTCCGAACGATTTCATGTTGATAGGCCGGCGGTCTCGCGTCGTCAGGATTCGTCTGACGGAACGATTAAGTGGCTCATCAAACTTAGCGATGGTCAGGAAGCTGAGACTGTTTATATTCCCGATGATGGCAGAGGCACATTATGTATCTCCAGCCAGATTGGCTGTACCCTTACTTGCTCGTTCTGTCATACCGGCACACAGCGGCTAGTGCGTAATCTTAACGTAGATGAAATTTGCGGTCAGATCCTGCTCGCAATGGATGAGTTGGGAGACTGGCCTGCAACAAAGCCAGGGCGCCGCCTCACTAATATTGTACTGATGGGGATGGGTGAGCCTCTGTATAATTATGATTATGTGGCGTCTGCGATGCGCATCATCATGAGCAATGAAGGCGTTGGTGTTTCTAAACGGCGCATTACCTTATCAACATCTGGCATTGTGCCTGAGATTACACGCTGTGGTGATGATCTGGGGGTTAATCTTGCTATTTCATTGCATGCGGTGCGCGATGAACTCCGTAATACACTAGTACCAATCAATCGGAAATATAACCTGAAAACACTGATTGATACAGTGCGTGCCTACCCAGGCTTGTCCAATGCCCGCCGTGTGACATGGGAATATGTCATGATAGATGGCGTGAATGATAGCGAAGCTGATGCGCGGGCTTTAGTGCGATTAATCAGCGGCATTCCCTCAAAAATTAATTTGATACCCTTTAATCCATGGCCTGGTACAGACTATCAGTGTTCAAATGATGAGACCATTGATAAATTTGCTAAAATTGTTATGAAAGCTGGATATGCCTCTCCTGTCCGTACCCCCCGCGGCCGAGATATTTTAGCGGCCTGCGGTCAGTTAAAATCTGACTCTGTGCGGTTGCGTGCCTCTCAGATGGCAGCAGTTCGCGATGCTGTAGCGGCTTCTTCTTAAAGGGTAAGAGGGTGTTTTTGCCTGGTTATTGAAAAAATCCGTATTACAGTAGGGCCATTTGTCTTGAAACTGTCTAAATTGATGCTTACATTCGACTATAATGAAGGATAGCGCCTGAGCTTCATCGGCGAGGGGCTGTCATAACAATAATTTTTAGGAGTTTTACCATGCTAGATAATCGCTTCGCGTCACCTGCCGCCGCCCAGAGTGCTGCTGTTGATGCAGGGCTGCGCAGCTATATGCTTGGTGTCTATAACCATATGACAACGGCACTTGGCATAACTGGTTTTGCTGCCTTTGGTATGAAATTAGCTGTGATGGCTAACCCGGCACTGGGTCAGGTTCTATTCACTGCGCCTATGATTTATGTCTTGATGTTTGCGCCGTTTGGTATGGTTATGTGGCTGAGCATGCGCATTAATTCGATGTCGGCCTCTAAGGCACGGTCTTTATTCTACATCTATGCCGTGATGATGGGTGTGTCTCTTACCACCGTCCTGTTTGCCTATACAGGTGCCAGTGTTGCGCGCGCCTTCTTTATTACAGCGGGCGCTTTTGCGGCATTGTCCATTTATGGTTATACAACAAAGCGTGACCTGACGGCACTTGGCGCGTTTCTGATTGTAGGCCTTGTCGGGCTTATTCTTGCTTCCATCGTCAATATGTTTGTTGCATCAACACAGTTCGAATTCTTGATTTCCGTGGTTGGCGTCCTGTTGTTTGCAGGTCTTACCGCCTATGACACACAAAAAATCAAATCGATGTATTCGGCTGGTGATGACAAGACAACAGCAGCACGGAAATCTATTTTTGGTGCGTTAACGCTCTACCTTGATTTCATTAATATGTTTTTAATGATGTTGCGTCTATTCGGAAACCGCGAATAGAAAGTTAGGTTGCATAAATAACACGTTTTTTGCCCGGGCTGCTATCTGTTCGGGCATTTTTTATGCTAGCTTAAGGCAGGTTTATGATGACTCATGACGTCATTTTCTCTTCATTAGCTCATAGGGTGTAGATTATGAAGTCGCAATCAGCCTTCTTCCTTTCCGACTATCTCGGCCAGCAAGAATTTGAGGGCCATATTTCAAGCGAAGGATGCCGTGCTATTCTTGCGGTTGCCTCTGCTTCAGTGAAAATTGCCGCGCTGTCCCGCCAGAACGGTCTTGGGGAGCAGTTAGGCGCTGTACTTGGCGGTGAAAACGCCGATGGCGACGAGCAAAAGGCACTTGATGTTGCTGCGGATGAGCATATCGAGAATGCGCTTCGCACGGCCTCTGTGGCGGCCTATCTTTCAGAAGAGCGTGAAGGCGCTGTTATGCTTTCTGATAAGGGGAGCCTTTTGGTTGCGTGTGACCCCCTTGATGGGTCATCTAATATTGATACAAATTTGACGGTTGGTACGATTTTCTCGATCTTACCGTTTGATGGAAGCACACTGCTAATGTCTGGCGATATGCAAATAGCATCTGGATTTTTTGCCTATGGGCCGCAAACAACATTACTGCTGACTATTGGGCAGGGAGTGGAAGCATTCTGTCTTGATGACTCAGGTGATTACCGCCGTATGGACTGGCAGGTTGCTATTCCGCGTACAGCATCTGAATTTGCCATTAATGCCTCGAA
>CATISA010000041.1 GCA_949529445.1 Alphaproteobacteria bacterium UBA4588
CTGGAAAATCATACGCAATTACATAGTCAGGCTTGACCTCGATCTCCTGTCCTGCATGCACCGTCCCAAGGCCAGCCGCACGCGCAAGAATTTTTTCAGCAATTGTATGTCCCAAAGTACCAGCCTCCTCTGAAACCGTAAGAAACTAAGAAAAAGCAGGTCAATATCAAAAATTAATTTCACCAGGTGAAATAGGTGTTTTGATTTTGCAAACATGTTCTGCCATGTTGTCAATCGCCTGCTTCAGAATAGCATGAAGGCGTCTGCGCTCATCATCTTTGAATGACGGACTCAGCCCGGCTATCGAGACGGCTGCTAGCACGTCACCATTTTCGTTGCACAACGGCATACCTAGTGCCGAAAGGCCAAGTGCAACATCATCCATGCCAATGGCATAACCGGCCTTGCGGATGATTTTAACTTCGTGTTTCAGGCGCACAGGATCAACAATGCTTTTGGGTGTCATTGGGACTAGCTCAGACGCGTAATAGTTCTGACGTTGCTCCTCGTCAAAATGTGCAAGTAGTATTTTGGGGCCTGCGCCGCAGTGGAATGGCATGCCGCGCCCCTCTGACCACCAGCGGATATCAATAGCGTGCTCGCTCAGATACCGGGCAAGGCAGATTGCTTCGGACTCACCGGCAATAGACAGATATACGGTCATACCACTGTCCTTGGACAATTGCAGAAGACTAGCGCCAATCAGATCCTGCAACGCAATGCGCCCCGGGATGGACTGGGTCAGTTCCAGCATCCGGTAGGAGAGGCAATAGAGTCCTTTGTGATATTTCTGCCAGATAAGGCCCTCGTCACGCAGTGTGATCAGCAGACGCCTTGTCGTTCCAGCATCGAGTTCTGCCTTTTTCGCGATTTCACCAAGTGTTAGAAAGGGCTGGTCTGGTGAAAAGCAGCGCAGGATCGCAATAGCGCGTGATACTGCTCTTACGCGCGTAAGGCTGCGTCCGTCGCGTGGCGGCTTTAGCAAGCTGTCGGCTAACACACCTTCCTTCAATTTGATGTCATCGGTGATCAATACCGCATCACTGTCTATCATATTTTGCCTCTGTCTGCGCTTTGCCGGTCGGATAAAGCTTTCTTACGCTTAGGTGGCCTCTTGCTTTAGCCAGCTTATCAGAGGCAAACAATTTCATATAGTGAAATAGTAAATGATTATTGACAAAGTTGTTCGCTGTGATGGAATCAAGCAACAACCATAGGTAATTTAAATGTGGAGGAAAAAATGAGGAAGCTGTTCCATTCGGTCTTGGCGTTGTCTTGCGTCGTATTTTTACCGGCAATTTCAGTCAGCATCAGCGACGCCGAGGCGGCAACACGTGAGTTGAGATTTGGCGAGTTTGGCCCAAATAGAGGTACGCGCGCTGGTGCTCTTAAGTGGCTAGACCAAGAGCTTCGCAAGCGTAGTAACAATGAACTTGGCCTCGACATCACATGGGGCGGTGCGCTTCTCGGAGCGAAAACAGCTGCACAAGGGCTGACAGATGGCGTTGCGGATATGGCCTCTATCGTACCGGTCTATGCACCTGGTACGTTGGTCGCCTATGAGGCGGTCGACACAATCCAGTTTGGTGATGAATGGGTCGGTATGATGGCTACCTATGAATTCATGACGACCAACCCGACTGCGCTTGCCGAACAGAAGAAAGCCAATATTCGTTATTTTGGCAACTATACCACGGGGCCAACACAACTGTTGACCAAGGATGCGCCAGTAACTAGCGGCGCTGATCTTGACGGCAAGACAATCCGGGCAACGGGTGCTTTTGTGCCTGCATTGCAAGCGCAGGGTGCGTCAACAGTTTCGGTATCGCAGCCAAAAGTTTATGAAGCGATGTCGAACGGGTCCGTAGATGGGTCAACCACCTATTTCTATGTGGTAAAGGCATACAAGCAGTATGAAGTTGCAAAATACATCACTGAGCTGAATATGGGCCAGGTTTTGGCGTTTGGTGTGGCAATGAATGCCAGTACCTATGATAGTTTGTCGGCAGATCATCAGAAGCTGATGGATGAGTTGGGTCTGGAATTCACCAACTACATGGCTGAACAGATGTTCCGGTCGCGTACAGATGTGAAGAAGGAACTTCAGGACGGCATAGATGGCCATAAGATTACGGTTGTTCAGCCAAGTGCCGATATGCGAGATGCAATGGTAAAAATTGCTGATGCCGATGTTACCCGCTGGATCGAGAAAGCCGGCAAGAAGGGCATGAATGCTGATGATGTTCTGGCTAACTACAAAGATCTGATCGCCAAATATTCAAAAGAGCGTGATGACAAGGGCTATCCATGGGCCCGTTAGGCCTGTGATTGCAGAGTTGGCAGGGGGCACGCCCCCTGCCAAGAGCTCAAACAAAAATGTTTCGTATATTTCTTGATATCGTAGAAAAGCTGTCTGTCGGCGTTGCCAATCTGGCATTGACGCTAATGATGCTTATTGTGACCGGATCGGTCATTGGTCGAACAGCATTAAATTACCCCATTCCAGATGATTTGCTGCTGGTCGGTCTGCTGATGGTTGTGGTGATCGCCTTTCCCCTAGCACATATACAGCGCGTAAACGGCCACATCGCTGTCACCATCATTTCTGACTTGCTGCCGTTTAGATGGCGCCAGCTGCAGATCATTATTGGCAATATCCTGTTTGGCCTGTTTCTTGGTGTAATGGGATTTGTCATATTCAGCAAGGTACCCCGCGAGTTAGCACAGGACCTGTATTATGACGGGCAGCTGGAAATTCGCACCTGGCCGATGAAAACTATGTTTGCAATCGGCATCGGATTGTTTGTTTTGCAGATTTGTATCAGCATCTATAGGGACTTCAGGGCGATGATGCTGGGCTTTGACCAAACCGATCAAGACTCTGACAGGGATTAATAGCTGATATGGAACCCTTTCAGGTAGGTGTCTATGCATTGATTGCAGTTCTTGTACTGTTGGCCAACCGCGTGCCCATTGCTGCTGCGCTGGGTGTGGTTGCCAGCATTGGAATCTTTGTCATATTTGCGTGGCGGCCGGGGCGGGAATTTACGGCCGAGTATGCGGTACAGCCAACCTTGTCACTGATCGCCAACAGCCCCTATGCTTTCATTACCAGCTCGACATTATCAACGGTGCCATTGTTCATCCTGATGGGGCACCTTGCCTATGAAGCCGGTTTTACAACGGATATCTATCGCGCAGCACGCTTGTGGTTGTCGCGGCTTCCGGGTGGTCTGGCTATGGCGTCCGTTGTGGGGTGTGGGGGCTTCTCGGCCATTACAGGATCATCGGTTGCCTGCGCGGCGGCGATGGGGCGAATTGCTATTCCTGAAATGTTGCGCTTTGGCTACGCCCCGTCTCTGGCAACAGGTACGGTCGCGATCGGGGGAACGCTCGGCTCACTCATCCCGCCCAGTGTATTGTTTATCCTCTATGGTATCTTTGCAGAACAGTCGATCGCTAGATTGTTCATCGCTGCCATTATTCCGGGTCTGATTTCGCTGCTTGCATACATACTGGTGATCTATTTCTGGGTGAAGACACGGCCAGAAGTGGCACCGCAACCAGATGAGACTATTTCGCGTGAGGCGCGAATGAAGTCACTGCTGGATTGTTGGGCAATCCTTGCTCTGTTC
>CATISA010000042.1 GCA_949529445.1 Alphaproteobacteria bacterium UBA4588
CCACGCGAACTTGAGAAGCATGACTTACCTATTGCACGTGATGGCCATGCTCGTACACCCGCTGAATTACTGTCCCTTGATGGGATAAGGTTGACAAAGCTTGTTTCACTCTGGCCTGAGTTAAGCGATATTCCGGTCCAAATACATGAGCAACTAGAAACAGACTGTCGCTATTCAGGGTATCTTGCCCGGCAGGAAGCAGATATCTCAGCAATGCGCCGTGATGAAGCCCTCATTATCCCTGCGCACTTAATGTTTTCCGATATTGGAGGTTTGTCAGCTGAATCGCAGGATTTGCTTCTGCGGCATCGTCCCGCGACGATTGGTCAGGCAGGACGCATACCCGGCATGACACCTGCAGCAATTGTTGCAGTATTACGCCATATAAGAAGACAAGAAACAGACCAAAATGCACGTGAGCACTCGGCGTAATAGGGGTGTTTAATGATACAGGATCATAATTGGGCGCGTAATGAGGCGCTTGACTATATCGCCGGCGTTACAGATGTTTCACGTGAAACAATAGCTGGAATATCAGTGATCGATGCTTTGGACCGATATTCTCAGATCTTAACGAAATGGCAAGCAAAAATTAATCTTGTATCAGGTAAGACACTTGATACGCTCTGGACTCGCCACATTCTCGATAGTGCGCAGCTTGTTGCGTATTTACCGGATGCACCTCGTCGCATTATGGATATTGGGTCTGGTGCTGGCTTGCCGGGTCTAATTCTGGCGATTATCACACAGCATGAGGTGCATCTAGTCGAATCAGATCAGCGCAAATGCGCCTTCTTACGAGCTGCTGCAAAAGAGGCTGGCGTCGACGTTATCATTCACAATGACCGTATCGAAACACTCCCTGACCTTGGTGCAGACTTTATTACAGCACGCGCGCTTGCACCGCTTGATAAATTACTAGACTTAACGCATAAGCATCACCATGATGGGCAGCAATTTCTATTTTTAAAAGGTAAAACAGCGAAACAAGAATTGACCATGTTAGCGTCTTGGCCGAAACTGAATGCTGTTTTGCATCCTAGTATTACTGATAGTGAAGCAACGCTTATTCATTTGTCATCTGACGCATAATTAGCAGAGACGCGCTTATAATATTCAGGGCAGTCCCTAAAAAAATATTCTTATATTACAGTTGGTTATCATTGGAGCTATTCTGTGCCACAGACAAAAATTATTTCAGTCGTCAATCAGAAGGGCGGTGTTGGAAAAACAACCACAGCCGTTAATCTATCAACTGCTATGGCGGCGTGTGGCCTGTCTGTGCTGCTTGTTGATTTTGATCCGCAAGGTAATGCCAGCACTGGTCTTGGTATTGAGCAGCAAGACAGAGACTCAAATAGCTACCGGCTCGTAACGGGCCAATGTTCGGCGCAGGATGCTGTGACAAGCTGTATCGTACCACATCTTGATATTCTTCCTGCCACGATGGATTTATCAGCAGCAGAAATTGAGCTGAGCGATTTGGAACGGCGAGAGTATCGTCTGGCTGATGGGCTTGGCCCGCTAGACGGTGTTTATGATTACATTCTGATCGACTGCCCGCCTTCTCTGGGCCTGTTAACGGTTAATGCGCTTGCTGCCTCTGATAGTGTGCTGGTGCCATTACAATGTGAATTTTACGCTCTTGAGGGTTTAGCACAGTTAATGACCACAATCGCTGCAGTAAGAACCAATCTTAATGCATCACTGGCAATGCAGGGGATTGTGCTGACTATGTATGATACCCGGAACAAATTGTCAGAAATGGTCAAGGCAGATGTAAGAGGTCACTTTGGTGATACTGTCTATGAAACAGTTATTCCTCGGAATGTTCGTATTTCTGAAGCGCCGTCATTTGGTAAACCTGTTTTAATGTATGATTTGAAATGTACTGGCGCGCAGGCTTATGCTGCGCTCGCAGCAGAATTGCTAAAGCAGGAGAAGCAGGCAGTATGACAAAGAAGTCCCCCGCAGGAAATAAACCATCCACCCAAAAAACAGCAACGCCCTCTCGATTAGGCCGTGGCCTATCTTCGCTTCTTGGTGATGCTGCCATACCAGCCAAAAATACGCCGCAACCTCAGGCGGCTAACCCGACGGATATGGAGTTAAGTACGATGGTAGCACAGGCTACTGGAAGTGCATCCTCTGTGCGCTCTATTCCTGTCGAATGGATTAATCCGGGCCCGTGGCAGCCACGCCGCATTTTCGATACCCAAGCACTTAATGAACTTGCTGTCTCAATCCGCCAGAAGGGGCTCATACAGCCTATTCTTGTGCGTGAAACGCCAGATAAGGAAAACCGGTATCAGCTTATTGCCGGTGAGCGGAGATGGCGGGCAGCTCAGATAGCTAAACTTCATGAAATCCCTGCTATTATTGGTGTCTTTGATGAACGTGACGCATCAGAAATAGCGCTCATTGAAAATGTTCAACGCCGCGATCTTACCAGTATAGAAGAAGCCGAAGCTTATCAGGCTCTGATTTCATCGCATGACTATACGCAAGAAGAGCTTGCAGATATTATTGGTAAATCCCGCTCTCATATCACCAATTTAATGAGATTGCTCAATTTACCTGTCTCTGTACAGGAGTTGATATCAGAAGGCAGGCTGACAATGGGCCAAGTACGTCCCTTGATTGGCCATCAAGATGCTGCCGCTTTTGCCCAGAAAATTTTGACAGATAATTTATCAGCGCGGGAGGTTGAACGGCTTATCAAAGACTTAAAGGGTGGCGTAAAAGCAGAAACAAAAAAGCCAGAAAAATCATCTGATATCAGAGCGTTGGAAGATAGAGCAATGCAAATTCTTGGTCTTTCTTTGTCTCTATCGTGGGATGATGCAAAAGAACAGGGAAAGCTCAGTATTTCTATGTCATCACTGGAACAGCTTGATGATTTAATGCTGCGCCTTGGCCTTGCAGACGATAGTCCGTCTTAGCGATTTGTAGCCTGCGCGCGCAGGCATAATCCGAGCAGGCTCTGACCTACCAGAGTGCGTGCGTCCGGAAACGCACCAGATTTTATCTGTATCTCAAGAGCAATTAATCTATCGATAATATCGTTTGATTGATGTAATGACCATTTTGATGCCGTTTTGGTTATCACTGGCTTAAGAGTGAAATGAAGCGGTGGCCGTGCCTTTGCTACTGCGTTTGACACACCATCACCGCCCCGCATAAAACTCTGTATCATGGCAAGCGTCTTAAAGAGCCGCAAGATATGGCGAACAACCATTACAGGCTGTGTTCCCTC
>CATISA010000043.1 GCA_949529445.1 Alphaproteobacteria bacterium UBA4588
CGTCTCGGCCTTACATTGACGCGGTTTCAGCATTATGCCCCAGCTCGGCAGGCGTTAATGCAGGATGCTTTGGCAGTCTTGTCCAAAAACAGTTTATCAGCTGACTTGTCTGAAGTCGTTAATAAGGCTGTTGCAGGTTAGAGGCAAACAGGCTGATCCTAGAAAATCAAGAAAAACGGGTGATAATCTACTTCAAGAAGGCCGGAATATGGTCGCTATCTTTAAAGCTAGTACCTTTCCATTCAGGCGGCCGCTTTTCACCATATTTATTGCGTGTACCGTCCTTTTTATCAGCTATCTCTTGGGAGCTTGGACTTGTTTGGCCCTGTGCTTCAGTGGCTGACTGATTGGCTGATGCGTCTTTCGTCTGCGACGCTTTTCTGCTACGCCGCGGTTTTCCTGAGCTGTTGTTTTGAGATGTATCAGCCTTGACTGTAGCGGTCTCTGACTTATCACTCTGCTCCGTCTGCTTGTCAGAGACAGTAGCTTTCTCCTGAGATTTGTCATCTGTATTATGCAGCTCTATCGACACGCCAATAAGCTTTTCAATAGCTTCAAGATAACGTTTATCATCGTTAGTTGCCGCGATTGTGAAGGCAGATCCTGTCCGTCCTGCACGGCCGGTTCTGCCAATGCGGTGAACGTAATCTTCGGCATTTGTTGGAACGTCAAAATTAAAGACATGGCTAACCAGCGGGATATCAAGTCCGCGCGCGGCAACGTCTGATGCAATCAGTAGTGGTACAACACCGTCTTTAAAATCTTTCAAGGCGGCAAGGCGTGCTGACTGCGTCATATCTCCATGAAGGGCAGCAGCATTGAATTTATGTCGCTGTAATGATGACATTAACGTTGAAATATCGCGTTTACGGTTGCAGAAAATAACGGCGTTCTGAACGGCTTCTGTACGCAGTAAGTCGCGCAGAACTGCACGCTTTTTACGAGTGTCTGTCCAAATCAGACGCTGTGATACGGTATCAGCTGTACTGGCTGGCTTTGAAACCTCTATAATTTTCGGGTTCATTACAAATTTACTGCCAATTTTATGAATCTCATCAGACAAAGTAGCAGAGAAGAAAAGTGTTTGGCGCATCACCGGAATTTTGCTCACGATTCGCTCAACATCAGGAATAAAGCCCATATCGAGCATTCGGTCAGCTTCGTCGATAACCAGAATTTTTACATCTTGCAAGAGCACTTTCCCACGCTCAAAGTGGTCTATAAGCCGGCCTGGTGTGGCAATTAGAACATCAACACCCTTATCAAGAGCTACTTCTTGGTCAGAAAAGCTTACCCCACCAATAAGCAAAGCCATGCTCATATTATGGTTTGTTGAAAATTTTTCGAAAGATTCTGCAACCTGCGCTGCCAGCTCTCTGGTGGGGGCAAGAATTAGCGAGCGTGGCATCCGCGCTTTTGCGCGGCCAGACGCCAGAATGTCAATTAGGGGCAAGGTGAACGACGCTGTTTTTCCGGTCCCTGTTTGTGCAGAGCCCAGAATATCGCGGCCCATCAAAATAATTGGAATTGATGCAGCCTGAATAGGTGTTGGTGCCTCATAGCCAAGCTGTGTGACAGCATCAACCAGAGCATCGCTGAGTCCTAAATCATGAAATGGTGAAGATATTGTTCTGACCCCTTTGTCATTTCACCGCCTTAAACCCGTCTTTATACAATATTGAATGAGCCTAATTTACTCATTAACTATTTGATGCCGGGGGAAAACATGTGAAGAATTGTGAGCTTCACGATTTGTTGTGGTTGAAGTGATACATGAACCATGCGAAAAGGTCAATCTGACATAAGAACTTGTCTAGAATAAGTTAAAGGGGCGGTGAAATAGTGTCTCACAATATTGTATTTATTCC
>CATISA010000044.1 GCA_949529445.1 Alphaproteobacteria bacterium UBA4588
CAGGACAACGATGCTGGCTCACAGATTGAAGCCCAGCTCAGTAAAATGGTACCCTCACTTAATCGTGATAATGGTTCTGCTTTAATAACAAGGGCACGTCACAGGGCGGCATTCGTGGCTGCTTATGAACATCTAAATAACAGTGTGCCACTTAATATTGAGACAGAAAGCGAGCTTGTTGCTGAAGAATTTCGGGCTGCTGCCACAGCGCTGGGTCGTATTACAGGCCATGTTGATATTGAAGACGTGCTAGACCATGTTTTTAGTCGGTTTTGTATTGGTAAATAGAGCGCGCCTTTGCGCCTTGTTTCTTTGACTTTTCACGTGAAACAATTTACCTTTCGCTCTTTATCACAGGAATGCCCGTTGGATTTTTATCGTATTATAGGCCACAACACCGCTGGTAAAGCTTCGTTGTCGTTGTTCTGGTTGGGATAAAGCATTATGGCGTCATTACGCGGCACGCAAAACAGCTTTGATATTATTGTGATTGGCGGCGGTCATGCAGGGACCGAGGCCGCTTCTGCGTCGTCGCGTATGGGCGCTAAAACGGCTTTGATCACTATGCGTCGTGATAAAATAGGCGAGATGTCCTGTAATCCAGCCATTGGCGGTTTGGGTAAGGGGCATCTGGTGCGCGAGATAGATGCGCTTGATGGCATTATGGCACGTGCTATTGATGCATCGGGTATCCAGTTTCGTATGTTGAATAAATCACGTGGCCCTGCTGTGCGGGGTCCGCGAGCACAAGCTGACAGAAAACTCTATCGTAACGCGATACAGAATCTTCTATCTAAAGAACATAATCTTACGATTATTGAAGCGGCGGTAGGCGATATTCTGCATGAAAATGGTCAAGTGACAGGCCTGGAGACCGAAACAGGTGTAATTTATCACTGTGGCGCTATTGTCCTGACAACAGGGACGTTTCTGGGTGGTCTCATTCATTTAGGAACAGAGCGTACGCCCGCTGGTCGTGTTGGTGAGGCTCCATCAAATAAATTGGCCACAAATCTGCGATCGCTCAATGTACCCACTGGGCGCTTGAAAACCGGTACCCCTGCGCGTCTTGATAGCAGGACCATTGACTGGGCTCAGCTGGAAATGCAGCCGGCAGATGATACGCCAATCCCATTTTCAAGCCTTACAGATAAAATAACAGTGCCCCAGATTTCTTGTGGGATCACACGTACAACCGAAAAAACCCATGCTATCATTGCCGAATCACTCCATTTATCGTCAGTTTATTCAGGACAAATCGAAGGGCAGGGGCCGCGTTATTGTCCGTCTATTGAGGATAAAGTCTATCGGTTTGCCGATAGAACGTCTCATCAGATATTTCTTGAGCCAGAGGGGTTAGATGATATCACTATTTATCCTAATGGTATCTCCACTAGCTTGCCACGCGATGTGCAGGATAAAATGCTGGCAACAATTCCAGGGCTCGCGCAGGCGAAGATTCTGCAATATGGCTATGCAATCGAATATGATTTCATTGACCCGCGTGCGCTACATCGCTCGCTGGAATTACGAGCTCTTTCAGGACTATTTTTAGCCGGGCAGATAAATGGCACTACTGGCTATGAAGAAGCGGGCGCGCAAGGCCTTATGGCCGGCGTGAATGCTGCAATCAGAGTATCTGGCAGAGACGATATTTTTAGTCTCGATAGAGCAGATGCCTATATTGGGGTGATGATAGACGACCTTGTCACCAAGGGTGCGCCTGAACCATACCGGATGTTTACCTCACGTGCAGAATATCGGCTGATGTTACGGGCAGATAATGCTGACCAGCGGCTCACCGACAAAGCGATTGCGCTTGGTATCGCTTCGGCTGAGCGTGAGCGACATTGGAGCAACAAAAAACAGCATCTAGCGAACGCCAAAAGAATGCTGTCAAAACGCGCAGCTCCGCCACGCGAACTTGAGAAGCATGACTTACCTCTTGCACGTGATGGCCATGCTCGTACGCCCGCTGAATTACTGTC
>CATISA010000045.1 GCA_949529445.1 Alphaproteobacteria bacterium UBA4588
ACAGCTCAATTGCAACCCTCTGATAGCTTTTCCGCGCACCAGTCACAGGGTTTGCACCACGCAGACGACGTGCTTTACGAACCAGATCTGGATTTGTTTCAACCAGAACTCGCTTAGACGACACCCAGATGCGGACAATGGAAAAAGCTATTGAGGGGTTTTATGAGGTAAAGTTCAAATATCGCTCTCAGAAGGTGCAGAATGCTGTTCAGCGTCAAGTTAGACCGTTGGGCATACTGTTTGGCAGATTTACCTACATAATGGCTTTAACGGGCAACAGAGTCCCAATTCCGTATAGAGCAGACCTCATCACAGACCTTGAAATCACGAAAGAGTATTTTAACCCGAAAGAAGGGTTTAGCTTCAAAGATTGAGCGGCGTTGAAGAAGTTTACTTTACCTCCTTTGTAGTTCAATAAAGCTTTAAGTAGTTCTAAAGAGCTAAATTAGCAGTTATGCCGGAGTAAAATTGGAGTAAAAAGAAAACGATGAAAATCGCGACTTGGAATATAAACTCAGTTAGACTGCGAATTCAACACGTTATCAGAGTTCTAAATGAGCTTGATTTAGATGTGCTGTGTCTGCAGGAAACAAAAACACAGGATGACTTTTTTCCGCATGAGGCATTGGCAGATTCTGGTTGGGAGCATATCGCATGCCGCGGTGAAAAATCTTATAATGGGGTTGCGATTATCTCTCGCCTGCCTATTGAAACGCAGCATCATAAATTATGGGCAGGCAAGGACGATTGCCGGCATATTTGTGCGCGGATTAATGGCGTTGATATCCATAATTTTTATGTACCTGCGGGCGGCGATATTGCTGATAGGATCGAGAATCCGAAATTTGGACACAAAATAGATTTTGTTGATGAGATGCGAGACTGGTTTGCTGCCAATCCGCCGCGTTCATCTGTTCTAGTGGGTGATTTAAATATTGCGCCGCTTGCTGAAGATGTGTGGTCAACACGCCAGCTTCGTAAAGTTGTAAGCCACACTGATATTGAGCGTGAAAAGCTTACTGCGGCCATTCATGATGGCGGCTGGGTTGATTCTGTTCGTAATTTTTATGGCCCTGATGAAACTCTTTATAGCTGGTGGTCTTATCGGGCACGCGATTGGCAGGCATCTAACAGAGGCCGGCGGCTTGACCATATCTGGCTGAGTGCTGATCTGAGTGATAATGCGCTGACGATTGATATTATGGCAGAAGCCCGTGGGTTTGAAAAACCATCCGATCATGTGCCCATAACAATTGAACTGGCTGATTAGCGCGCTTTCCTGTATAGACCGTAAGCTCACCTTCTAGGTTGTGGATGTAATATAATGAGTGCTGGATTTAACTGCCCGCTGCCCTTTATTAAAATGCATGGGTTGGGCAATGATTTTATCATTCTGGATGCCCGCGATGGCAAGCAACTGCCGGATACAGACGGCATGCGCCATCTCGCTAATCGTCATACCGGTATTGGCTGTGATCAGATAATGATTCTGCAAAACTCAGCAACTGGTGCAGATGTCCGGCTTGATATGCTGAACGCAGATGGGTCTGTTGCTGGTGCTTGTGGTAATGGCACGCGCTGTGTTGCAGATATCCTCATGCATGAAATGCATAAATCAAATCTTACAATTGAGACAATTTCGGGCACCTTATCAGCATGGCATTACAGAAGAGAGGGCACTGTGCCGCTGATAGCTGTTGATATGGGAATGGTGCGCACAGGCTGGCGTGACATTCCGCTTGCCGAAGCAGTCAATACCGCTGAGGTCGATCTTGGCCCTACTGCGCCTGATAAAGCGACCTGCCAGTCTGTTGGCAATCCACATGCTGTGATGTTTGTTGACGATGTTGAGGCAATTGACTTGTTGGATATCGGACCGCAATTAGAACATCACTCGCTTTTTCTGGATAGAGCCAATATTGAAGTTGTTACTGTGTTAAGCCGGAACAAGCTTCGGATGCGGGTCTGGGAGCGTGGTGCTGGCATCACAATGGCCTGTGGTTCTGGGGCATGTGCAGCAGCTGTGGCAGCTATCCGGCGCGGGCTGACAGTGTCCGAAGATGTTGAAATAGTACTGGATGGAGGCTCACTCTTTATTACTTGGCAGGCAGGTCAGGGACAAAATGGCCATGTCATTATGATGGGGCCAACCACTCATGTGGCTGCAGGCATTATTGACCCAACGCTTTTTGGCCCTGATTTTAGTATTGATGGTGATGGTTAATGTCGACCAATCGACCAACAATCAAGACCTTTGGGTGTCGTCTGAATATCTGGGAATCTGAAGTTATGCGCAAGCAGTCCGAGGCGGCGGGCTTGAATGATGTTGTGATTATTAATACTTGTGCTGTCACGAGCGAGGCTGAAAAACAGGCGCGTCAGACGATTCGTAAGCTACGCCGCGAACGTCCCGACACTCAGATTGTTGTGACCGGCTGTGCGGCCCAGATTGATCCAGATAGCTGGGCTAATATGGCAGAGACAGATTTTGTTGTTGGAAATGCTGACAAGCTAACCGCTGCGCCTTGGCAGCAACTGGCTGAAGAATCACTCCCGTCCATGCAGCTATCTGATATTATGGATCGCCGCGATATACCACATCATATGTTTGAGCGCTTTGATGACCATACCCGTGCGTTTCTGCAAATTCAGCAAGGATGCGACCATCGATGTACATTTTGCATTATTCCATTTGGTCGTGGTCCCTCTCGTTCGGTTCCGGTGCATATTATTATTGAAAGTGCCCGTAAGCTGGTTGCGGCGGGTAGTATGGAAATTGTACTGACAGGCGTTGATATCACTAGTTGGGGAGATGATCTGCCAGGCAGGAACAAGCTCGGAACACTTGTGCGTGAGCTACTTGATGCTGTGCCAGAACTTGCCCGTTTGCGGCTGTCATCTATTGACCCTGCTGAGCTGGATGCGCCGCTTATGGATTGCCTCGAAAAAGAGGCGCGTCTGATGCCGCATTTGCATTTATCTATTCAGCATGGCGATGATATCATTTTGAAGCGGATGAAACGGCGCCATCTACGGCGTGATATTCTGCGCTTTGTTGCTGAAGCCCGTCGGCGGCGTCCCGATGTTGTTTTTGGGGCCGATTTTATTGCAGGCTTTCCAACCGAATCAGACGAGGCGCATCAGGCAAGCTTATCATTAATCAGAGAGGCAGGCCTTACATATCTGCACGTATTCGGTTATTCAGCGCGCGAGGGCACACCGGCAGCCCAGATGCCGCAACTTGAAAAAGCTGTTATTAAAAACCGTGTAGCCGAGGTGCGGGCGCTTGGCGATCAACAGCGCGACGCGCATCTGAAACAACGGTCTGGCGGAGTTGATATGATGCTCGTTGAACACGGGAAAATAGGTTATCTGAGCGGCTTTGAAAAAGCAGTATTGCCTCCAGATCTCTCGATCGAGGCGGGCACATTATTGCCCGTTGAATTAAAGGGTTCAGACCACGGCGTGATGCAGGTTGTACCGCTTATTTCTATTCCTGAAAACCGGAGTCTCTCATGAAGTGGCTATCCAGATTAACAGCAGGACTTAAATCATCCTCAACCAAGTTAACATCAGGCATTTCGGCGCTATTCGGGAAAGAAAAAATTGATGCGAGCTCGATAGAGGATATCGAAGATGCTCTGATTTCTGCTGATCTGGGGATGCCAGCGACGCTTGCCATTATTGATGCTATCAAATCGCATCGTTGGGATGGGCCTGTGAGCGAAGATGGTTTGCGGTCTGTGTTGGCGGAACAATTAACTGCTATTCTAACGCCTGTTGAAGGGCCCCTCAATGTGAATAGAGCGCATCAGCCGCATGTGGTTCTGCTTGTTGGAGTAAATGGGTCTGGCAAGACAACAACAGCTGGCAAGCTTGCGGCAAAATTTCAGCGTGACGGACAGTCTGTTATGCTGGCAGCTGCAGATACATTTAGGGCAGCAGCGATTGAACAGCTGGCTGGATGGGGGGTGCGCACAGACACCCCTGTCATATCAGGAGCGCGGGGTGGAGATGCCGCAGCTCTTGCGTTTCAGGCAATAGAACAAGCGCAACGCCAGAAGATTGACGTGCTGATAATTGATACAGCAGGACGTTTGCAAAACCGCTTAGAATTGATGGATGAGCTATCAAAAATCATACGGGTGATTAAAAAACAGATGCCAGATGCCCCTCATGATACAGTGATCGTTCTTGACGGCACTGTGGGACAGAATGCGCTTGCACAAGTCAAAGCCTTTGAAGCGCATGCTGGGCTGACAGGAATGATTATTACCAAGCTAGATGGCACAGCTAAAGGGGGTGTACTGGTCGCACTGGCGCGGGAATTTAGCTTGCCGGTGCATCTGATTGGCGTTGGCGAGACAGCTGAGGATCTTGATGTGTTTCGTGCGCAGGAATTTGTGTCAGCACTGGTTGGCGGTACGCCGCAGGATCAAGCCTAGCTGGATAGTTTGGCTAAACTTTGCCGGTTAGCCAATAGCCTGCCATCCCAATATATTCATGCAATGCTGTACGGATAAGTCCAAACCCTTTTGAGGGCATAAACCGAAATATTTCTTTTGTGGGCCGGGTCTGATAATCCACTGGATAAAGAATAAGCTCGGGCCAGCCTGCTTTGGCAAAGCTGGCGCTAGCACGTCTCATATGAGATGCTGATGTCACGAGGACCCATCGTTGGCCGAAGGAGGGTTGCGCTGCTGCGTACATCATTGAGCCATTCTGTGCAGTATTGCGTGACATTTCCTCAAACTGAAAGCGTGTGATATCCTTGCCAAGCTCGCCAAGCAGAGCACGGATTGAGTCACCTTCACTCCATCCTTTGTGCTGGATAGCCCCAGATAAGCCGGTAAACCAGACATCTGCATTTGGATATCTATCTGCAAGCGCAAGAGCTGTGATGAACCGCTCAGCTGAGCTGCCAACTTGTGCTTGGGCGCGTTCTTGTGGGAGGAGCCCTGATTTTGTATGGCCACCCAGAACAATAATGCCATCCACCGGGCCGAGCTGTGCAGATGAAATTTGTGGGGCATGATTTTCAAGTGGTCGCAGAAAGGCCGCGCTTATCGGTGTGATGCTATATAGGACAGGTAGTAAGACAGAGGCGTATAGGCACAAGCTAGCAAGCTGGTGCCGCCTGAAAAGACGCAAGATAACGGCACCACTAACGAGATAGAGGCTATGCAGGATAGGCTCAATAAGCAGGCCTACAATCTTTGTCAGTATAAAAAACATAACCATCCCTTTAATATCATTCAGAAAGCTGTGAAAAGCCTATTAATAGTCATACGCTAATTTTGCTGCCTAACACAAAAAGACAATGGCCTGCAGTAACGGTCTTAACTTTTTACATAAGCCTACCTGAGAACCCAGCCTCTCCTTGACATTGCTGTGATATCTTCGTAAAGACTTGGGCTTATCTCTGGCATTTTTAATCGCCAGACCTTAGCGGGTCCCATCTGTCCTTGAAGTTTTCGAGCACAGATGCCGGTTTGCTATGGGCATTTTTGCGGTGATGTGACGAACAGAAAGCTGGTCAGATGTTTGACAGTTTAAAAGATAGGTTACAGTCGGTCTTCTCCGGCCTTGGTAAGCGTGGTGCGCTTTCTGAGGGCGATGTTGATGCTGCTCTGCGCGAAGTCCGCCTTGCCCTTCTTGAAGCTGATGTTGCCCTGCCAGTCGTCCGCCAATTTATGGAACGCATTCGTGAGAAAGCTGTTGGTGCAGCCGTCCTGAAAGCTGTTCGCCCTGACCAGCAGGTTATTAAACTTGTTCATGACGGGTTAACCGAAGTGCTTGGCGGTGACGCGGAGCCCTTGCGTATCGATGTAACGCCGCCGGCTGTTATTCTGATGGCAGGTCTTCAAGGGTCTGGCAAAACAACAACGGCTGGTAAGCTGGCCTTGCGATTGCAAACCCGCCAGAAAAAGAAAGTTATGCTTGCCAGCCTTGATTTAGTGCGGCCTGCGGCGCGTGAACAGCTTCGCGCCCTTGGTGAGCAGGTAGACGCAGGTATTCTGCCCGAATCGGATAATGAAACAGTTGTCCAGCTGGCAAAGCGTGCCCTTCAGGCTGCCAGCTTGCAGGCTTATGATGTTCTCATTCTTGATACAGCAGGTCGTTTGTCAATTGATGATGCCCTAATGGGTGAGCTTGCGGAAATCAAAGCACTTACTAATCCCGATGAAGTGCTTCTGGTGGCAGACAGCCTGACCGGTCAGGATGCTGTTACAACTGCGAAGGCTTTCCATGATGCTGTTGGCGTTACAGGAATTGTCCTGACCCGGCTAGATGGTGATGCGCGTGGCGGTGCCGCGCTTTCAATGTCACAGGTCACAGGCTGTTCTATCAAGCTTGTTGGCACTGGTGAGAAGCTGGACGCGCTGGAGGAATTTGATCCGGAGCGCATGGCAGGCCGCATCCTTGATATGGGCGATGTGGTTGCGCTGGTTGAAAAAGCGGCTGAAGCCATTGAAGAAGAAGAAGCAATGCGCATGGCGCAACGTATGGCAGCAGGTAAGTTCGATATGAACGATTTCCTGTCTCAATTGCGCCAGCTTCAAAAAATGGGTGGTCTTGGTGGTCTTCTGGGTATGTTGCCCGGTATTGGCAAGATGAAAAAGCAGATTTCTGCTGCTGGTATCGATGATTCGATGATGAAACGGCAAGAAGCCATCATTTTGTCTATGTCGAAAAAAGAACGGGTTCAGGTTGGACTGTTAAATGCCTCACGCCGAAAGCGGATTGCCGCAGGATCAGGCACAACTGTTCAGGATGTAAACCGGGTAGTCAAACAATATCAAGACATGGCCAAGATGATGAAAAAAATGGGCAGCAAGGCAGGATCCGCTGGCCTGAAAGCTCTTATGGGCGGCGGAATGCCAGGAAATATGGGTGGGATGATGAGTGGTAACGCGCCATCTGCCGCCGATATGGCAAAATTAAGCCAAAAAATGGGTGGGGGCTCTATGCCCAGCTTGCCTGGCTTAGGCAGCAAACCCCCTTTTGGTGGTGGGTTGCCGGGTCTTGGTGGGGTTGGCGGAAAAAAGAAAAAATAAACAAGGTTTTAAAAGAATTTTAGGGCTGAAAAACATGGTCTTCAGTTAGCCCTGAAACAAATGACAATGCATAATAACGACCTGACCATAATAACTAGATAAGTTAAAAAAAGGACAAGAGAATGGCTTTAAAAATCAGACTTTCACGTGGTGGAACTAAAAAGAGACCATTTTACAGAATTGTTGTCGCTGAGGCAGCATCTCCGCGCGATGGGCGTTATGTCGAGCGTCTTGGGCATTATAATCCCATGACGGCCAAAGATAATGACCAGCGGCTTGTGGTAAATGGTGAGCGTGTATCATACTGGCTTGGTCTTGGTGCACAGCCAACTGAGCGCGTTCAGAAACTCCTAGCAAGTCTAGAGCTTATGGCGCCTGTCAAACTTCGTGAACAGCCAAAGAAATCAGCTGTTGGCAAAAAGCGTGCGGAGCGTGAAGAAGAAGCTGCCGCTGCTGCTGAGGCTGCAGCTGCTGAGGTTCCGGCTGAAGAAGCTGCTGCTGAGGTTCCGGCTGAAGAAGCTGCTGCTGAGGTTCCGGCTGAAGAAGCTGCTGCTGAGGTTCCGGCTGAAGAAGAAAAGCCAGCTGAATAAACAGGATGGAAAGCCGTTAGCAGATGATAGACAGCCGGGCACATATGATAACGATTGGCGCAATTGCGTCAGCTCATGGTGTGCGCGGCCAGTTCAAGGTCAAAAGCTTTACGGCATCTCCTGATGCCCTAACAGATTATGGTCCGCTTCAGATATCTGATGGCAGGCAATTATCGCTAAAAATTGTGGGACATGCGAAGGGGCTTCTTGTCTGTGAGGCAGGTGAGGTTAGTGACAGGACAGCAGCAGAAGAGCTGCGAGGGCGTGAGTTACAAATTGCCCGAACAGCCCTTCCAGAAACAGATGACAGCGAACTCTATCATGCAGATTTGATAGGGTGCGCTGTGGTCGATGAAGAAAATCTGAGGCGTGGAACCTTAGTCGGGTTGTTTGATTTTGGTGCTGGCGAAGTTGCTGATATTCAAATTGAGGGCAAAAAACAGAATGAGATGCTTCCGTTTGTGGCACCGTTTCTTATGGATGTTAATCTGGAAGCCCGTTCAATTCAGATGCAGTTTGCAGCGCTAGAAGGGGATGATGAGGCAGAGGAGGACGGTGTGGCATGAGCAATAACACGCTATCTGATTTTGTGCCGGCTTTTCAGGCATCTGTTATCAGCCTGTTTCCCGATATGTTTCCAGGCCCACTTGGTCGCTCGCTTGCAGGGCGGGCATTGCAGGATAATATCTGGTCACTTGATGTGATCACGCCGCGTTCATTTGCTGTTGGCAAACATAATGATGTTGACGACCCACCTTTTGGCGGTGGCCACGGCATGGTGATGCGCCCCGATGTGATGTCAGCAGCGCTTACTAGTCTTGAAGATGCACCGGGGCCACGGATTTATCTTAGCCCACGGGGCAAAATGCTGACCCAATCTATGGTCAGAGACTTGAGTCAAGAACCAGGGCTTGTCCTGGTTTGTGGTCGTTATGAGGGTCTTGATCAGCGGGCTATTGATAAGCATCACCTGCTCGAAGTTTCGGTTGGTGATTATATTCTATCTGGCGGTGAGCTTGCTGCGCTTGTTTTGCTAGACAGTATTGTGCGGCTTCTACCAGGCGTAATGGGTAAGGAAATTGGCCATTATGAGGAAAGTTTTGAGAATGGGTTGCTGGAATATCCCCATTACACCCAGCCTCGTAATTTCGATGGCATTGAGCCTCCTGATGTTTTGTTGTCAGGTCACCATGCCGACATCAAGGCTTGGCGCATGGCCCAGTCAGAGGCGATTACACGAGCGCGGCGCCCCGATTTATGGGCCCGTTACAAAGATAAAAATAAGGCTTCAGAGACACAAGATGATGTGGTCTCAGACATAACCGGACAGAAAGACCAGACTTCTGGGAAAAAACTCTCCTGAGCCCCGTCTGAAAAGCACGGTGAAGCAAATGATAAAGATTGACAATTTGATGCGAATACTGTTTTAGTGTCGCACGCATTATGGAGACGATGATGAATAACCTTGATCAGATCGGTAAGAAACAAATGGACGCCTCTCTTGCAGAGCGCGCGATCCCTGAATTTGGCCCGGGCGATACACTGAAAATCAGTGCGAAAGTCGTCGAGGGTACGCGTGAGCGTATTCAGGCATTCGAAGGTGTATGCATCAGCCGCAAAAGCAGCGGAATCAATTCATCTTTTACTGTTCGCAAGATTTCTTACGGTGAAGGCGTTGAGCGGGTATTCCCGCTATATTCGCCGCGGATCCAATCCATCGAAGTCATCCGTCGCGGTGCAGTTCGCCGTGCAAAGCTTTACTATTTGCGCGGTCGCACAGGTAAAGCAGCTCGTATCGCCGAAAAGACGGTTCGCACGTCTGCTTCCTGATTGCTTCCGGGCCGCTTCTGCTAAATAATAAATGCAGGATCAATTCTGGCAGAAAACAGGGGGGGGCAGTGATGTCTACACCGAGAACACTTTTTGACAAAATTTGGGCATCGCACGTGGTGGATGAGTCCGCCGATGGCATGTGCCTCATCTATATAGACAGGCATCTTGTCCATGAAGTGACAAGTCCGCAAGCTTTTGAAGGCTTGCGTAATGCTGGCCGTTCAGTACATTCACCTGCGCGCACCCTTGCTGTTGCTGATCACAATGTGCCAACAACCGACCGGTCTGTTGGTATAGCTGATGACGAATCCCGTATTCAGGTTGAAACGCTCGATGCGAATGCTGCGGAATTCAATATCCCTTATTTCGGCATGAATGATGTACGTCAAGGCATTGTGCATGTAATTGGGCCGGAACAAGGGTTTACCCAGCCTGGTATGACAATTGTGTGCGGTGATTCACATACAGCAACGCATGGTGCCTTTGGCGCCCTTGCTTTTGGCATCGGCACATCTGAGGTCGAACATGTTCTGGCAACACAAACATTAATTCAAAAGCCAGCAAAAAATATGCGAATCACTGTTGATGGCGCTGTCTCAGAACATGTGACGGCCAAGGATATCATCCTTGCGATCATTGGCGAGATTGGCACTGCCGGTGGCACAGGCCATGTGATCGAATTTGCTGGTGATGCCATCGAAGCGCTCTCTATGGAAGGCCGGATGACGGTCTGTAATATGGCGATTGAAGCTGGCGCACGTGCTGGTATGATTGCACCTGATGAAAAGACTTTTGCCTATCTCCAGGGACGCCCGATGGCTCCGACAGGGGGTAATTGGGATCAAGCCGTTGCATGGTGGTCATCACTGCCATCTGATCCCGGTGCATCTTATGACAAAGAAGTCACACTGAAAGCTGAAGATATTGTGCCAACAGTTACATGGGGTACCAGCCCAGAAGATGCTTTGCCGATTACATCAGCAGTGCCAATGCCAGACAAAGAACAAGATATTGCCATTCGTGATAAGCTGGAACGTGCCATTAATTATATGGGCCTAACAGCTGGCCAGAAACTGACTGATATCAAAATTGACACAGTCTTCATTGGGTCATGCACAAATAGCCGTATTGAAGATTTACGCGCAGCAGCGTCTCTGGCTGATGGTCGTCAGGTTCAAGAGTCTGTCCGGGCACTTGTTGTGCCAGGTTCTGGTCTGGTGAAAATTCAAGCTGAAGAAGAAGGCCTTGATAAAATTTTCATAGCTGCAGGTTTTGAATGGCGTGAGCCAGGCTGTTCTATGTGTCTTGCGATGAACGCCGACCGGCTTGAGCCGGGCGAGCGCTGTGCCTCAACATCTAACCGCAATTTTGAAGGCCGACAGGGTCGGGGTGGTAGGACCCATCTGGTTAGCCCACAAATGGCAGTTGCTGCAGCTATTCGCGGGCATCTGTGTGATGTTCGTGACTTCGCGTCATAAGGGGAAATGAAATGCAGAAATTTGATAAACTAACAGGTGTCGCAGCACCCTTGAATTTTCTGAATATCGATACTGACATGATTATCCCAAAGCAGTTCTTGAAAACAATCAAGCGGTCTGGCCTTGGCGCCAACCTATTTCATGAAATGCGGTTTGAAGATGATGGAAGCGATAAAGCCGATTTCGTGCTTAACAAAGCGCCCTATAACAGCAGTCAGATACTGATAGCAGGTGATAATTTTGGCTGTGGTTCCAGCCGTGAACATGCACCATGGGCCCTACTTGATTTTGGTATCCGGTGTGTGATTTCAACCAGTTTTGCGGATATTTTTTTCAATAACTGTTTCAAGAATGGCATTCTGCCTATCAAGGTAACGGCTGAGGACCGTGATGCTCTTATGGCAGATGCGTCTGATACAGAAAACCCAGAGCTGACGATTAACCTTGTTGATCAGACTATTGCACGGCCAAACGGGGTGAGCATCAGCTTTGATGTAGATCCGTTCCGTAAGCAATGTTTGCTAGATGGGCTTGATGATATTGGTCTGACACTGGAGAAGAAGCCAGCTATCGCTGATTATGAAGCAAAGCGCGCAAGCGATATGCCATGGCTCTAGGCTAGCTGCCTAGAGGGCCTTTTCTGGCTGAGGTATTTCAAGAGGAGAAATGAAAATGGCGTCTAATCGCAAGGTTATGGTGTTGCCCGGTGATGGCATTGGTGTTGAGGTGATGGCTGCGAATATGAAAGTCATCGACTGGCTGGCAAAGCATAAATCCTTGAACTTCGATATGAGCGAAGGGCTAGTTGGCGGCGCATCTTATGATGCGTATGGCACGCCTTTGACTGATGAAACGCTAGCTGATTCTGTTGCTAGTGATGCTGTTCTTTTTGGCGCTGTTGGTGGCCCTAAATATGATGCGCTGGATTTTTTACTCAAGCCTGAACGGGGCCTTTTGGCGTTGCGTAAAGAGATGGATCTATTTGCCAATCTACGCCCGGCAATTGTGTTTGATGCTCTTGTTGATTCATCGACTTTGAAACGTGATGTCGTTGAGGGCTTGAATATTATGATCTTACGTGAATTATGCGGTGGGTCTTATTTTGCCGAGCCACGCGGCATTGATGACCAACCAGATGGTTCGCGCAAAGGTTATGATACCAACGCTTATTCAACATCTGAGATTGAGCGAATCGGCAGGGTTGCATTCGACTTAGCGCGCAAGCGTAACGGTAAAGTGACCTCAGTTGAAAAATCAAATGTGATGTATTCGGGCATTTTATGGCGCGAAGTTATGACAGAGTTACACCAAGCTGAAGGTAGTGGCATTGAAATGGGGCATATGTATGCCGATAATTGTGCTATGCAGCTGGTTCGCAATCCACGCCAATTTGATGTGATTGTAACAGATAATTTGTTTGGCGATTTACTCTCTGATTGTGCGGCGATGCTCACAGGTTCTCTTGGTATGCTGCCCTCTGCCTCGCTTGGACTATCGGATGCCGAAACAGGCTTGCCAAAGGCAATGTATGAGCCCGTCCATGGCTCAGCACCTGATATTGCCGGTCAGGATCTTGCAAATCCACTAGCGCAATTCCTCAGCTTTGCTATGATGTTGCGCTATTCTTTTGGTCAGTCAGAAGAAGCAGATCTGGTAGAAGTAGCAGTCGCTGGCGCACTTGCATCAGGTAAACGTACCGGCGATATTATGGCACCGGGGTGCGAGCAGGTTGGCACAGAGGGCATGGCGCAGGCCGTGCTGGCTGAAATGGATAAGCTGGCGCGTTAGTCGGCAGATAAGACATGAGCCTCCGATAAGGTTCAGGAATGAAAGAGAATATTATGGGATATCGAGTAGTTGTTGCAGGCGCTACGGGCGCTGTTGGCCGCGAAATGCTTCAAACTCTGGCTGAAAGAAATTTCCCGGCTGATGACGTGATTGCGCTGGCATCGACAAATTCATTAGGCCGCGAAATATCATATGGCGATGATAAGGTATTAAAAGTCCAGTCTCTGGAAACCTTTGATTTTAACAACGCCGATATTGCCTTATTCTCAGCCGGCGGGGCTATCTCTGAAACCTATGCTCCGAAGGCTGGGGCAGCAGGGTGTATTGTGATTGATAATTCTTCAGCATTTCGGATGGCAGATGATGTGCCTCTGATTGTCCCTGAGGTCAATCCAGATGCGATCACAGGGTTTCGGACAGAACAGGGTGGCCGAAATATTATTGCAAACCCCAATTGTTCAACAGCCCAGCTTGTTGTTGCACTGAAGCCGCTTCATGATGCGTTTAAGATTAAGCGTGTAGTGGTCGCAACCTATCAGGCAACATCAGGCGCAGGCCGTGCCGGTATGGATGAGCTATTTAACCAAACTAAAGGTATTTTTGTGAATGATACCGTGCAGACTGAGCAGTTTACAAAGCAGATAGCCTTTAATGCTATTCCGCATATTGATGTTTTTATGGATGACGGGTCGACCAAAGAAGAATGGAAGATGACTGTTGAAACTAAGAAAATATTGGACCCAGAAATCGAACTGATTGCAACATGTGTTCGCATTCCTGTCTTTGTTGGCCATTCAGAAGCTGTGTTTGTTGAAACAGAAAAGCCAATGACTGAAAATAAAGCACGCGACTTAATGCATAAAGCAGACGGCATGATTGTTATTGATCACCGTGCTGATGAAGGCTATGTGACACCGGTTGAAGCGGCAGGTGAAGATGCTGTCTATATTAGCAGGGTTCGTACCGACGCTACTGTTCCTCATGGTCTTTCATTCTGGTGTGTGTCTGACAATCTGCGCAAAGGGGCGGCATTGAATTCGGTTCAAATCGCCGAACTTGTTGCAGCACGAGAACTTTCGGGCCGCTAG
>CATISA010000046.1 GCA_949529445.1 Alphaproteobacteria bacterium UBA4588
CCATATTATGACAGATAAGATAGCACAAGGATATGCATGCTATCAGGAAAGAGCTATTATGTTAGATTTGGCTCAGCGCTGGGATATCACGCGATGTATTTGCCGTGATAAGAATAATGCCATCATCATAATCAGACAAATCGGCACGAACAGCATCACTATCACCGATGGTACCCAATAGAATCGCCTCAGCTAGCTTATTTTGCAGCTCGGTTTGCAAGGTGCGCTTCAGCGGGCGCGCACCATAGCGCGGATCATATCCTTTACCTGCTAACCAGTTACGTGCCTCATCGCTTAATGTCAGAGTAATATTTCGTGCGGTGAGCCTGTCTGCTAGCCGGTCAAATTGTAAATCTACAATTGCGCCCATATCCCCGCGTGATAGCCGCTGGAATAGCAAGACAGCATCAAGCCTGTTGAGAAATTCTGGTCTGAAAGCTGCTGAGACATCATCCATGACAGCCATACGGGCTGCCTCTACTGTTTGCCCATCTTCGAGTTCCAGAAGATGTTCTGCCCCCAGATTTGAGGTGAGAAGTATCATTGTGTTGCGGAAATCAACCTTGCGTCCCTGCCCATCAGTCAGATGCCCATCATCGAGAACCTGTAGCAGGATATTAAAGATATCCGGATGTGCTTTTTCGACTTCATCAAAAAGAATAACCTGATAGGGTCGGCGCCTCACAGCCTCGGTTAGGCTGCCGCCCTGATCATAGCCAACATAGCCAGGAGGCGCGCCGATAAGACGCGAGACGGCATGTTTTTCCATATATTCAGACATATCCAGACGCAGAATGGCATCATCCTTATCGAATAGGAAATCTGCCAGCGATTTTGCCAATTCTGTTTTGCCAACCCCTGTTGGTCCCAGCATTAGGAAACTGCCAAGCGGTTGATGAGGATCGTTCAGGCCAGCACGAGCGCGCCGCGTGGCATGGGCAATCGCCGAAATGGCTTCACTTTGCCCAATAACACGGCTGCCAAGAACAGCTTCCATATCAAGCAGTTTGTCCTGTTCGCCTGATAACATTTTATCCACCGGAATGCCTGTCCACTGACTAATGATAGAGGCAATATGCCGTGGCTCAACTTCCTCATTAAATAGCTCAGATTGAGTCAGTTCGGCTTTGGCAGCCTCTAGATCAGAGGTCAATCCCGGTAAGATAGCGTAGGTAAGCTCTGCTGCCTTCTCAAGATTACCCTGACGCTGGCTCACATCAAGGTTGTGGCGTGCATCTTCAATCTGTTGCTGCAGTGATTTGATTTCAGCCATTCGGCGTTTCACGGCATCCCATTGTTCGGTCTGCATTTTTGACTCAGCTTCAAGTAAACTGATATCTTTTTCAATCTGAGAAAGACGTTTTTTGGTGGCGCCTGACTGGGTCTCTCTTAGTAACGCAGCCTGTTCAATGCGGAGTTGCATAAGCTGTCGGTCGGTTGCTTCCAGTGCTTCCGGCTTACTGTCTGACTGAATGCGCAGATGACTGGCGGCTTCATCAACAACATCAATGGCCTTATCGGGCAGGAACCTCTCATTAATATAGCGGTGTGAAAGCTGGGAGGCCGACACTAGCGCATCATCTGTAATACGTACACCGTGATGTAACTCATATTTTTCTTTTAGGCCGCGCAGGATAAAAATTGTATCCTCCACGCTTGGTTCGCCAACATAAACAGGTTGGAATCGGCGGGGGAGAGCGGCATCAGTCTCAACATGTTTACGATATTCATCAAGGGTTGTCGCACCAATGCAATGCAACTGTCCTCTGGCAAGTGCCGGTTTCAGTAAGTTCGAGGCATCCATTGCACCATCTGATTTTCCAGCACCAACAAGCTGATGCATCTCATCAATAAAGACAATAATATCACCATCTGCTGATTCAATTTCAGACAGAACGGATTTCAACCGTTCTTCAAACTCGCCACGATATTTTGCACCTGCAATCAGAGCGCCCATATCAAGTGACAGCAATGTTTTATCTGCCAGAGCCTCTGGTACATCACCATTTACTATGCGCTGGGCAAGGCCTTCGGCAATAGCTGTTTTCCCCACTCCTGGCGCGCCGATTAGAACCGGATTATTCTTTGTTCTGCGTGCTAAAATTTGAACAGTTCGACGTACTTCATCTTCACGGCCAATAACTGGGTCAAGTTTTCCCTGCATCGCCAGTGCTGTCAGGTCGGTCGCGTATTTAGACAGACTATCCAGCATTTCATCACTTGCATCACTGTCAATGGTTCTACCTTTGCGCAGCCCCTCTATTACCTCATCGAGCTTTTTATTATCCAGCCCACTATCAGCTAACACAGTCGCAGCTGGTCCGCCGGCAAATACAAGCGCACGGATAAGCGCATCGATGCCAACAAAGCTGTCACCGCGTTGTTGTGACCAGCTTTCAGCATCTGCCAGTATTTTGCCTAGCTTAGTATCAATATGAAGGCTGTCTGCGCCATCACCTTGTACTTCAGGGAGTTTTTTCAAGGCCGTATCAACCGCCAGAACAAGCCCTGTTGTATCCGCTCCTGCACGGCTCAATATCTTGGGGATTAGCGGCGCTTTATCATCAGCCATTGCAGCAAGTAGATGAAGGTCAGTCATTTTTTGATGGCTACGGCGTAGTGCATGTGTCTGGGCGGCCCCAAATAGGGTCCGGGCCGAAGCGGTAACATGTTCGAAATTCATAATATCGAGCCCCTTTCCTAGACATCATTTACTCGTGATCTTTATGTGGGAAGTAGACATGTGGCTGTCAAGGTGAGTTCTGTTCCCTCTTTATTGTTAATGCCTAAATTAGTGAGTTGCCTGCTTGACCATAAAGGATGAGTAGGGGATAGTTTCTGACTGGAAATGAGCAGGATCAAGGCTGCTATCCTACCGTCTATCAGGAGAATGATGATGTCATCACGGTTACAAACAGAAACGCGGTCAGGTGGCCAGTTGCTTGTCAGCTGTCTCGAATCTCTTGGTGTCTCACACTCATTTGGCGTTCC
>CATISA010000047.1 GCA_949529445.1 Alphaproteobacteria bacterium UBA4588
CTACCGTCTATCAGGAGAATGATGATGTCATCACGGTTACAAACAGAAACGCGGTCAGGTGGCCAGTTGCTTGTCAGCTGTCTCGAATCTCTTGGTGTCTCACACTCATTTGGCGTTCCGGGTGAGAGTTATTTGGCAGTGCTCGATGCGCTGCATGATGCTGATATTAATTTTACCTTATGTCGTCAAGAAGGCGCTGCGAGTTTTGCCTCTGCTGCTTGGGGTAAGTTAACCGGTGCACCGGGCATTTGTTTTGTGACTCGTGGCCCTGGGGCAACAAATGCGTCAATTGGCGTTCATAGTGCAATGCAGGATTCCAGCCCAATGATCCTTTTCATTGGTCAAATTGGCACTGACCAGCGTGATAGAGAAGCGTTTCAGGAAGTCGATTATCGGGCGTTTTTTGGGCCAATTGCAAAATGGGCAACTGAAATTGATGATGCTGAGCGCATCCCTGAAGTTATAAGTCGTGCGTGGCATATTGCCCTTTCGGGTCGACCGGGACCTGTGGTGATTGCTCTGCCGGAAAATATGCTCACAAAGATGACAAATGTTGCACCATGCCGCGCTGTTCAGATTGCAGAAGCAGGCGTGTCTCACCATCATCTCGCAGAGGCATTATCACTTCTGGCAGGGGCAGCGCGCCCGCTTGTTATGGCAGGTGGCGGAGGATGGAATGAAGCCGGTAAAGAGAATTTACGTCAGTTTGCTGAGGCATCAGGCCTGCCGGTTGCTGCAATATTCCGCTATCAAGATGTGATGGATAATCATAGTCCTGCTTATATTGGTGATGCTGGTGTTGGCATGGCCGCCCATATCCGCAAAGCGATTAAACAGGCTGATGTTATTTTATGTCTAAATGGGCGATTTGGCGAAGCCGCAACAGGCGCATGGGAGCTTCTATCAGTTCCCAATCCATCACAAAAAATCATTCATAGTCATGCGTCTGATGCTGAGATTGGGAAAGTTTATCAGCCGGATATTGCCTTCCATGCAGGGCCAAATGAAATGGCAGCAGCGCTCAGTGCCACTGGATTGCCAAATGGCAATGATTTAGAACGTTCAGGGTGGCTTGCATCATTGCGCACAGAATATGAAGCGTCATTGCGCGCTCCTGCGCAGAACTCACCGGTGGATATGGCAGCGGTAATGCGCCATTTGCAGGATGTTCTTCCCGATGATGTTATTATTACGCATGGGGCTGGGAATTTTGCGCTCTGGCCAGATAAATGTTTTGCCTTCGGACGGGGCCAGCGTTTGCTTGGACCGCAAAGTGGCGCTATGGGCTATGGCTTTCCGGCAGCGCTTGCGGCGTGTGTTGCCTATCCGGAGCGGATGGTTGTTTGTTTTGCCGGCGATGGTGATATCCAGATGGGTATTGCAGAGCTTGGGTCAGCTGTTCAGGAAGGCGCCAAGCCACTTATTCTGGTTCTCAATAATGGCTCTTACGGGACCATTCGTATGCATCAGGAACGTGATTATCCAGGCCGTGTTTTAGGAACAACGCTTGTTAACCCAGATTTTACCGCCGTTGCAGAAGCCTATGGTATGATGGGCATCAAAGTGGCCCGCACAGAGGAGTTTGCAGCGGCGTTTAAAACTCTCTCTGATGCACCGCATGGCGGCATTCTGGAGCTAGACATCTCTCTTGAGGCTATCACACCAACGAAAAAGCTGAGTGAGTTATAGGTCTAGCGCTGTATTGCGGACATGTTTGAGTGTCAGCCTTTAGTCAGTTTTTAAGATGAGAGTCGGTCTTTACGATAATTATGCATTCGCCGCATATTATCTGTTGCCGCATCAAGTGTGGTGCAGGCAGCGTCTGGAACAGGTGTACCAGGCCCAAAGATTGCCGCAACGCCTGCATCAAGCAGAAACTGATAATCCTGTTGCGGAATGATGCCGCCGCAAATCACTAAAATATCCTCAGCACCTCTGTCTTTCAGACACTGAACGAGCTCTGGAAGCAGAGTTTTATGCCCTGCCGCTAGCGATGAGACACCAATGATATGAGCGCCGGTCTCAATTGCTGTATCGGCCGCTTCTTCAGGGGTCTGGAATAATGTGCCCACATTAACCTCAATACCAAAATCACCAAAGGCACTGGCAATGACCTTAGCACCGCGATCATGACCATCTTGCCCAAGCTTTGCCATGTAAAGCTTTGGCACTTCGGATGTTTCATCTTGAAATTTTTGAAACGAGGACCTCACAGCATCAATGGCTGGACCATCACCATATGCGTCCTGATAGATATTTTTAACGACCTCAGGTTCGCCCGAATAGCGGCCAAACACATCAGTAAGTGTTTGTGAAACCTCGCCAACGGTAGCCCGAACACGCATTGCATCAATAACCAGTGATAATAGATTGCCCGTTTCTGTTGTCGCAGCTGTTGTAATGGCGGCTAGGGCTGCATTAACGGCATCATCATCGCGGCGTTCACGAATACCCCGCAAAGCTTCCATCTGTTTTTCACGCACAGCGTTATTGTCAATTTCAAGGACATCAACCGCTACCTTTTCTTCAGAGGTGAATTTGTTAACGCCAACAATAACCTGCGCTCCTGAATCAATATTAGCTTGACGGGCTGTCGCCATTTTTTCGATTTCACGTTTTGGCAGCCCTTCTTGAACAGCAATGGTCATGCCGCCCATCTCTTGAATTTCAGTGATCAGCGCATTAGCTTTTTCAATAAGTTCAGCCGTCAGGTTTTCAACATAATAGGAGCCAGCTAGAGGGTCGACAGTATCGGTGATGCCTGCTTCATTCTGTAAGATAAGCTGGGTATTTCGGGCGATCCGCGCTGAAAAAGCAGTCGGCAGACCAATTGCCTCATCAAATGAATTTGTATGCAAGGATTGGGTCCCACCAAGCGTTGCGGCTAAAGCCTCAATGGTTGTTCGGATAATATTGTTATAGGCATCCTGTTCTGACAAGCTAGCGCCAGATGTTTGACAATGTGTGCGCAACATGATCGAGCGTTCATCGTCCGGTTGAAACAGCTTTTCCATCCAGTGTGACCAAAGATAGCGGGCTGCGCGGAGCTTTGCGGCTTCCATGAAGAAATTCATACCAATGCAGAAAAAGAAGGATAGCCGCGGCGCAAAACTATCAACAGGCAAGCCTCTTTCAGTCGCTACTTTTACGTATTCAAGGCCATCAGCAAGCGTAAATGCGAGTTCTTGTACAAGGTTTGCCCCTGCTTCCTGCATATGATAGCCGGAAATCGAGATCGAATTAAATTTGGGCATATTGTGCGCAGTATGCTCGATAATATCTGCAACAATCCGCATTGAAGGGGTGGGTGGGTAAATGTAGGTATTACGCACCATAAATTCTTTGAGAATGTCATTCTGGATAGTGCCCGATAGTTTTTCAGCCCGAACACCCTGCTCCTCGGCGGCAACAATAAAACTTGCCAATACGGGCAGAACAGCGCCATTCATTGTCATGGAAACCGACATGCTATCTAACGGGATGCCATCAAATAGCCGTTTCATATCTTCGACTGTATCTATCGCAACGCCTGCTTTGCCGACATCACCGCGCACCCGTTCATGATCAGAATCATAGCCGCGATGTGTTGCAAGATCGAAGGCAACAGAAAGGCCTTTCTGGCCAGCATTGAGTGCGGTTCTGAAAAACTCATTGGTATCTTCAGCCGTCGAAAAACCAGCATATTGACGTATGGTCCACGGGCGATGTGTATACATGCTTGCCCGCGGCCCGCGCACAAAGGGCGCCTCACCGGGAAGCGAACCCATATGCGGTAAACCCTCTACATCTTCCTTGGTGTAAAGCGGCGCAATATCAATGCCTTCTGCAGTTAATTTTGTGAGGCTTTCTAGCGGCGTATCGCGCAGCTCTTCAGATGCCTTTTTCTGCCAGGATGCCCGTTTGGCGCCGTTTATATCTGCGGATATTTTTTTTGTCTTGGACATCGTATTACATTGCCAAAATTACAGAGTTTTAGTTCTAAGGTTGTTTTATATGCAAAATAGTGAGGATGCCTTTGCAACATGATCTAAGGCGCTCGTCTGGTTTTAATATATCACATGAGAGGCGTAAGACTAGAGGGTGATTCAATGGAGACAAAAAGAAGTAGCAGAATGCTCAGAAGCCACCTACTGTAACGCGATGAAGAAAAAGGGTTAATATCCATCTATGCTTTCGCGTCTTTTGTCCTCATTAAGTCAGCATCAAATTGGCTTCCTGCTTATGCTGGTGACCGTAATGTGTTTTCCAGCTATGGATACTATTGCCAAAATTCTAACCCAGACTCAGCCTGTTATGCAGGTTGTGTGGGCTCGCTATGCTGGACAGTTTTTGTTGTTGCTGATGGTGTTTGCCCCGCATTTAAAACGAGTTATGCATAC
>CATISA010000048.1 GCA_949529445.1 Alphaproteobacteria bacterium UBA4588
ATCGCTATTTGGAAAAATTTTTGCAGATCCTGCCCGCACGGATACATGGCGTAATCCGTCTGGCCAATAGGGTAATAGCGATATTGTCTGCGTTTCAGTCGCCTGCTGATCTGGCATTACTGATGCGAACAACGCGGGGAAAATCATGAACGCCGATACCCGTTCTTTTAAACGCGCATTCAACCATGCTTGATCTTGTGAAAACTTCCACCAAGTATCGGCCTTTACCAAGGTAAGAGAGCGGGCCTCAACAGATACCTTATCAGGCATTCCAGACACCAGCACGCCAAGGCCAAAGGCAAGCCTCACTTCTGGTATATCTAGCTGATGATTATTCGACGAGATATGCAGGTCATTCCCACTGACCTCAAAAGGGCTTACCGCATCATGAATACCAAAGGAGAGGCTGCCTATTTCAACAGAAAACCCTGCTTCAGGTTCCGAAAGCTGCGTCTCAAGCCACTCAGTTACATGCGGTGTCTGCGTCGCGTAATAAATAATCCCTGCTACTGATGCTAACAGGATAGCCAGCAAAATGGACAAACTGACCAGAGACGCAACAACAACACGCCTGAGAAAAGAGGCTGTCTGAGAAGTGCTGGATTGTGTCACAGTTATCAGTCCTTTGATGGCCGTTTAGCGTCCCCCCCCTTTTTGGCAGGACTTTATCGCATAAGCAATAAAATGTCTCCTATTCTGGATATGCAGATACGTCATCTATCAAGGGGTTTGTCATAATTTGTTTTGTCGACTTGTTTTTGCTATCGTAGTTGCTAAGTAAAGTGGAGGGATTAATGCTGATTCTCACTATCTTTTTACTGGCTGGCTCTCCATGAAGCGAGTCTGCGCCACAGTAGGCAGCTGACTGCCTTTTCTTTCCCATCTAATAAGGAGCCTTTTTTATGCTTGAAACCGGACAACGAGCCCCCGATTTTTCTCTTGTTACCGACACAAGCCCTTTTAGTTTGGCTGAGCATCACGGCAAAAATGTGGTCGTATTTTTCTTTCCTAAAGCTGACACCTCCGGCTGCACAAAAGAAGCGATTGCTTTTTCAAGCCTGCATGCCGAATTTGAAGCTGCGAACACAGTTGTTATTGGTATTTCCAAAGATGATGCCAAAAAGCAGGCAAAATTTCGTGATAAGCATGGCCTTACATGCCTGCTAGGTGCTGATGTGGATGGCACAGTTTGTGAAGCTTTTGGTGTGTGGGTAGAAAAATCAATGTATGGCCGCAAATATATGGGCATTCAACGAGCAACCTTCTTGATTGGCCCTGATGGTGCGCTCACTCATATCTGGCCAAAGGTCAAGGTTCCAGGTCACGCCGAGGACGTTCTTGAATGTTTGCAAGCTGGCGGATAATGTCCCTGCTGTAAGACGGGATTTATCGGTCACCCGTGCTTTTCGTTTTGGGCGCCCACACGTGCAGCAAGACTAGCTTCGATGAAATCATCAATAGCGCCATCAAGCACTGCATTTGTATTACCTGTCTCAACATTTGTGCGCAAATCTTTGACCATCTGGTAGGGATGCAACACATAAGAACGAATCTGATTGCCCCAGCCAATATCTGTTTTACTGGCAGCATCATCCATTGCCGCCTGTTCCCGCTTTTGAAGTTCAGCCTCATATAAGCGGGCCTTCAGCATAGTGAGCGCGGTGGCACGATTGCGATGCTGGCTTCGATCTGATTGACATTGCACGACAATATTTGTTGGAATATGGGTAATCCGAATAGCTGAATCAGTGGTATTAACATGCTGACCTCCCGCCCCAGAGGCACGATATGTATCAACTCGCAGATCTTTTTCCTCTATCTCAATGTCAATATTATCATCCACTTCAGGGTAGATCCATACGGAGGCAAAACTTGTATGTCGGCGCGCTGAACTGTCGTAAGGCGAAATCCGAACCAGGCGATGAACACCGGATTCTGTTTTCAGCCAGCCATATGCGTTTGTGCCTATTACACGTAATGTAGCTGATTTAATGCCGGCTTCTTCACCTGAACTTTCTTCGATTGTCTCTGTTTGAAACCCGCGTGCATCTGCCCATCTCGCATACATGCGCAACAGCATAGCTGCCCAGTCCTGGGCTTCGGTACCACCAGCACCAGGATGAATTTCAAGGAAGCAGTTATTTGCATCTGCCTCACCAGAAAGCAGTGATTCTAACTGTTTCTTACCGGCTAATACAGCCAACTCACTTATCGCCGCCTCAGCTTCGGCAACCATATCCTCATCGCCTTCTTCAGTGGCAAGGTCGATCAAATCTGTTTGCTCACCAAGCGTATCTTCAAGATGGCGAATGGCCGCAACCTGAGAGTCCAGATGATTTTTCTCACGCATTACTTTTTGTGCATTTTTCTGGTTATCCCAGAAAGAAGGCTGTGCAATTTCAATCTCAAGACGACTTAATGTCTCAAGTGCACGGTCCCAGTCAACATGCCGTTTCAGCAAAATTACAGCCGTTTTAATTGTTTCGACAGCTGTATGCGTTTCGGGGTGCATCTTGTTTGTTCCACATCTTTAAAATAAGTCTTATCATTTATTGAATGATGAATAGATAGAAAGCCGGATTATCAATACAAGGCGGGTGCGTCAACAGATTGCTGCCCTGAGCTTCCAGGAAAATCGATTACAGCACCAGCCTTTGGACGCTGCTCCGGCTTAAATACCTCCATCACAGCCATCTTGTGAGATGGCGATACACGCTCACCAGTTTCCGCATGTACAGGTACCATTGTAATACCCCCTGGCCTGCGAAATGGAATAACAGGGGCGCCGTCTAAGGCATCCACCATAAACTGATGGAAGACAGGAACAGCCGCCGTCGACCCCGTTTCACGCTTGCCAAGCGGACGCGGTGTGTCATAGCCAACATAAACACCAGCGACAAGGTCAGGCGAAAATCCGATAAACCATGCATTGGTATTATCATTTGTCGTTCCTGTCTTACCCGCAAGTACGAGCCCAGATTCTTGCATTTTACGCCCTGTTCCCCGACTGATAACGCCTTCGAGCATAGAAATCATCTGATAGGCTGACGCAGGCTCTGTAAGCTGCTCACGGCCACCTTCGATGGCAGGAACAGATTGATTATTCCAGCCCTCCTCAACAAGGCAGGATGAACAGCTCCTATCATCATGGCGCATTATCGTGCGCCCATATCTATCTTGAATACGGTCAATAAGGCTTGGCGATATTTTCTTGCCGCCATTCACCAGCTGTCCATAGGCAGCTGTTAATTTAACCAAAGTAGTCTCACCAGCCCCAAGTGACATAGACAGGTATGGCGGTAGCTTATCATTAATGCCAAAGCGCAGCGCATAGTCTTGAATTGAATCCATCCCTATTTCAATCGCAAGACGCGCCGTCATCAGGTTACGCGATTTTTCAATACCAACCCGCATGATAGACGGACCATAGAACCGTTTTGTATAGTTTGCTGGCTTCCATTTTGGCTTACCCTCCCCTTGGTCAACCACCAGCGGGGCATCCAGAATACGTGTTGTCGGCGCATACCCGGCATCAAGCGCCGCAAGATAGACAAAAGGTTTAAAGGCGGAGCCAGGCTGCCGGTTTGCCTGAGTGGCTCGATTAAACTCAGACACCCGATAATCATAACCACCTGACATTGCGAGCAATCTGCCTGTATGCGGATCAAGAGCAACAATTGCACCTTCAACAGCGGGGCGTTGACCAAGCGCATAATCAGTTGGCTGGGGCTCAAAGCCATCTTTCAGGAGGTCAGGCGCTTCTTCTGGGCGTTGTACAATAATTACATCACCAACAGAAATAGCTTCGGTTAAGGCGATCAGGGGCGGCGGTCTTTGTCCATTTTCTTTACGCGGTGGATAGGCCCATTTTGCTAGCTCAACAGGAAGCCGCGCTGCACTACCTTTTATATAAATACGCGCCTCTTGCGCATTAACATCCATTACCAGCGCCGCAAACCGGTTCTTTGGAAGTTTTTCAGTGAGAGTATCAAGCTGCTGGTCCAGTGGCTGAGAGTTGTCAATTTTTGCAAGCGGGCCGCGCCAACCTTGACGTCTATCAAGAGCCTCAAGGCCTTCACGAAGGGCACGTTCTGCTTTTTCCTGCAGAATAGGGTCAAGGGTTGTTCGCACTGACAGCCCTCCGCCATATAAGTCATCTGTTCCAAATTCATCAACCAGGTAGCGCCGGACTTCCTCAGTAAAATAGGGTGCACTCGCACTATCAAACCCCGTTTGCTGACGGACATCTAACGGCTTTGCCTTGGCAGTGGCGGCTTCATCTTCGGTAATAAAGCCATTCCTGACCATCTGAAGCAGTACCCAGTTTCGCCGGTTAACCGCCGCTTTGGTGCGGCGCACGGGGTGATAATTAGACGGCGCTTTTGGTAATGCTGCTAAATAGGCAACTTCATGGAGGTCGAGCTGGCCAAGAGCCTTATCAAAATAATTAAGAGCAGCAGCTGCAACGCCGTAACTGCCAGCCCCCAGATAAATTTCATTCAAATAGAGTGCAAGTATCTGGTCTTTGGAGAAAGCGCGCTCCATCCGTATAGCAAGAATAGCTTCTTTTATTTTACGGTCTAACGATACTTCATTGGTCAATAAAAAATTCTTAGCAACCTGTTGTGTAATAGTGGATGCGCCAATAGGCCGCCGACCGCTCCCTATTGCAGCAATATTTGTGACAACAGCCCGCGCCAAAGCAACCGGATCAACGCCAACATGCGAATAAAATGATTTATCTTCTGCTGACAAAAAAGCTTCAATCAATACAGGGGGGATTGCTTTGGTTGGCACAAAAACACGTTTTTGCGTTGCAAATTCTGCAAGTAACGCACCATTTCCGGCATGAATTCTTGTTGCGACTGGGGGTTCATAACGGGCAAGCTGTGAATAGTCAGGGAGTTCCTGACCATAGGTCCAGAACACCCAGAGTATGCCGCCGATAACACCTGCCAACCCAAGAAACGCCAAACCTATCAAGGACCAAAACCATTTCATCATAATATAACTACTGCCCTAACATTACGGCCGATATATGGCATATCGCCTCGTTTAGACCGTATCGCCTCGCGGCATATAATAAAGGTAGTATCGCTCATGATTCCGCATTTTCAAGATAGAGTGAGACAGCGCGCGCGAGCCGTTTGCTAAGCCCCCTAAGATATGAATTATCTCGCAGATTCTTCTCATCTTGTCGATTAGATAAAAAACCCATCTCAACCAAAATTGATGGAATATCAGGAGATTTAAGTACCGCAAACCCAGCAAACCGGTGACCACGCTTATCACCACCCGGCAAATCTTTGATGTTTGATAAAATGACAGAAGCAAGTTTGGCAGACTCATTCATAGATTCTCGTTGAAACATCCGAAGAAGTGCGTTGGCAGCCACTGGGTCCTCACCATCAAGATCAGGACCACCTATCAAATCAGCTTTGTTTTCTCGCTGGGCCAAATAAGCCGCTTCTTTATCAGACGCTCTATCTGAAAGAGAGAAGACAGAAATACCGCGGGCTTTGCTATTTGGCGCGGAATCGGCATGCAGAGAGACGAAAATATCAGCCTGTTTATCCCGTGCACGCTTAATACGAGTGCGCAATTTATAGTATCGGTCAGAATTACGGATAAGAATAGGGGTGATATTTACTGTTTTCCGAAGCTCCTCTGCAAGCATTTTAGCGGCTTTCAGGGTGATATCCTTCTCGCGTGTTCCCTTTTTTCCTAGAGCGCCCGGATCCTTGCCGCCATGTCCAGCATCTATGGCAACAACAAATGTCTTTGGGCGTTGTACTGGGGTAATAGGCGCGGCTATTTTGGGTTTGGAGTGAAGCGCCCTATCCGGCCGTGGTGCAGGCAGTGGGACAGATGAGAGCGGCGTTACGGTTTCTGCGCGTTCTTCTGGCTGAAAACGAGATTTTGCCAATGCCTGACGCGCAACAGCAAAGCGTGTTGGCCCACCATCAATTAAATCCACAACAAAACGATAGCCAACTCCCCCATCCTCTGTAGGCTGCAAAATAAAGGCACGCACTGGTGTAGCAGGCACGGCCAGTTCAATCACCAGCCTGCCAATATCAGGCGCTGGGTGACCAAACCGGTATCGGCTTGCAGGTGCTTTCATCAGGTCTCCTGCAGGCAAAAGACGAGAATCCCAAGACGTCGAGGGGCTATCAATAACAAGTCGCCACGGGCTATCCAGAAGAAGAAGCCGTGTCTCTGGCCGAGACTGCATTTCAACAACAATCCGCAAACCTTCCTGCCCCTGAACATCTATTTGTCCAAGCCGCAGGCCTGTTATTGCGTTTGGCGCTGATGTTTGTTGTGTGACTTGTTGACCAGCAGCCGGTGCTGACAATGCAGCAAGCCCCCCGCCAAATAGACCCAAAATGAGCAAGCAGCTCATCACAGCATCTGACAGCCCGCTGAAAAAGCGCAGAATGCAGTTATCTGACATCTTCATCATATGCCTGTCATATTTTCCTACAAGGACCCGCCTATCGAACCCCTTACGCAGCAGACATTAACTTTTTTTAAAAATCCGTGCCAGTGTTAACAGCATCTGTTCAACCAAGGCTTTTCCTCTATTGCCCATACCCTCTTTTCAGTGCTCTATCCTACGGATAAAACAGGCAAAGAAGTATAATTTGGAGGGCATAAAAATGAATTGCACTCCTCAGCTAACACGTATAGAGATAAAGTTAGATTTTTGCTTTGAGGCTTATTTAGACAAGGAATGTCAGCACAAAAACTGCTTGTTCATGATCCAAAAAGAACCCTTTCTAACAAGACCTTCAATCAAAGTGCCGCGGTTACGACCCTCTTTTTCAAAGAGAGTAGCACGGCAGATAGAACGAGATGACAACAATGACAACCATTAAAGCAGATGCACGAGGTTATAAAAGTTCACTCTCGACACTTATGTTGCGCCCTGTTGTTAACGGAGCCAGTCTTGCCTCCTTATTGTCATTATTTTACGCCACAGTGATGGCCTCCACTAGATATTTGCTGCCAGACAGATTGTCTGCTGTAGCCCTAGAAAGCAGTTACAATGACCAAAAAAATGCTGATCGATGCGCATCAGCCCGAAGAAACACGGGTTGTGCTTCTCAACGGAAATAAAATTGAAGAGTTTGACTACGAAAATAACAATTTTAAACAATTAAAAGGCAATGTGTATCTTGCACGTGTTACACGTGTTGAGCCCTCTCTGCAGGCAGCCTTTGTTGAATATGGGGGAAATAGGCAAGGATTTCTTGCCTTTAGTGAAATCCACCCAGACTATTACCGCATTCCAATCGAAGACCGTGAAGCGCTGGAAAAAGATGAACAGCGAGAGAGCGAAGAAGACGCTTCTGATGACGAGGCTGAAAACACAACTCATAAAGATAGTAACACGCCTGAAACATTAGGTGGTGATGATGAAGAGCAACGTTCACGCTCATCATCCACGGCGTTATTGCGTCGGTATAAAATTCAGGAAGTTATTGTTCGCAAACAAATCCTCCTTATTCAGGTTGTCAAAGAAGAGCGTGGCAATAAAGGCGCTGCCCTGACAACTTACCTGTCGCTTGCCGGACGCTATTGCGTACTCATGCCAAATAGCAATCGTGGCGGTGGCGTATCTCGAAAAATCACCAATGTGGCTGACCGGAAGCGTCTCAAATCGGTGGTTAATGAACTTGAGGTGCCTGATGGCATGGCTGTGATTGTCCGCACAGCAGGCTCAAAGCGCACAAAGACAGAAATTAAGCGCGACTATGCCTACCTTTCAAAACTCTGGAATGATATTCGGGCAACAACGCTTCAGTCAGAAGCCCCGGCGATTATTCATGAAGAAGGCTCTTTGGTAAAACGGGCTATTCGCGATATCTATACCAATGATGTAGAGAGCGTCCTTGTTGAAGGTGAAGAGGCATATAAAATAGCCAAAAACCAGATGAAGATGCTTATCCCAAGCCATGCAAAGCGTGTTATAAAACATGATGAGCCAACCCACCTATTCCAAACTCAAAATGTTGAACCTCAGCTTGATACTATTCATCAAGGCGAAGTAACACTGAAGTCAGGTGGCTATCTGGTTCTTAATCAGACCGAAGCGCTTGTGGCCATTGATGTCAATTCTGGCAAGGCGACACGCGAGCGCAATATCGAAGAAACAGCCCTGAAGACCAATCTGGAAGCAGCTGAGGAAGTCGGCAGACAGCTTCGTCTTCGTGATTTATCTGGTCTGATCGTAATCGATTTTATCGATATGGAAGAAAACCGTAATCAGCATGCGGTTGAGCGCAAATTGAAAGATTCCTTGCGCAATGACCGGGCCCGCATTCAAATTGGCTCTATCAGTCACTTTGGCTTGCTTGAAATGTCACGCCAAAGACTGCGTGCATCCTTGGTTGAATCTGTCTCGCAAGCCTGCCCGCATTGCGCAGGAACAGGCCGTATCAGGTCTATCAATTCATCTGCCTTGCATATCTTGCGAGTTATTGAAGAAGAAGCAGCACGCCATCAAACAAAAGAGATGACGGTCTTTATTCATCCAGAGGTCGCACTTTATGTTCTCAATCAAAAGCGGGCCAGTCTTGCTGCTCTTGAAGCTCAGCTTGGATTATCAGTCTTTTTAGAGGCTGATACGAGCCTGAGCCCACAAGATTATCGCATTGGGCGGAAAGACGACCAGCCAGAAGGTCGGTCTGCGAGTAAGCAAAACCGGCGGCCGCGTCCACAACAGACAGATCCTGCCGAAACCAAAACCCGCGAGGCAGATCACCCCTCTGATAATGATAATACAGAAGATGAGGAGCAGCCTAAACGCAGACGTAGAGGCCGCAGAGGCGGACGCCGGCGTAAAAACCGTAATGGTGAAGAGGGAAATCTGCAAAACGTCTCAGCTGCTGAAACAGGTGACACGGGTAGCGCGCCTGAAGTACCTGGCTCGCCTGCACCGAGCACCCCGGTAACTAGCGATGTTCCGGCATCTGATGATATCGCAGAAAAACCTGCCAAAAAGATACGCTCGCGTGGTCGTCGTCGCCCCTCAAAAGAAGCTGATGGTTCAGCAACTGTGATGAGCACAGACGCCGGATCAGAGAGCAATGTGAGCGAAGACGCTGTACCAACAGACACGCGCCCACCAGCCGGTGATGCTGTTCAGCCAGAAACAACAATGCCAAAAGCGAAGAAAGCTGCCCGTTCTTCTTCGGGTAAACGCGCCGCAAAAAAAGCCCGCCCTGACAGTGATACCGCTGATACAGCACAAGCATCACCCACGGTGAAAGAAAAAGTGCCGGCTAAAACAAGCACAGCTGCCAAAAAGCCAGCACGCAAAAAAGCGGCCAAGAAAAATCAAGCAGCTACACCCAACATAGAGGTCAACCCTGCTACTGAAACCCCTGTTGCTACGCGGGCACCTATCAGCTCGGCAGAGGTCGATGTGGTGAATGTCAGCGAGGCAGCGCCAGAGAAGAAAAAACGTGGTTGGTGGTCACGCTCCTAACCCACTCTGCCATCCAATACCCGTCCTGATGCAACGCCGCATGCGGACGGGGAGCATCCCTATTGGTTAGCGGTGGGCGATAAATCTATTAATGCGCACAACAGCTTCATGCATGTCCTGCTCACTGCCGGCAAAAGACAAGCGCAAATAGCGATGCCCGTGGTCAGGATCAAAATCAAGCCCCGGCGTTGTTGCAACGCCCTCTGACACCAAGAGTTGTCTGGCAAACTCAGCTGAATTTTCGCTCAATGTGCTGATATCAGCATAGAGATAAAACGCCCCACGACATGGCGCTGAATTACCTATAAATTCAGGCTTCAGCCCAGATAGAAGAATATCTCTATTCATAGCATAGCGGCTTACATGGCCATCAAGTTCAGCTTCGCAGTCAAAGGCAGATACCGCAGCAATCTGGTTTGGTGTTGGCGCTGAGATAAATAGGTTCTGGGCAATTTTTTCTGACGGTGAAATTAAATCTTCTGGCAAAACCATCCAGCCAATACGCCAACCCGTCATCGAAAAATATTTAGACAGACTATTCACGATAATGGCGTTTTTAGTATAATTGAGAGCTGAATCACAGCGCACACCGAATGTCAGACCATGATAGATTTCGTCTGAAATCAGGCGGACACCGCGTGCATCACACCACCGGCATATCTCGGCCAGCTCGCTTTCATCCATGACAACGCCAGTCGGGTTTGACGGGCTTGCAATCATTAACCCGTCCGGCAATTCATCCCAGCTATCCATTTCCGCAAGATTGAGCTTCCAGTTCTGCTCTGCTCCGGCACGCACAGGGACAGGCGTAAGACCAAGACCCATCATCAAATTTCTATAAGCCGGATATCCAGGTGTTGGAACAGCAATCCGGTCGCCTTCGTCAAACGCTGCCATAAAGGCAATCGCAAATGCTGTAGACGAGCCAACGGTGACAGCAATCCTATCTGTATCAGGTGTTGCGCCGTACCACTCGTTATAATGACGGGCAATACGCTGACGCAAAGCAGGTACACCAAAGGCAAGTGTATATCCATGGGTTGCTGTTGCTGATAATGACGCAACTAGCGCATCGTTTACCTGCTGCGGGGCCGCTGTCGAGGGCTGACCGATTTCAAGATGCACAATATCCTGACCAGTGGCCTGGAGCTCGCTTGCAGTCCGCAAGATATCCAGCGCAAGAAAGGGTGGGAGTTGGCTGCGCGTAGAGACTTTAAGCGCGCGTGCTGCCGGACGCAGACGAGGCGCTATCGCAAGCGTTGGTGTTAACGCTGGAATGGCTGTTGTCACTCGTTTGGCGGTTGTAGAATGTGCAGTCATCATTTACTCTAACGTTAGGATTAGCTGTTGTAATATATGGTTCGTCAAATGTGCCTCTACAGACCAATTATTTGGGCGTGAAGCATTCTAATGGCCTAATTGTTTGCATGGTCACGTTTTATGAGCCAACTCTTTGTGGTCGTATAAAATGTCAGATTTTCCATAAGAATGAAAACGAAAATAACCTCGTAGCGGACAACATCATTCGACAAAGGAAAAGTCAAATAAAAAACATGCAACTTAATTCTATATATTCTATTTTTTTAGAATTTTATTCTAAATTGACGAGTTTTTACGTGAAATGATAGCAAAACTGTTGCAACACCTACATTTTCTTTGTTTTTTTGCTCTTTTTACA
>CATISA010000049.1 GCA_949529445.1 Alphaproteobacteria bacterium UBA4588
AATGCAAGAGTGGCAGCAATAACAGCATATGAAGATCAGATGATTGCAAAGTCAGATGAAGACCTTGCAGGCATGACACAGATCTTTCGTGATCGGCTTGTTGCTGGAGAAACAGAAGATAATCTGCTTGAAGAAGCCTTTGCGGTTGTCCGTGAATCAGCCCGCCGAACGTTATCACAACGTCATTTTGATGTGCAATTAATGGGCGGCATGGTCCTGCAACAGGGATGTATTGCAGAAATGAAAACGGGGGAAGGTAAAACCCTTGTCGCAACGCTTGCGGTTTATCTGAACGCCTTATCCGGAAAAGGGGTTCATGTTGTAACCGTGAATGATTATCTGGCAAGCCGTGATGCCCGCTGGATGGGGCAAGTTTATAATTTCCTTGGATTAAGCGTCGGCTGCATCATTGCTGGTATGGATGATGCAGAAAGGCGAGCAGCTTATCAGTGCGATGTGACTTACGGCACTAATAATGAATTCGGCTTTGACTATTTGCGCGATAATCTGAAATTTGCGCTAGGTGATATGGTTCAGCGTGAACATCATTTCGCAATTGTTGATGAAGTTGACTCTATTCTTATTGATGAAGCGCGTACGCCACTGATTATTTCAGGTCCAGCAGAAACATCGCCTGAACTTTATAACGCTGTTGATAAAATTATACCACTTCTGAGCGCAGAAGATTTCGACCTCGATGAGAAGGGTCGCAATGTGACGCTTACTGAAGAAGGGGTTGCTCATTGCGAGAATGCATTGCAGCAGGCAGGCCTGATGAGTGAAGGCAGCTTATATGATATTAACCATGTTGGGCTATTGCATCATGTTATGCAGGCCTTGCGTGCGCATAAAATGTTCCAGCGTGATACAAATTACATGGTGAAACAGGGGCTGGTTGTCATCATTGATGAATTTACCGGCCGTGCAATGGATGGGCGCCGCTATTCTGAGGGGCTTCATCAGGCGATTGAAGCCAAAGAAAATGTAGAAATTCAGTCTGAGAACCAGACATTAGCATCTGTTACCTTCCAGAATTATTTCAGGCTTTATGAAAAATTGGCTGGCATGACAGGTACAGCCATGACCGAAGCAGGCGAATTTTCGGAAATTTATAGCCTTGAAGTTGTGGCCATGCCGACCAATCGGGATGTGCAACGCTTAGATCATGATGATGAAGTCTATCGCACCTCAAAAGAGCGTGACCAGGCCGTTATTGATTTGATTACGGACTGCCAGAAACGTCGTCAGCCGGTGCTTGTCGGTACTGTCACAATCGAAAAATCTGAACATCTATCAGGGGCGCTTTCGGCAGCCAAGATTAAACATCAGGTGCTCAATGCACGGTTTCATGAAGAAGAGGCAAAGATTATTGCGCTTGCCGGCGTACCAGGCAGCGTAACTATTGCAACTAATATGGCGGGGCGCGGCACAGACATTCAGCTGGGCGGTAATCTAGATATGCGTGTGGCTCAGGAAGCCACAGCAGCAGACGGAACCATCAAGGATACAAAAAAGACAGCGATTGCTGATGAAATTGCAACTTTGAAGAAACAGGCATTGGCTGAAGGTGGTCTTTATGTCATAGGCACCGAACGTCATGAATCACGCCGGATTGATAATCAGCTGCGGGGCCGTACAGGTCGTCAGGGTGATCCGGGTGCCTCGAAATTCTTCTTATCTCTAGAAGATGATCTGATGCGTATTTTTGGTTCTGAAAAATTAGATGGCATGCTGCAGAAATTAGGCCTTGAAAAGGGAGAAGCAATTACGCACCCTTGGATCAATAAAGCTGTTGAAAAAGCGCAGTCTAAAGTTGAAGCACATAATTTTGAAATCAGAAAACAGCTTCTGAAATATGATGATGTAATGAATGACCAGCGCCATGTTGTCTTTGGCCAGCGCCGCGAAATCATGCAGGCAGACGATGTGCATGAAACAGTGCGTGATATGCGTCACGATACAATTGATAATATGGTTGCAGAAGCTATCCCACAAGGAAGCTATGCCGACCAGTGGGACGCAGAAAAGCTCGGTAGCTCAGCGCGCAATGTTTTGGGGGTTGAGGCGCCTGCTGCAGACTGGATTGCTGAAGATGGCATTGCTGAGACAGAAATAACCGAGCGTCTGCAGCAGCTCTCTGACCGTTATATGGCTGAAAAAGCGGTGAGATTTGGCGCGCAAACCATGCGGATGGCTGAAAAATCTTTGCTACTGCAGGTGCTTGACCAGCAATGGAAAGAACATTTGCTGCAGTTAGAACAGCTGCGTCAGGGCATTAGTCTGCGTGCATATGCTCAGAAAGATCCGTTAAACGAATATAAACGTGAAGCCTTCATGATGTTTGACAGCATGCTTAATAGTATGCGCCAGACCGTAACAATGGCCTTGTCTCATGTTGAAGTTCGTTCACCAGATGCACCGCAAGAAGAGCCGTCAGCCGCGCAGCCAAGCCAGCGCGCGACGAGACACATAGACCAGAAGATTTCACGCAATGCACCTTGTCCTTGCGGTTCGGGTAAAAAATACAAATATTGTCATGGTAAATTATAACCAAAAGCAAACTCAGCATGTGCGCAGAAGGTTAGAGTGATGGTAAAAGTGAGCAACGTGTACAAATGATAAAGTTCACACTAAATTGTGCCGATCAGCATGTCTTTGAATGCTGGTTTCCTAATTCTGAAAGTCTGTCGCGTCAGCTTGACCTAAAGCTCGTTGATTGTCCTATCTGCGGGTCGGTGGATGTTCTCCGCCCGCTTTCTGCGCCGAATTTGTCAACGCCCAAAACTCGGTCACGCTCGGTCACGCCAGAACAAACAGAGACAAATGAAACCCAGTACCATCAGACAAAACAGGTGACTGGCCCTGCAACATCTGGCGTAGCTGTGCCGCCAACAGGCGCTGTCATGCGGAGAATATTGCGTGATATGCAGAAACTTGTTGAGCGCGATTTTACCCATGTTGGGGATAATTTTGCCACGGAAGCACGTAAAATGCATTCAGGCGAATCTGAAGCCGAAAATATCTATGGGCAATGCACGCCAGACGAGCAGGCAGAGCTTGAAGAAGAAGGCATTACGGTTGGAGTTTTGCCATGGTTGCCGCCGGATAATTAGGAGCTAGGCAAAGCTACCAGCCGCGCCATAATTTACTGCCGTTATGGATGACATTTTGAACGTGCCGTGTGGCGTTGGAACAAAGCCTGTTACATCATCAATCAGAATGCCACAATCCTGAAATGCCGAGCGCAATTCTGCTGGACGAACGAATTTTTCAAACTGGTGGGTGCCAGCTGGAACAATTTTCACAATATATTCCGCCGCAAATTTGGCAAATAACAATGCCGGCATCGTCCGGTTAATTGTTGTGATGACTACGACGCCATCTGGCGCCAGCAAATGTGCAATAGTCTGTGCAAAGGTATGGATATCTGAAACATGTTCGATAACCTCTGACGCGTAAATAACGTCAAAATGTTGATGGTAATCAGCTATGGCCGCAAGCTCTTCTGAGGCCATGCATCGATAATCAATGGAAATGTTGTGAGCCTCTGCATGCGCTATCGCGGCCGCGATAGCTCCAGTGGACGCATCAATGGCTGTTACCGTTGCGCCCAGTCGCGCAATTGGCTCTGCCAATAGCCCGCCACCACAGCCAATATCAAGTATCTTTAAAGGCGCAAGAGGGAGGTCTGAGGAAGTTTTTGCAGAGATGAGACCGCGATTTTGAATAGATTTACGGATATAGTCTAGCCGGATAGGCGTAAAAAGATGCAGCGGCTTCATCGGCCCTGTTTCATCCCACCAGCTATTTGCAAGTGCGTTGAATCGGGCAATATCCTTTTGGTCAATTGTGCCAGCAGATGTCTTCGGGGCTGTCATTCTTGCTCTTTCTCATTCGTCTTGTGGCCTGTTGTTTTTACAGCAGGTCTTTCCTGTCTGAAGTAAAAGGTGTATGAGAGGGCTCACCTAATATCCAAGGGTTTGCTCAATTTAGCATATACACTGCTTTATCCTCATGATGACTATAGACTAGTTGGAGTAAAATGGCACGTATCGTTCAAAAATTCGGAGGCACTTCAGTTGCTGATCTTGACCGTATTCGCGCTGTTGCGCAGCGTGTGAAGGCAGAAGTGGATGCGGGAAACGAAGTTGCTGTAGTTGTGTCTGCGATGTCGGGGACAACAAACCAACTTGTGGAATGGAGCCGTGAAATTGGCCCTCTCCATGATGCCCGTGAATATGACGTTATTGTATCTACAGGCGAACAGGTTACCGTTGGCTTGCTTGCAATAGCTTTGCAAAATATTGGGATTGATGCCCGTTCATGGCTTGGTTGGCAGATAGCTCTGCATACAAATGACGTACATGGGTCTGCTCGTATTGAATCACTTGATACAGACAAGCTAGATGAGCGCCTGTCATCAGGGCAGGTTGCCGTTGTTGCTGGTTTTCAGGGTGTTGGGCCTGATGGACGCATCTCCACTCTTGGTCGTGGTGGCTCCGATACATCAGCAGTCGCGCTTGCGGCGGCCCTCAATGCAGATAGATGTGATATCTACACAGATGTTGATGGAGTCTTTACCACTGACCCGCGCATTATGCCAAAGGCGCGCAAGCTAGAGCGCATCACTTTTGAAGAAATGCTGGAGATGGCGTCAGCCGGGGCTAAAGTCCTAGAGACCCGCTCAGTTGCCATGGCGATGCGGTATGATGTTAATCTTCAGGTCTTGTCGAGCTTTTCAGATCAGCCAGGAACATTGGTCGTAAATGAGGAACAGAATATGGAACAGCAGAAAATTAGCGGTATTGCCTATAGCCGTGATGAAGCGAAAATTACACTAGTCGGATTGCCTGACCGGCCAGGTATCGCTGCTTATATTTTTGGTGTGCTGGCAGATAATCATATTAATGTTGATATGATTGTGCAGAGTGCCTCAGCGGATAAGACGCAGACTGATATTACCTTCTCACTCGGTAGTCTTGATCTAGAAAAAGCAATTGGCGTGCTGAAAGCTGAAGAAAAGAAACTTGAATATAATGATATTGTAGGTGATGTGGATGTTGCCAAGATTTCTATCATTGGTACAGCAATGCGAACACAACCCGGAATTGCAAAGACGATGTTTTCAGTCCTTGCAGAAAAGGGTATTAATCTGCATGTCATTTCGACATCAGAAATTAAGATATCCGTGCTTGTCGATACTGACTACACAGAGCTTGCCGTGCGGTCGCTTCATGATGCTTTTCAGTTAGATAAAGCCTAATAGCTGACGCGCTGAATAGAAGCTTGCAGATAATCAAACAAGACATATTTCTTGCAAGTTAAACATTTTTATTGGTAAAATATTGCAACTTGAAGTATTAATCCATCTGGATTATCGTTCGTTTGACTGAAGGGTGGTGGGCAAAATGCTTTCCGAAAGCGAACAAAAAGCCGCAAGTGCAATAGACGCCGATATCGGTTCTGCGCTTCGTGACGCTCGAACAATCGCAGGCATTTCGCTTGAGGATGTGTCTCGTCGTACCCGAATCTCCAAAAGTTTTCTTGAATTTATCGAATTAAATCAGTTTGATAAACTCCCTGGTGTTGGGTATATCCCGGGCTTTATCCGGAATTACTGTACAGCCATATCAGTCGACCCCACTCCCTATATTGAGGCGTTTAAAGCCTCCTTGAACGAAACAGACGCTAAGCCTGAATATAAATTTCATGTGCAGGCTCTGGTACCCAAAATGGCCGGCAGTGTGGTTGCAATGATCGCAGTAGCAGCGGCTCTTTCAGGGTATATTGGCTGGACAATCATGGGTTCCAACCAATCGGCTGAGCCCGTCAATGTTGCGCAATCATCCTTAGTTCCTGCAGATGACGTGCTACAACAGCTAAGTGAGCAAGAGAGTTTATCTGCAACGGTGTCACCTCTTATTGATAGTGCTGCAGCACCTCTTGCCGGTGCGCCTGAGAATGCGTCAGAAGCTTCTCTTGACATTGAACAACAGACTGATAGTGCTGTGAGTGAAGCAGTGCCTGTCCAGGCTGAAGAAGTAATATCTGAGGCGCCTGCTGCCATTTCCCGGTCACCCGTTAGCGATGCAGATACGGTCGAGCCATCGACACTTGATGCTGGCTCTTCAGCGCAACCTATTGCGTCACGCGACACCAGTAGCGCTGGCGCACAAGCAACAGCGCGGCAAATTTCGAGTGAGCTTATCATTAAGGCGACTTCCACATCTTGGGTTGAAATAGTGCGTGCTGATGGCGAAGTTTCGGTCTCCAAACTAATGCGTTCTGGCGATAGTTTGGTTGCAGGTATCGGGGATAATTTATTTTTAAGCACGGGGAATGCAGGTGGCCTTACGTTGCAAACCTCTACGATAGAGCCGTTTGCAGCTGGCAATGTTGGCGAAATTCTCCGTGATCTACCCCTTAATTTCGATGCTCTCGTCACACGGCGTGATCTCTCCACCTATTAGCGTTTTATGATAATGAGGGTTAGAAATAACCCGTCACTCTGTTTTGCTGGTTTCGGCTAGCCTTTCAGGTGGGTCCAGACTATATCTGTATAACCGCAGTGTAACCAAGTGAGAACGAGACAGATGACTGGTCAGGCATATCGTCCTTATCGCCAGATAGATAGACGCAAAAGCCGGAAAATTCAGGTTGGGTCTGTTGCAGTTGGCGGCGATGCGCCTATTTCTGTGCAGACAATGACCAATACATTAACAACCGATGTCGCTGCGACAATCGCTCAGATTGAAGCATCGGCTGTTGCTGGCGCAGATATTGTGCGCGTATCCTGTCCTGATGAGGCAAGCACAATTGCGCTGAGAGAAATTTGTAAAAATAGCCCAGTCCCGATTGTTGCTGACATTCACTTCCATTACCGCCGCGCGCTTGAGGCAGCTGATGCCGGTGCGGCTTGCCTTCGGATTAATCCCGGAAATATTGGGTCTGCTGACCGAGTGACAGAGGTTGTAAGAGCTGCACGAGCTAATGGTTGTTCCATGCGTATCGGGGTAAATGGCGGCTCACTTGAGAGACATCTGCTTGAAAAATATGGGGAGCCTTGTCCTGAGGCGCTGGTTGAATCAGCACTGGAGCATGCAAAATTACTGCAGGATAACAATTTTCATGAATATAAGATTTCGGTCAAAGCCTCTGACGTCTTTATGGCGGTTGCGGCATATCAGCAGCTCTCTGAGGTGCTGGATTGTCCACTTCACATTGGTATCACCGAAGCTGGCGGCCTGCGTGCGGGAACCGTAAAATCGGCGATTGGGCTTGGCAATCTTTTGTGGGCAGGTATTGGTGATACAATCCGTGTGTCATTATCTGCAGACCCAACAGAAGAAGTGCGAGTTGCCTATGAAATGCTTAAATCTCTTGGTTTGCGCAGACGCGGCGTAACTGTAATCTCATGTCCGTCATGTGCGCGCCAGCAATTTGATGTGATTAGTACAGTTCAGGAAATCGAAGAACGGCTTAAGCATATTAACAAACCTCTTACGGTTTCGATCATTGGCTGTGTTGTGAATGGTCCGGGTGAGGCGCGCGAGACAGATATTGGCCTGACTGGCGGCGGGAAGGATACACATCAGGTCTATATTTCGGGCTTAGCCCATCATCGTCTACAGAATGATGATATTGTAGAGCATGTTGTCTCACTTGTCGAAGAGCATGTTGCCCGCCTTGAGAGCGAAGCAGACAGCGCAGAGCTGACCTGTAAATAATGCGCCGCGCCAGAAGGATAATATGATGAAACAGATGCAACCTGTCAGAGGGACAAGCGACCTTATCCCAGAGGAAAAAGCGCGCCAGAATGAGGTCATTTCAACAGCTTTAACCATTGCTGAACAATATGGCTTTCGTGATATGGCAACGCCTATTTTTGAGTTTACAGAGGTATTTTCCCGTCCGCTTGGTGCCAGTTCTGATGTTGTCTCCAAAGAAACCTATACTTTCGACGATAGGGGCGGTACTAGCTTGACTTTGCGCCCCGAAGGCACTGCTGCCGCAATGCGGGCTGTTATTAGCAATGGCTTAACCCAAGCCCTGCCGCATCGCTGGTTCTATGCCGGTCCGATGTTCCGGTATGAACGGCCTCAGAAAGGGAGAATGCGCCAGTTCCATCAATTTGGGTGTGAGCTTATTGGCTCTCATTCTGCATTAGCAGATGCTGAAATTATTGGCTGTGGCGCTCAGATATTAGAGGAGCTTGGGGTCCTCGATAAATGTGTTCTTCAGTTAAATTCGCTTGGTGATACCCAGAGTCGGCAGGATTTTCGGGATGCTCTTATTACCTATTTTACCCGCTTTTCCGAAGATTTATCCGAGGATAGCCGCCGCCGGCTTGAGACAAATCCATTGCGTATTCTTGATTCAAAGGATGCTGCTGACCGTGCACTTCTTGATGATGCGCCCCGCTTGCCAGATTATCTTAGTGATGAAGCGCGCCGCCATTTTAATGGTGTGACGGCTGCACTTGATGCTGCCCAAATTGGCTGGACACATGCCCCCTTTTTAGTTCGCGGCCTTGATTATTATGCTCATACAGCCTTCGAATTTGTAACAGACGCGCTTGGCGCGCAGGGTACTGTGCTTGGCGGCGGACGTTATGATGGTCTGTCTGAGACATTGGGAGGGCCTGCTTTGCCTGCAGTCGGATTTGCTGCAGGCGTTGAACGTCTGGCGCTGCTGATTGAACAGCCTCACTTGCCTGGCTCAGATATTGCTGTTTTGGCGGCCGATGACACAGCAGAAGCAGCTAGTTTTGGCATAGCACAATCCCTGCGGCATGCGGGCCTATCGGCTGTCCAGTTGATGTCTGGGGCGATGGGTAAGAAGATGAAGCAGGCGCATAAGATGGGGTGCCGGTTTGTGGTTATTCTTGGTCCGGACGAGCTGGCCCGGGATGTTGCTATCGTAAAGGATATGCAGACTGGAACCCAAAGTGACATCGCGGTCGCTTTGCTTAGCGATGTGATCACGCAGATGATGAAAGGGATACTCCCCGAATGAGCCTTGATCAGAATATGGAAAAAGTGCTGGCACGACGTGAAGAAATTGAAACACAATTATCACAGTCTGGATCACTTTCATCAGATGATCTAACAAAATTATCGCGTGAATTGGCAGATGTGCGGCCTGTTGCTGAACAGGTTCTGGTTGTTCAACAATTGGCTCAGGCACTTGCTGATGCGCAGCAGATGATAGAAGAGGAGGGCGCCGATCCTGAGATGGCTCAGATGGCCGAGGCAGAAATTGCAGAGCTTAGCCCGCAACTGACTGAAGCCGAACATGCCCTAAAATTTCTTCTTCTGCCAAAAGATACTGATGATTCAAGAAATGCCATTTTAGAAGTGCGCGCGGGAACTGGAGGTGATGAAGCTGCTTTATTTGCGGCTGATTTGTTTGGCATGTATCAACGTACCGCATCACGTTACGGCTGGAAATTCGAGGTCATGGAGATCTCTGAGACAGGGATTGGTGGTTATAAAGAAGCAACAGCGAATATTTCTGGGCAGGATGTGTTTGCGCGGTTGAAGTTTGAATCAGGTGTGCACCGGGTGCAGCGCGTTCCTGAGACTGAAACAGGCGGTAGAATACACACCTCAGCTGCAACAGTAGCTGTCCTGCCGGAAGCCCAAGATGTGGATATTGAAGTTTCTGAATCAGATTTGCGTATTGATGTTTTCCGCGCCTCGGGTCCTGGCGGACAGTCAGTAAACACGACAGATTCGGCCGTCCGCATTACCCATCTTCCCACTGGTATAGTGGTTAGTCAGCAGGATGAAAAATCGCAACATAAAAACCGTGCTAAAGCAATGAAAATCCTGCGTGCCCGTATTTATGATGCCGAGCGTGCCCGCCAGCAAGCAGAGCGCGCTGCTTCACGCAAAGGACAGGTTGGGTCTGGTGATAGGTCTGAGCGCATCCGGACCTATAATTTCCCGCAAGGCCGGGTAACAGATCACCGCATTAACCTTACCCTTTACAAGCTTGATAAGGTGCTTGCCGGAGAGGCAATTGATGAGGTAATTGACGCTCTTGCCTCAGAAGATCAGGCAGCGCGTCTGGCAGATGGATAGGGCAGACTATAGCAACTGCGCACCAAAGAGGTAAGATAGTGAGTCTCCAGATTACACCATCATCTGACCTCCGAACGGCCCGCCCTTTGATAGGTCAGCTTGCCAGCAAGCTGACGAAAAGCACAAGTCCACGCCTTGATGCAAGCTGGCTTCTTGGCCTATCACTTGGTCAAGACAGAGCTATTCAAGGTCATGAAGATATCTGTCTTGGTAGTGTTGCATATGAGCACCTTACAGCCCTTATGGCACGCCGTATGAAGGGTGAGCCTATTTCGCGGCTACGTGGCAAACGGGAATTCTGGTCACATGATTTTTATCTGAATGACGCTACTCTCGACCCCCGTGCTGATACTGAATGTCTGGTTGCTGCGGCTTGTGCGTTTGCAGCGCTAAAACCGCAGGGTGCACGGCCTGCCCAGATACTGGATTTAGGAACAGGGTCAGGATGTATCCTGCTCTCGCTTCTCTTAGAGCAACCGCATGCAGAGGGCGTTGGAACCGATATAGCGGCTCTTGCTATCGCGCAAGCACGCGCAAATGCCGCGGTGCTAGGTGTGGCGCCGCGCGCGCGCTTTCATCATACTAGCTGGTGCGATCCTATCACAGGCGTTTTTATGCCAGGTCTTTTTGATATTATAATATCCAACCCTCCTTATATTGAGACGCGCGCGTTATTGATGGCAGATGTGGCTGATTATGACCCGCACCGCGCCCTTTTTGCAGGTACTGATGGTCTTGATGCCTACCGAGCCTTATTGCCGAGGCTGCCAGCTCTTATGCACCAACATGCCCGAGCCTTTATCGAAATAGGATCAACACAAAAAGAGCCCGTAAGCGCGCTTGCCATAGAGAGCGGCTTAGCTGTTTGTGGCATTGAATTAGATTTTTCTGGACGAGATAGATGTCTCATTCTTGCCCGTAGGTAATTATTTCCTTGTAATTACGTGTACAACATGGTCAAAAGAAACATATCGCTTCGGATGTTAAACCCTGAAGCGCCAGACACATACCAACATATTTTTGTGGAACATGTGCAGCCCTTACTGAAATTATGGCAGTGAATTCTTAATGAAACAAAATCAAGCGCAGAATCAGAAGCGGTCACGCGGAAGAGGTCGCCGCACCGGTGGGTACGGTCAGACAAATATCAACCGCAACACCACATTTGAGTCAAATGGTCCAGAAGGACGGTTAAGAGGAAACGCTCAACAGCTTTATGAAAAATATACAGCCCTTGCCAATGACGCAAATACCGCGGGCGAGCGTATTTCTGCAGAAGCTTGTAGTCAGTTTGCCGACCATTACTATCGCATAAATCAGACAATTGTTATGGCAGCTGAACAGCAGCGGCGCACGCAAGACGAGCAACGTGCTAGCCGTCGCTCAGCTCAGGTACCTGCCGAAGAGGCATCAGATGATAGCGGCTCTGGTGAGGTAAAAGCATCTGGCGAGACCCCCTCTAAAGAAGAGACAACTGAAGCGTCAGGAGACGACTCTTCTGAAGCTGTTGCCTAAAAAATATTTAGCCGTCTATTTCATGAGGTAAGCTGATAGCGGTCACCGCAGCAGATTTTGCCGGCTGTGGTTATGCGCGCAAACATGCCCAGATTACTATGATTGTAATGGTTGCGCATCATACCAAGAAAATCAGTATCTGATCTGGCTGTGTCTGGGTCGACGTTAATCGCAGCACAGCGCCCAACAGGCTCGATTATCTCTAGTGTAACCGACCCTATTGTCATAATGCGCCCCGCCCAATCCAGTTCTTCGAAGGGTGTTTCTGTCTCAATGATGAGATTCAAACGAAATCGTCGGTTATCAGGCGGCGTAGACGTAACTTTCCCAAAATCGGCGAGGGATGCACTGCCGCCAAGCGAAATCCATGGCGCAGGTGTATCTGTATAGGCGTCTCCGCTCATCCGGCAAAGGCGGGGCTGGCCTGAAAAGATCTCAGGCTGGTGTTGATAAAGGGCTTCCATAAGTGGTGTAGCAGCGTTAGCCGGCGCCCGCATGATTTCAGTGCCGTGATGCAGCAGTATGAGATGCTCATGCGCTTCATCCGGCCAAAGTTGCCATCCGACAACACCGCTGGTGGCGCAAAGTTGAATAAAATGACGCTTATTCATCCAACCAGCGTCAAGTTTCTCATGAGTGATAGGCGAGCCGGTTGTAATAGCATATTCCCGGTCGCCCGGCAGGCTGGCATTGACTGCAAGATTGCAACAGGATAGCGTCTGACCCATTAACCCCTTTACTGGAAAGCGCCAGATAGACTCAAGCTTTCTGCTAGAATCTATTGCCATTATTTATCCAATGCAGCTTGTTTTATGACCTGATCTGAATAAGATCGGAAGGGCGTGTCACTAATTTTGCTTTCCAGCTCTGTGATAGCGGCGAAGAATTGTTTGCGCTCAGCTTCTGGAAGTCCTTCTGCGGTTGGCAATTGCACTGTCAGAGGATTAAGCTGCTGGTTATTCACCAAGATCTCATAATGAAGATGCGGCCCTGTTGAACGCCCTGTGCTGCCAACAAAGCCAATAACATCACCCTGCTCTACATAACGCCCAACAATAGCGCGAGAGGCTATACGAGACATATGAGCATAGGCTGTTTTATATGTGCTGTTATGTCGGATTCGGACATATTTGCCGTAATTCCCGTTCCAGCCCGATGATTCAACAACGCCTGAACCAGCTGCTAGTATTGGTGTACCAGTTGGGACTGCAAAGTCGATTCCGCGATGCATAGCACTAAACCCTGTTACAGGATGTTTGCGCACCCCAAATCGGGAGCTTAACCGCGCACCATTCACCGGTGTGCGCATTAAGGTGCGAACCGCTGAGTTTCCTTTGCGGTCATACCAGCTGGTTTTTCCTTTCGGTGATAAATGGCGGAAAAATTCGAGTTTTTTGCCAGAGAGAATAATACCGGCATAGATAAGGTTTCCAGATGATAATTCTTTGCCTGTCAAAGCATCCACTGTTTTTTCATAAATCAATTCGAATTGGTCATTCGGACGTATCTGGCGCTGAAAATCAACAGAAAATCCCATAACGCGAACAAACTCATCCAAAGTGGGCGCTGGTATCTTCACCTGATTTGCTGATTTATAAAGAGAAAAATCGATTATATTTCCAGCTTGTACAAGCTCGCTCTGCAGGGGCCTGAGTGCCTTGAGCGATAACCAGCTCCCTGCTTCTTCGGATTTTAACGCAAATAAATCAAGATATGTTCCTTCAGGTGCTAAAAAAGCGGAGCGTTTGAGCCGCGGCACATGAACTTGGAGGGCGATTACCTCATCACTCTCATCAAACCCCAGGGTAAATTTAGTCCCAATCTGAAGCCGGCGCAAATCCATTTGAAGAGCCAGTGCGCTAAAAATGGCAGCCCGAGTTTGAGAGGATGCGCCGCCGCGTGCCAGTAATTTTGCTAAGGTGTCACCTTTGGCCATTGTGACAGCTACTTCTTTGAGGAGCTCTTGTTTGGTTTCACGCCGCACCATCTCGGTAAGGCTGGAGGTTGATTGTGGCAGGATATCACTCAAAGATGGCCGGTTTGTTGGCAGGGCAATATCAACAATCTCGCCGCCCCAGGCCTCGGTGAAATCAGGCCGCGGCTGCGGAGTAAGGCCACGGCTTTTTTCATGCCAGGCTGACTGCTCTGTTAGCAAGGATGTATCTGACGGGATGATGCTTTGAAGGGACACTGGCACAATACTATGTTGCGTCTCAGCAGAAGCAGGTGGATTGTTAGTTAAATCAACTGTGTATCCATGAGCGCTAGCGACAATAATTACTCCTATTAAAAGGGATATGGTCGTAGACCGATACTGTCTTATAAGGTTAATCACAGAATTGATTCGGTCCAAAATAGATCTCACAAAGTGATAAAGTGCGTTAAGCGAAGAGCGAATAGTTAAAAGTGACGTCGCGTCAGAAATTATCGACATAGTCATTAGCGCAGACACACTTCCAGCGACACCAAGCCGTTATGACCATAATTCCAGTGCATTTCATGACGAATCGCAACAAAGCACCCATCAAAATTAGCCCAAATCTCTCATAGTGATAAATCTGTTTGATTCGGGCGTCAAATTCTTTGTCCTGTTGGGGAAGAGACAAAAAGATAAAACTTGCTCTTTGTGCCTTTTCTGCTATTCTGACAGACCCGATTTGTTTCTTCTCTTATGACGATTTCGGCGTCCATAAGGCAGAAAATAGCGTTATTGGTGCCGCTTGTCAGGTCCAGCGGATGCTGAGCCAAGCGTAAGAGCTCAAAAACGGGGCGTTCTTTAGGATGTTACTGTCACGGTGTTGGCTGCTATCTGCTCAAGAATGTATTGAAAAGTTGTTTTTTATGAGCACAGCTGAGGAGTAAGGCAGCACTGCCAGAACGAGGCGGAAAAAAAGTTCATAAAAAATTCATTTTTCTGGTTTTAGGGTTTGACACTGGGTGATGTCCAGCATATAACCCCCAAACTCGCCGACGAATTTGTCGGCGTTCTTTGTCTAAGATCTTCGAAACGAAGACTTTTAAGACGCGCTGTTTGAAATTGTAAGATGTTATGAAAGGGATTCGTGGGTGGCGATGTTCGGATGAATGTCGTCCTGTGCAAAAAATAAAAAGCACGCCTTAACGAATCCTGAAATGAATCACTATTTCAAGACTTCGGTCTTGAACTTAGCTCATGGATAGAAAACTTAAGGCGGGCAATCATC
>CATISA010000050.1 GCA_949529445.1 Alphaproteobacteria bacterium UBA4588
AGGATTACGGTCAATTTTGAACATGAAGGCAAAAAGCTTATCAACGCAGAACTGATTAATCTCGAACCTGTCGCAGACAAGATAGATTAAGCCAGAAACCGATTATTATCGAGAGATTTTTTTCGCCATTTTGTTAGTGAAAGAACGTCATTAAGATACTTGCAAGTCATACCGATATATCGCACACTTTACCGTCGTCATACAGGGTATGCATAACACTATGGCTTAGGGGAATAAGCGCATGCCAGAATCAGTCTTTCCAGAGGACGGAACACCCCCGCCTGAACAGGGCCGACAGGGCAAAAAACGTGGACCTAAAGGGAAGCCGAAAGGCCGGATGGTTCAACCTGAAGCACGCGCAACTATCGCTGCGTTGCTTGGTGCTGTCCCACTACGCCGAGATCGGTTGATTGAATATCTTCATATTATCCAAGATGCATATGGCCATCTGTCAGCTACGCATCTTGCTGGTCTTGCCGATTTGATGAAGCTACCAATGGCAGAAATTTGGGAAGTTGCTAGTTTCTATGACCATTTTGATCTTGTGAGCGAAGGTATGGCGCCGCCGCCCACCCGCACAATCAGGATATGCACGTCCCTATCCTGCATGATGCAAGGCGGTGAGGCGTTACTGCAGAAAATGCAAACAATGCAAAGCGCGGGAAACATTGACGCTGATGTGCGTTTCGTCCCAGCCCCTTGTCTTGGGGCTTGTGATGTTGCCCCAGCTGCCGCTGACGGACATCATCTTGTTGGCTATGCCAATACTGATACTCTGATTCGTGCAATCACAACTGGTACACCCCATGATGAGCCTGAATATATTGGCTTGACGGCCTATCGTGAAACCGCAGGATATGCCCTTATTGATGCACTGAACGCGGCAACGCCTGATACACACGCAAAAATGGTAAGTGGTTTGATGAGCATCTTATCAGATGCAACTTTAAAAGGGCTTGGCGGGGCAGGATTTCCCACCGGACGCAAATGGTCCATTGTTGCAGGATATAACGGGCCGCGGCTGATGGCTGTGAACGGTGATGAAGGTGAGCCGGGCACCTTCAAAGACAGATATTACCTGTCATCTGACCCGCATAGAGTACTTGAAGGTGTGTTGCTCGCCTCTCATATGGTGGGCATTTCCAAATGCTATCTTTACATACGCGATGAATATCCTGAAATCATTGCCTTGCTTACGAAGGAATTAGCGCTTCTTGAGGAGTCTGGTCTGCTCGGCGGGTTGGAGATTGAGTTGAGGCGCGGCGCGGGCGCTTATATCTGCGGTGAAGAATCAGCGATGATTGAGAGTATAGAAGGAAAGCGCGGCCTACCGCGTCACCGCCCGCCTTATGTTGCTGAGCGGGGTCTTTTTGACCGTCCCACATTGGTTAATAATGTTGAAACGCTGTTCTGGGTGCGCGATATCCTAGAACGCGGGGCTGACTGGTATAATGATCAGGGGCGCGAGGGTCATCCGGGCTTCCGGACATATTCAGTCTCTGGACGCGTTGCACAGCCTGGCCTTGTGACCACCGGCGCTGGAGCCACTGTATCAGAGTTAATCGAAGCTTGTGGCGGCATGGCTGACGGACATAAGTTTAAGGGTTATCTTCCGGGCGGCGCCTCTGGCGGCATTCTGCCAGCGCATCTTGCAGATGTGCCTCTGGATTTTGGCGGTAAACTTGCTGAGCTAGGTTGTTTTGTTGGCTCGCACGCCATAGTCGTTCTGTCTGATAAAGACAATATGTGGAAAGTAGCAACCAATCTGTTGCAATTTTTTGCTCACGAAAGCTGCGGTCAATGCACCCCTTGTCGCTCCGGGACTGAAAAGGCTGTCAGTCTTATGACATCTGATACCCCTGACACAGCCCTTCTTGGTGAACTTGCAGATACAATGGCAGATGCCAGTATTTGTGGGCTAGGACAGGCTGCTTCTAACCCGCTGATCAGCGTAATGACCCACTTTCCCGGCGACATCTCTGATGCCGCCTCTGAAAAATAGGACCTGACCCATGGCACAGTCTCCTGAAACCAAAAATGTTACCTTCTCCCTTGATGGAAAACTGGTCACAGCACCACATGGCACCACTATCTGGCATGTTGCCCGCGACGCTAATATTGATATCCCCCATCTGTGCTACAAGGATGCAGACGGCTATCGTGCAGACGGTAATTGTAGGGCCTGTATGGTTGAAATCGATGGTGAGCGGGTACTCGCAGCATCATGCCAGAGAACCGTGTCGGACGGGATGATTGTGCATAGCGCCAGTGAACGGGCTATCAAAGCACGTGCAATGGTGATGGAATTACTAGTCGCTGATCAACCAGATCGTACCGAGGCTCATGACCCCTCATCCCAGCTCTGGCATTATGCTGAGGAACAACAGGTTGACCATAGCCGGTTTCCCGGCAAAAAAGCACCACACCCCGACAGTTCTCACCCTGCCATTGCAGTGAATATGGATGCCTGTATCCAGTGTAATTTATGTGTGCGCGCTTGCCGTGAAGTTCAGGTAAATGACGTTATCGGACTGGCAGGACGTGGCGCTGATGCCCATATCATATTTGATTTCGGTGATGATATGGGCGCGTCCACTTGCGTTGGCTGTGGTGAGTGTGTTCAGGCCTGCCCAACTGGGGCATTAATGCCAAAAACTATTCTTGATAATAGTCAGAAACTTGCCATAACACCGGATAAACAAATCGCGTCAGTCTGTCCTTATTGCGGGGTTGGCTGCCAGCTCAATTTCCATGTGAAGGATGAAAAAATTGTTGCTGTAACAGGCCGTGAAGGTCCGGCCAATAAAAGCCGGCTTTGTGTAAAAGGCCGTTATGGCTTTGACTATATTGATAACCCACAACGCCTGACCGTACCGCTTATCAGACGTGATGACGTGCATAAATCTGCCTCTCTGCCCTTTGATCCGGCAAACCCACTTACCCATTTTCGTGAAGCAAGCTGGGACGAAGCGCTTACGCGTGCGGCCAACGGGTTTTCAGATATCAAACAAGCGCATGGTCCATCGGCACTGGCCGGATTTGGTTCTGCCAAAGGAACAAATGAAGAAGCCTATCTGGTTCAAAAGCTTGTGCGTCAAGGGTTTGGGACTAATAATGTCGACCACTGTACAAGGCTGTGCCATGCCTCCTCGGTGGCCGCTCTGCTTGAAAACATCGGCTCCGGCGCTGTAACAGCGTCTTTTTCACAATGTCTTCATTCTGATGCCATTATTGTTATTGGGGCTAACCCAACGGTTAATCATCCTGTTGCTGCCACTTTTATCAAAAATGCCGCACAAGGCGGGGCTGACCTATTTGTGTTTGACCCACGCGGACAGGCATTAGACAGATACGCCACCGCGTCCCTGAATTTCACCCCCGGCGCTGATGTAGCATTGTTAAATGCCATGCTACATGTGATCATTTCAGAAGATCTCTATGATAAAGCATATGTCGCCACACATACAGAAGGGTTTGAAGCACTAAAAACCCAAACAAAAGCAACCTCTCCTGAAGCAATGGCGCCTATCTGCGGAATTGAACCAGACCAGATTCGCGATGTCGCCCGCACATTTGCTGCGGCTAAAGCAGGTATGATTTTCTGGGGCATGGGCGTGTCTCAGCATACCCACGGCACTGATAATGCGCGTTGTCTTATCTCACTTGCATTACTCACAGGAAATGTTGGTAAACAGGGTGCGGGTCTGCACCCGCTTCGCGGCCAAAATAATGTACAAGGCGCGTCTGATGCAGGTTTAATTCCGATGTTTTTTCCGGACTATAAACCAGTCACAGATGACGACATCCGCACAAAATACGAAAATCTCTGGGAAGTTTCCCTTGATGCTGAAAAAGGACTTACCGTCGTCGAAATTACCAATGCGGCTTATGATCAGACAATCAAAGGCATCTATGTGATGGGAGAAAACCCTGCCATGTCTGACCCCGACCAGAACCACGCACGAGCCGCTTTAGCCAAGCTTGAGCATCTGGTTGTTCAGGATATTTTCCCCACTGAAACAGCAGCATTTGCTGATGTTATCCTACCTGCCTCTGCCTTCCCTGAGAAAGACGGTACGGTTACCAATACAGACAGACGTGTTCAGCGCGGCAGAGTAGCTGTGCCGCCGCCAGGCGATGCGCGACAGGACTGGTGGATTATTACCGAACTGGCAAGGCGGCTCGGACTAGCATGGACCTACAAACACCCACGTGACATTTTTGCTGAAATGCGGATTGTCATGCCCTCACTAACAGGCATAACATGGGACCGCCTTGAAGCTGAACACGCCGTAACCTATCCTTGTGCTGATGAGCAAAGTGATGGCGCTGATATCATCTTTGGTGATGTGTTCCCAACACCATCCGGACGGGGTAGAATGACCCCAGCTGATATATTGCCGCCTGATGAAGTGCCTGATGAGACATTCCCGCTTGTAATGTCTACTGGACGATTACTTGAGCATTGGCATACCGGCTCCATGACACGGCGCGCCAGCGTTCTGGACGAGCTTGAACCTGTTGCTGAGGTGCATATTAGCCGGCCAGACATGACTGAAAAAGGGATTTACGCGGGTCAGATGGTAAAAGTTGAAACAAGACGCGGCGAAATCCAGCTAGCAGCCCGAATGGACCCAAATTTGCCAGCTGGCATGATTTTTGTGCCCTTCTGCTTTACCGAAGCACCAGCAAACATGCTGACGAATCCAGCGCTTGACCCGTTTGGCAAGATACCAGAGTTGAAATTTTCAGCGGCACGACTTACCCCAACACCCACCATCGATGCAGCAGAATAGTCAACACCACCCAAACTCTTCGCTCTGGATGCGCTTTTGTCGCACCTTTGATAGGAAAGCTACTCTGGCATTTCCATTCACATAATAGTATAGAATAGAGACTAAGGGGACCGTTTTTAAAAAGCATCGTAGCAGGTTAGAACGGAAATAATCGTGACTTATCAAGATATATTTGAGCGGCAGGTCAATCAGCTTCGCTCCGAAAACCGGTATCGCTACTTTATCGAGCTGGAGCGCATTTCAGGGCGTCATCCTTACGCGTTGTGGAATCATCCCGATGGCGCACGCGAAGTTATCATCTGGTGCTCTAATGATTATCTCGGCATGGGACAGAGCCAGAGCGCTATTGTGGCCATGCGTACCGCGGTTAGCGAGCATGGCACAGGTGCGGGTGGCACGCGAAATATTTCAGGCACTAGCTCATCGATCGTAAAGCTCGAAGATGAGCTTGCAGCGCTTCATCGTAAAGAACGTGCTCTTGTCTTTACATCAGGTTACGTTGCAAACGAAGCTAGCATTGCAGCGCTTATCTCCCTGCTTGATGCTCCGATTATCCTATCTGATTCGATGAATCATGCATCCATCATTTCAGGGATTCGGTATGGGCGTGCTGAAAAAGCTATTTTTCGTCACAATGATGTTAAACATCTGGAAGAATTATTAGCGGCGCTGCCGCATGAGCGGCATAAGATCATTATTTTCGAATCAGTCTATTCAATGGATGGTGATATCTCGCCAATTGCAGAAATAGCTGCGTTGGCGCGGAAATATAATGCGCTTACCTATCTTGATGAAGTTCATGCTGTTGGTATGTATGGCGCAGAAGGTGGCGGCATTGCACAACGTGACGGTCTTGAAGACCAGATCGATATAATCCAAGGAACACTTGGCAAGGCATATGGCGCAATGGGCGGCTATATCGCGGCGAGTGATGCAATGTGCGATGCTATTCGTGGCTATGGGTCTGGCTTCATTTTTACAACTGCCATGCCCCCTGCCCTTGCAGAAGCAGCCCTTGCATCAATCACCTATCTACGTGGCTCATCAGATGAACGGCGCGCACAACAAGAACAGGCAAGCTACTTAAAAAAATGCCTCGAAGAGCGAAATATGCCAGCTCTGCCAAGCTCGTCTCATATTGTGCCTGTTATGGTAGGTGATGCAACAAAATGTTCTGAGATAAGCTGGACATTATTACAGGATTACGGGCTTTATATTCAGCCCATTAACTATCCAACTGTCCCACGCGGCACGGAGCGTTTGCGTATTACACCTGGCCCCCTTCATACCAAACAGATGGTTGATCGGCTTGTTGATTGCCTTGAAGCTGTGTTTCAGGATATCCAGCCACCAGCTTATGATGGTGTTATAATGCCAGCAGGACTGGTCAATAACGCATAACAGCCTATTTTCGCGTCATAATCATCCGTATCAAAATATTCGGCTGAGGTTACCCTTGCTGGCCTTAACATTATGTTAGCATGCCCGCAAATATCGTTAATAAGAGCCTATCCTGTGCGGGAGTGCTAGTTGCCATGAGTGTTAAACCCTTACCATCTGATCATCCAACATGGCCGCGCCATGCCAAAACAGGGCTTCTTCTTGTCAATTTGGGAACCCCTGATGCGACTGACAAGAAATCCATGCGGCGGTATCTGAAACAGTTTTTATCAGACCGGCGCGTTATTGAAGTACCTCGGCTCCTATGGTGGCTTATTCTTAACCTTATCATTTTGAATATACGACCCAAAAGGTCAGGCGCCGCCTATGATAGCATCTGGCTGAAGGACGACCCTGATGGCTCTCCCTTGCGCAAATATACCCGCCTTCAAGCTGAAATGCTCAAAAAACATTATGGAGAGCGTGAGGATCTGGTTGTTGAATGGGCGATGCGATACGGCAATCCCTCAATCACATATAAGCTAGACGCCATGCAGAAAGCCGGATGTAACCGGTTTGTTATCCTGCCGCTCTATCCTCAATATGCAGCTTCAACAACAGCAACTGTGAATGATGAAGTCTTTAACTGGGCTTTAAAACAGCGCTGGCAACCTGCCATTCGCACAGCTCCGCCGTGGCATGACCATCCAACCTATATCGATGCACTTAAAACATCTGTTGAAAAATCATGGGGCAAGACAGGAAACAAAAAACCTGAACATCTGATGGTATCATTTCATGGCATTCCCTATCGATATTTCGTCCAAGGCGACCCGTATCATTGCCATTGTATGAAAACAGCCCGCCTGCTTCGCGAAGCAATGGCATGGCCGGATGATAAATACCATGTCACCTTTCAGTCTCGCTTTGGCTCTGAGCCATGGTTACAACCCTATACCGATAAAACCCTTGAGGCTCTTGGCGAGGATGGTGTTTCATCTCTTGCAATTATGGCCCCTGGCTTTTCTGCTGATTGTCTTGAGACACTCGAAGAATTGGCAATTGAAGGCGAAGAGATTTTTCATGAACATGGCGGTGGCCAGTTCGATTATATCCCATGTCTGAACGCAAGCGACGAAGGCATGAAGGTCATCCGTACTATTGCTAAGGAAAATCTCGCTGGCTGGATAGACGACACCCCCTAACTGCTGCAAGATGGTTGGCGACTTGACACAGTTTCTTATTTCTTATTAATTGAATGCTTGTTCATTTAATGAGATAGGAAAACTGATGGCCCGTATTGCTGGTACATTAGCGATTGAAACAGCGGCACGTATCCGGGCCGAAAGTCTCATTCTGTTTGCCCGCTATGGCTATGCAGCGGTGAGCATGCGTCAAATAGCCAGCGCTGTGGGCGTTATGCCGGGCGCGCTTTATCACCATTACGCGACAAAACAGCATCTGTTAATGGCGCTCATGGAAGGTCATATGCATGAACTTCTAGCAGCATGGGCTCAGGCAGACGATACCGAAACGCCGGCAACTGTGCGGCTCACTAACTTTGTGCGCTTTCATATCGACTATCATTTATCGCGCCCTGATGAAGTATTTTTGTCTTATATGGAATTACGAGCATTAGAGACTGAAAATTATGTAACCTTAGAGGGGTTACGGCGAACATATGAATCCGGCCTAAAAGATATTCTAGAACAGGGCGAACGCGAAGCCTGTTTTACGCTAGATGATGTTCACGTCACAGCGATGGCAATTCTTGCCATGCTTACTGGCGTTAATAACTGGTTTAAGCAATCAGGCCGTCTATCAGCTGATATTATTACAGATCATTATGTGGCCCTTACCCTACATGCAATAGAGGCGCAGGCGTCACCAGAAGTAAACAAAAATGCACCGCCTGCATTTGCCCCGACTATTTTTAATAAAAGGAGATAAGGCATGTTTGATGCTGTGATGAATTTTAACCTTGGAGAGGATATTGATGTTCTCCGTGAAACTGTCCGCCGTTTCGCTCAGGATGAAATTGCCCCACGCGCTGCTGAAATTGATACCAGCAATGAATTTCCGATGGATTTATGGGAAAAAATGGGGGCACTTGGCCTGCATGCTATCACGGTGCCTGAAGCAGATGGTGGCAGTAATATGGGCTATCTTGCACATTGTGTTGCAATTGAAGAAATCAGCCGTGCAAGTGCTTCGGTTGGCTTGTCCTATGGCGCGCATTCTAATCTCTGTGTGAACCAAATTGCACGCTGGGGAACAGACACCCAAAAGAAACGCTACCTCCCACAGCTTATTAGCGGCGCACATATTGGCTCGCTTGCCATGTCAGAGCCAAGTTCAGGTTCTGATGTTGTCTCAATGAAGTTGGCAGCAGAAAAGCGGAATGATAAATTTCTCCTGAATGGCAATAAAATGTGGATTACCAACGCACCAGACGCCAGTACTCTGATTGTTTATGCCAAGACAGACAAAGAGGCAGGTGCACGCGGGATTACTGCTTTCTTGATTGAACGTGACATGCCGGGGTTTAAAACAGCACAGAAACTCGACAAATTAGGAATGCGCGGCTCAAACACTGCTGAGCTTGTATTCGAAGATTGTGAAGTGCCATTTGACAATATCCTTGGCGAGGAAGGCAAAGGCGTAAATGTCCTGATGTCAGGACTGGATTATGAACGGGTTGTACTTGCCGCTGGCCCGCTTGGCATTATGGCAGCCGCAATGGATGTTGTAATGCCTTATGTCCATGAACGTGAACAGTTTGGTCAGCCGATTGGCACCTTCCAGCTTATGCAAGGCAAGATAGCAGATATGTATACCACTATGAATGCCTGCCGCGCCTATGTATATGCCGTTGCTGCTGCATGTGATCGCGGCCAAACAACACGTCAGGATTCTGCAGGCTGCATTTTATATGCCGCTGAAAAGGCGACTCAAATAGCGCTGGAGGCCATTCAATGCCTTGGCGGTAATGGATATATTAATGATTATCCGACAGGCCGGCTTTTGCGGGATGCCAAACTATATGAAATTGGCGCTGGCACATCAGAAATAAGACGCATGCTTATTGGTCGCGAGCTGTTTAACGAAACAGCATAAGCGTATATGAATCAGAGGATCATTAGATGACAAAATTGGCAACGTCCATTGATGAAAATAGCGCTGAAGCAAAAGCAAATCATGCCGCCCTCCTGCAGCAGATTGAGGCGCTGTCCCTGACCGCTCATGACATCATGAAAGGTGGGTCTGAACGGTCACGAAAACGCCATACGGATAGAGGAAAGCTGCTCCCGCGCGACCGTATTACAGCGTTACTTGATCCCGGCACGCCATTCTTAGAAATAGGGCTATTTGCTGCCTATAATGTCTATGATGAAGATATCCCTAGTGCAGGCATTATTGCAGGTGTGGGGCAGGTAGAGGGCCGCACCTGCATGATACTATGTAATGATGCGACCGTTAAAGGCGGTACCTATTATGCACTGACGGTAAAAAAACACCTACGCGCGCAGGAAATTGCTGAAATCAACCATCTGCCGTGTCTTTATCTTGTTGATAGCGGTGGGGCTAATCTGCCAAATCAAGATGAAGTATTTGCCGATAGAGAGCATTTCGGCCGGATTTTCTATAATCAGGCCCGCATGAGTGCTAAGGGGATTCCACAAATTGCGGTTGTTATGGGTAGTTGCACGGCAGGCGGTGCCTACGTACCAGCCATGAGTGACCAGACGATTATTGTGCGTGAACAAGGTACAATTTTTCTTGCTGGCCCGCCACTTGTCAAAGAGGCAACAGGTGAGGATGTCGACGCTGAAACGCTTGGCGGTGCAGATACTCATACCCGGCTATCAGGTGTTGCTGATTATATGGCAGATGATGACCAGCATGCGCTTGCACTTGCCCGCCAGATTATCCGCAATCTAGGTCTTCCCCATCAAACACCGCAGCTTGCCTTTCGCCCGCCGGAAATACCTGCCTATGAGGCAGAGAGCCTGCTCTCTGTTATTCCCGACGACACCAAAAAGCCCTTTGATTCCCGTGAAGTGATTGCCCGTATCATTGATGGATCTGACTTTGATGAATTTAAGGCCCGGTTTGGCACAACATTGATATGTGGCTTTGCGCATATTGAAGGAATACCAGTTGGTATCCTAGCCAATAATGGGGTGCTGTTTTCTGATAGCTCCCAAAAAGGGACACATTTTATCGAGCTGTGCTGTCAACGTGGAATACCATTACTATTCTTACAGAATATCACTGGCTTTATGGTTGGCTCTGCTTATGAAGCCGGTGGCATTGCAAAGGATGGTGCCAAGCTAGTTGCAGCTGTGTCTTGTGCAAATGTGCCGAAAGTAACAGTGGTGATTGGCGGATCATATGGCGCTGGAAATTATGGTATGTGTGGCCGCGCCTATGGCCCGCGCTTTATGTGGATGTGGCCAAATGCCAAAATTTCTGTGATGGGCGGCGAGCAGGCTGCCGGCGTATTAGCACGCGTAAAACGGATGGGGATAGAAGCGCGCGGCGAAACATGGCCAGAGGCTGAGGAAGCAGCGTTTAAGCAACCTATTCTCGACCAGTTTGCAACCCAATCAGACCCTCTTTATGCCTCAGCGCGGCTCTGGGATGACGGTATTATTGACCCGCGCGATACACGCGCTGTCATCAGCCTGTCTTTGAAAGCGGCATTAAATGCACCGCCGCGCGCTACAGATTTCCCCGTCTTTAGGATGTAATACATCATGGCTCTGCTCCCTTCCTCTTATGACCTGAATGAGCACATATTATGACTGACCTTCAGCCTTCCCATATTTCAACCCTCCTGATTGCCAATCGTGGTGAAATTGCCTGCCGTATTATAGCGACAGCTCAACAACATGGCATCCGTACCATTGCTATTTTTTCCGAAGCAGATAGACATGCCCGTCATGTCATGCTTGCTGATAACGCTTATTATATTGGCCCGGCCCCTGCTCAAGAGAGCTATTTGAAAGGTGATGTTATCATTCAGATAGCCAAGGAGTCTGGTGCAGATGCTATTCATCCTGGCTATGGATTTTTGTCAGAAAATCCAGATTTTGCTGATGCTGTTCAGGCAGAAGGTCTGATTTTTGTTGGCCCCGATGCCAGCGCCATTCGTAAGATGGGGCTAAAAGATGCTGCCAAAACGTTGATGGCAGCGGCAGGGGTGCCTGTTGTACCAGGCTATCAGGGTAGCGAACAAAGCGCAGATTTCCTGAAAGCTGAAGCTGCTAAAATTGGTTATCCTATTTTACTGAAAGCACGGGCGGGCGGCGGCGGCAAAGGTATGAAGCTTATCGAAACCGAATCAGATCTTGATGCTGGCCTTGCAAGCGCCCGCCGTGAAGCTGAATCCAGCTTTGGTGATGGGCATATGATTTTAGAAAAATATATTCAGAGCCCTCGTCATATCGAAGTGCAGGTTTTTTCAGACAGGCATGGCACCCATCTACATCTATTTGAGCGCGACTGCTCTCTACAGCGACGCCATCAGAAGGTTATCGAAGAAGCCCCCGCTCCCGATATGCCCGATACTGTGCGCGCAGCAATGACGGCCGCCGCCGTCACAGCCGCAAAAGCTATTGATTATGTTGGCGCTGGTACTATTGAATTTATCGTCGATGGTAGTGGCCCGTTGTGTGAAGATGGCTTTTGGTTCATGGAGATGAATACTCGGCTTCAAGTTGAGCATCCGGTGACAGAAATGGTAACAGGGATAGACCTTGTGGCATGGCAATTACTGGTTGCACAGAATAAACCTCTTCCGGTAACACAAGATGAAATAACCTTATCTGGTCATGCATTAGAAGTGCGCCTTTATGCTGAAAACCCGGCAGACAGATTTTTGCCAGCGCCCGGCCCAGTAAGACATTTTAGCGTTACAGACGAAACTGTGCGCGTTGATACAGGAATATTATCAAAAGACAGTATTTCTGCTCATTATGACCCCATGATAGCAAAGCTTATTACAGCCGGTGAAACGCGCGAGGAGGCGTTTGAAAAAATGTGCGGCGCATTACGCAAAACACATTTCCTCGGCACCGTAACAAATGCTGATTTTCTCCTGGCTCTCTGCAAAGATAAATCAGTGCGCGCTGCCGCCATTGATACTGGCCTTATCGCGCGCACACCCTCTCTTCTCACACCCACTGCCCCGCCAGAACCTGTATTACTTATTGCTGAGCTCTTGCTGAATGGTAGTGATATTAGATCTGCATTAAGAGGGTGGCGACTCTGGGGCTCAGAAGAACGTCAAACCTGTTTGCTGTGCAATAATGAGCGCTATGAAAGACAGCTTATCATAGGCTCAGACATCAGCCTCATCAGTACTAACTCATCCTGCATAGCACACAAGGCCAGCTGTCACCTCATGGAAGGCTATTATCACTGGCAGCTGTGGTGTGATGGGGCTCTTTTTGATGCTGAGGCGCTCTTGGGTGACGGTGAGGTCAGTATTTCCACACAAGATGGATGCTGGCGATTATCAAAACCTAACCCCTTACAAAGAGCTACTCTCATTGACACAGATACCGCAGTGACAGCGCCAATGACGGCGACAATCCGGTCTGTAATGATAGATACCGGCGCTCATGTTGTGGCTGGGCAATGTCTGATGATACTCGAAGCCATGAAAATGGAACATGAGGTAAAAGCCCCACGCGATTGCATGATTGCCGCGTTATTATGTGCTGAAGGCGATAGTGTTAGCGGCGGGCAGATGCTCATAGAAATTCAGGAGGAAGAAGATGCTGAATAAATTCATTAAACTGGTTGAGGTTGGCCCGCGTGATGGATTACAGAATGAAAAATCAAAAGTCAGTACGGCTGATAAAATTGTCCTGACAGATTTATTATCAGAAACAGGCTTCATGCTAATTGAAGCAACAAGCTTTGTCTCTCCGAAATGGGTTCCACAGCTCGCTGACGCAAGCGAGGTTATGGCAGGAATCACACGCGCCGATAATGTCCGCTACATGGCCTTAACGCCAAATATACAAGGGTTTGAGCGAGCGCGTGCCGCTGGCGTTGATGAAATTGCTGTCTTTGCGGCTGCCTCAGAGACTTTCTCACAGAAAAATATCAATTGTACGATTGAAGAGAGTTTAAATAGGTTCATACCTGTTATCAATGCAGCAAAAGCCGAGGGCATTGCTGTTCGTGGTTATATTTCAACGGTTGTTCATTGCCCTTATGAGGGCGCGATTGCACCTGAACCTGTCCTTCCGATAGCTGAACAGTTGCTGGAAATGGGCTGCTATGAAATTTCACTCGGCGATACTACAGGACAAGGCACCCCTCAAACAGTATCTGCGCTTCTCTCTCATTTAACAAAAGCCCTCCCCCCGGCTCTGCTCGCCGGGCATTTTCATGATACCAACCATCAGGCAGTCGCTAATGTGATGACCTCTCTTGATTTTGGCTTGCGCTGTTTTGATAGTGCGGTCAGTGGTCTTGGGGGCTGTCCTTATGCACCGGGCGCTAAGGGGAATGTTTCTACGCGCGCCGTCGCCGAAGCGCTTCATAAAGAGGGTTGGCAAACGGACCTTGATATGGCCAAGCTCACACAAGCCGAATCCCATATCACAAGTCTCAACCTCTTGCAGGCGCACTCATCATGACCTATCAGACAATCAGCCTTACACAAGATGAACGTGGCATTGCCACCATTCTTCTTAATAGGCCAGATAAACATCATTCAATGAACCGCCACATGATTGACGAGATGACACAAGCACTTACCCATCTCGCACATGATGATTCAGCACGAGTTATTGTGCTGGCTTCAACCGGACCTACTTTTTGTGCTGGCGGTGATTTGGGCTGGATGCAAAAACAGATGGTAGCTGACAGGGCTGGTAAGATGGCTGAAGCGCGGGCGCTATCTGATATGTTAAATATCTTAAACACACTGCCAAAGCCTGTGATTGCCCGGGTTCAGGGACCTGTTTATGGCGGCGGCATAGGGCTTATTTGTGCCTGTGATATCGTCATAGCATCTGACAATTGTTTCTTTGCCCTCACTGAAACACGTCTTGGTCTTATCCCAGCAACAATTGGCCCCTTTGTAATATCACGCCTCGGTGATGGGGCTGCACGCCAGATGTTTATCACGGGTGCGCGCCTTGATGCCACCGCCGCCCATCATATCGGCCTTGTCTCACACCTGGTTGGTGATACAGAGGAGATTGATAGCGTCGTAGCACTTGAGAATGCGGTAACAGCAGAATGTGATATCGCACTTCGCGCAGCACCAGGCGCGATGGCACGGGCAAAAGAGCTTGCTCTATCGCTTGGCACCAGCCCAACAGATGAAATGCGTGAGGCCTCTATTATCGCTCTGGCGGAATGCTGGGAATCAGAGGAAACGCAAGCCGGCATTGCGGCATTCTTTGCCAAGACAAAGGCGCCATGGATATAAAAGCAGGTCGCAAAAAACACCTCATAACAGTGCGTCAGACTTTATTTTGTCTGAATGAAGTGATATAAGACGCGGGTTGTCACTGCGCGTTAAGCAAAAATAGCCTTGAGCGGCGTTTGTGTAGTGGTAAGACCTTAGCCTTCCAAGCTAATGACGCGGGTTCGATTCCCGCACGCCGCTCCATTACCTTGCCTGTAAGGCCCTCTCTTCTTTGAAAGACATGCTTTGGTGCCTACACCATTCCGACAGTGCTTGATCTGTCACATGTTCGCGCCTATCACGCAACAAGCACTCATCCTTATACTTAATGCATTATTTAGAAAAATTTTCAGTAAATGACTGCTCATAACAAAGATAGTAATGGCCTGATAAATATGCCCCTTGGTATCTCTTTTTCCATTGGAGAAGTGATATTTACCGTTGGCATTGCGGCAATTGTGAAACTAATTTCGAATGATGTTTCAGTTTTTACAATATTATTTTTCCGCTATTTATTCTGCCTGCCATTATTGTTTGCCACGGCTTATTTTCAAAGAGGGCACGACGCCTTACAGATTGAGAATAAAGGCACCTTGGCCCTTCGGTCACTATTTGGCATTGCGAGCTTTGGATTTCTCTTTACCGCTTTGGAGACGGTTGAGCTTAGCAAAATGACCGCATTGCTTCAGACAATCCCTGTTTTTGTTACTTTGCTGGCCCCGCTATTAATTGGTGAAACGGTTGGCTGGCGACGCCGAATTGCTGTCATGATTGGGTTTATTGGGGTGGCGCTGATTATTGAGCCATCTAATGAAGGCTGGTTTCATATCGGTATCCTATTTGGGATTATGTCGCCTTTTTTTGGGGCTCTCATGCTTCTAACGTTACGACGCCTTGGTCAAAGCGACCATCCGGCATCAACCGCCCTGTGGTATAATCTAGCTGGTGCAGCTGTGTTTCTGATCATATCTATTGCCCTTGGCTTAGCATGGCCTACCTCGCTAGATGTCCTTATAGTGCTCGGGGCTATCGGTATCATGTCAAGCTTCCAGCAATTTTTTCTGGCAAATAGCTACAAGCTTGCTCCCGCGAGCACGCTGGCTCCCTTGCGTTATCTATCCGTTCCTATTGGTGTGGGCTTGAGCATAATAATGTTTGATGAGGTGATTACATCATCTTTCTATATCGGGTCGGCTGTCCTGATTGCAGCATCATTTTTTATCATGAAACGAGCTGAAAAAACCCGTACCTCCTCTTGACGTGCTATGGTGGGTCACAGTCATGCTGAAAGGCGATCTAGATGAACAGCGCACGAGTCTGCCAGAGCTGTTAGGTCATAACCGCCCTCTAGCAAACTTAAAATGCGCCCCTCAGACGTTTCTTCTGCAAGGCGGACAATATCATCCGTCAAGGTCGCAAAATCTGCTGTATTCACATTTAGAGTGGCAAGCGGGTCAGCACGATGTGCATCAAACCCTGCTGATATAATAATAAGTTCTGGTTGAGCCGCTAACATAGCGGGCAATAAAACATCGCGCCATCCTGACAAAAACTCAGCACCCCCCGCACCCGCCGCAAGCGGATAGTTAAAAATATTACCACAACCCCTCTCATCAGCCGCCCCTGTTCCAGGATAAAGCGGCATCTGGTGTGTGGATGCATAATATAAATCGCCATCACCATAAAAGGCGGCTTGCGTGCCATTACCGTGATGAACATCAAAATCAAGCACAGCAACCCTGGTAAGGCCATAAGTTTTGCGGGCATATTCTGCGCCAATCGCTGCATTGGAAAACAAGCAGAAACCCATCGCTTTATCTGGCTCAGCATGATGACCAGGTGGCCGCATTGCACTAAAAACACGCGCACTTTTGCCGGTCATAAGCCTATCAACACCGGCACAAGTAGCGCCCACACCGCACCGCGCTGCTGTCAGACTGTCGGGGCCTATCCATGTATCGGGGTCAAGATTTACGGGCTTATCTTCATCCTGCACAGTAGCTGCCTGCTCATAAACCCAATGAAGATAGCTATCTGGATGAACAAGCTGCAATTGTTCATGATCCGCTTCTGGTGCTGTTTCTGAATGCCATTTTGTGGCGCGCTCTGCAAGAATAGGGCTGAGCGCTTGCATCCGTTCAGGTCGCTCTGGATGTCCTTCAGGTACCTGATGCTTTTGAGCAGAATCATGAGTAAACAAGATGGGGCGCATGCGACATCCTCCTCAGATTATCAGTTTTGCTACATTCAGTCTGCGCTTAATCATGCGACAAGAATAGCAATTTGTGGCAATTCAAAATTGTATGACGCCCCCCAGAAACAAAAAAGGCCAATAAAACATATTTTACTGCCTTTGAATTAAGCATTTATTGATTAAATGGCTAATTTTTAATCAGAATTAATCAATCTGCTCGTAAAATAATCTGTTTCTAGCCAATGAAGTAATTTTGTCTACACTATGCGCTGCATTTGACCAAAAATTAATATGGGGTTCTTTATGACTAATTTTGTACGAGGCGCCGCTGCCTTTGTTGGAGCGGTTTGCGCGCCGTCATTTGCGTTTGCATCAGTTGATAGCGGTGATACTGCTTGGATTTTGACATCAACAGCACTTGTCCTTTTCATGACACTTCCGGGACTTGCTTTATTTTATGCTGGTCTCGTCCAAGCTAAAAACATTTTGTCTGTCCTGATGCATCATTTTGCTATCGCCTGCTTATGCTCGGTTTTATGGGTTATCGCCGGTTACAGCCTTGCCTTTTCGGCAGGTGGAGCGTGGATTGGCGATTTGAGCAATCTCATGATGGGAGCGATTACCACAACATCTCTTACCGGAACGATACCAGAATCTCTGTTTGCGGCCTTTCAGATGACCTTTGCTGTTATTACGCCAGCCTTGGTGATCGGCGCTTATGTTGAGCGTATCAAATTCTCAGCTGTTCTAATTTTTTCGGGGCTATGGCTGCTTGTGGTCTATGCGCCTGTAACCCATTGGGTTTGGGGCGGCGGCATTATGGCTGGCTGGGGTGTAATGGACTTTGCCGGAGGCATAGTGGTTCACGCAACAGCTGGAACAGCCGCACTTGTTGCCGCGCTTGTCATTGGCAAACGTAAAAGCTTTCCCTCTTCTATTCATCCCCCACATAGCCCTATTCTCACAATGATTGGCGCATGCATGCTCTGGGTTGGCTGGTTTGGCTTTAATGGCGGCTCAGCACTTGCTGCTGGTCAGGGCGCTGCAATGGCACTTCTTGTTACGCATATTTCAGCGGCTGTTGCCTCACTTGTCTGGATGTTCATTGAATGGCGAAAATTTGGCCGTCCATCCGTTGTCGGTATGGTAACAGGTATGGTTGCTGGTCTTGCAACTGTTACACCAGCATCTGGCTTTATCGGCGTGCCGGGCGGCATCATCCTTGGTCTTGCCGGTGGCTATATTTGTTATGTCGCTGTAGATTTCATTCGTGGCAAACTACAGATTGATGACTCTCTTGATGTGTTTGCTGTCCACGGCGTTGGCGGTGTTTTGGGAAGCTTACTTGTTGCTGTTCTTGCAACAGAAACATTTTCAGGTGCCGGCCTCAGCGAGGGTGCAACCATTTCAAGCCAGCTAGGCGTTCAAGCTGCCAGTGTCGGCATTACTGTTCTATGGACAGCGATTGCAAGCTATATCATTCTTAGGATTGCGGCGCTATGTGGCGGCTTGCGTGTTGAAAACGATGCTGAAACAGAAGGTCTTGACCTGACGCAGCATGGTGAACGTGGCTACCACAACAGCTAGTCAGCATGATTAACTGATAATAAAACCCCGCTTTCATTTTCCGGAGGCGGGGTTTTTTCTTTAATAGTTTGGCTATGAGGATAATGGCTCTAGATGTCAGCAGCCATAATTGCTGCCCATTCAGCGGCAACATCAGCATCACTTTCTGTATCGCTCTGGAATGTGAGAACTTGTTCTGCTGGCAATAACTCGCCAAGCGCCCAAACCGCCATTGCCCGCAAGCGGGCATCCGGATGAGCAAGATAGCAAGAAATGGCCGTAACATGGTCTTTATCACCAGAATTACCTGCGGCAATTAAGCAATTCCGCATCATCTTTATATATCCGGCACGCCGCACCGGTGACCCAGCAAAAGCTGTTCTAAATGTTAGCTCATCCAGCGATAATAACCAGTTAAGAGATGGCATATCTGTTTCTGTCCGGCTGGCAAATTTTAGTTCAGCTGATGCCGCAGCAAATTTGTTCCAGGGGCAGACCGCAAGGCAATCATCACAACCAAATATTCTATTGCCCATGCTCTGCCTAAAAGGGCGCGGGATATGACCTGAGAACTCAATGGTAAGATAAGATATACACCGCCGCGCATCTAGCTTATAAGGCGCCGGAAACGCATTTGTAGGGCAAATATCAAGACAAGCTGTGCAACTGCCACAGCTATCTATCGAGGGCGTGTCCTTCTCAAGCGTGCCGTTGGTTACAATCGCTCCCAAAAATAGCCATGAGCCATAGTCACGCGAGACGAGATTTGTGTGCTTCCCTTGCCAGCCAATACCCGCTGCAGCCGCCAGTGGCTTTTCCATCAAGGGAGCTGTATCAACAAAAACCTTTACCTGCCATCCTGTGCGGGCGGCAAGGCGGCTGGCAATCTGTTTTAAACGGCCTTTCAAAACATCATGATAATCACGCCCGCGTGCATAAACTGATACATTACCACTGGCACGCTGTTTCAGACTATCAAGCGGGTCATGGTCCGGTCCGTAATTACAGCCAAGCATGATAACGCTTTGTGCATCAGGCCAGAGCGTACGCGGATTTTTCCGCCGCTCAGTTGTCTGTGCCATCCAGCCCATCTCGCCATGATATCCAGCATCCACAAATTCATCCAATGCTCCTGCCCGGTCATCTGTTAGGTGCGCATCTGTCACGCCCATCACATCAAAGCCATAGGTTGATGCTTCTGTTTTAAGCCAGGCAGCTATTTTATCTGCTGATGTAAGCAGGTCTACAATGGCGCAATATCCCCTTCGGCCTGACGGGCATGAAACGCTTCAGCAAAGGCCGTAAGTCCACCTTCGCTTATTGCATTCCTAAGCCCTTTCATTAAATCCTGATAATATGTCAGATTATGCCATGTCAGCAATATTAGACCCTGCACTTCATCAGCCTTAAATAAATGATGAAGATAGGCGCGACTAAAACGGCTGCAGGCTGGACAAGCACATTCACTGTCAAGAGGGCGCATATCTTCGCTATGACGGGCATTACGCAGATTAACAGCACCGCGGCGGGTAAACCCTTGAGCTGTTCGCCCAGAACGGGTGGGCAGAACACAATCAAACATATCAATACCACGCATCACAGCACCAACAATATCAGCTGGCTTCCCAACACCCATCAGATAGCGGGGCGCTGTTTCGGGAAGATACGGGGTCGTATCTTCCAATGTCGAAAACATCAACTCCTGTCCTTCGCCAACGGCTAGACCGCCAACTGCATAACCTTCAAAACCTATCTCTGTAAGAGCCTCAATGGAGCGTTTGCGAAGATGCGGAAAAATTGAGCCCTGAACAATGCCAAACTGGCCATAACCTTTACGTGCCACAAAGGCAGAGCGTGAGCGTTCTGCCCAGCGCATCGACAGCTTCATCGAATCTTCTGCTTGCTGCTCAGTACAGGGGTAGGGTGTACATTCATCAAACGCCATGGTTATGGTCGCATCCAGTTTGAACTGAATATCAGTCGAAATTTCGGGGGTAAGAATATGCTGACTTCCATCCAGATGCGATTTAAATGTTACCCCTGTTTCATCAATTTTCCGCAACGGGCCAAGAGACATGACCTGAAAGCCACCTGAATCTGTCAGGAGCGGGCCGTCCCATCCCATCAGCTTGCGAACGCCGCCAAGCCGCTCTACGCGCTCAGCTCCTGGACGAAGCATCAAATGATAGGTATTGGAAAGAATGATTTGTGCGCCAGTCCTCTTGACGTCATCTGGCATCATTGCTTTCACAGAGGCGGCTGTTCCTACTGGCATAAAGGCAGGTGTGTCCACATCACCCCAAGCTGTGCGGACGACACCACGCCGCGCCTGACCATCACGCACCAGAAGCGAAAACCCAAAATCTGGTCGGTCAGCGGTATCAGCCATCTTTCTCTCCATTTGTCCGGCACGCCAGAAGACATGCATCCCCATAACTGAAAAATCGATAATTATGAGATAGCGCATGCTCATATGCTGCCCTGACCTCATGAAAGCCGTAAAACGCACTGACCAGCATCAAAAGCGTTGATTTAGGCAAATGAAAATTTGTGAGCAGCATGTCACAGACGCCAAAAACATAGCCTGGCGTGATAAAAATATCTGTCTCGCCTGAAAAAGGTGCAAGCTCACGACACTGAGTGCTTAATCTGTGACCGCGCTTATTGGACGCTTGATAGGCTGCTTCTAATATCCGCATCGCTGTTGTGCCGATGGCAAGAATGCGCCGCCCCTCTGCTTTTGCGGCATTAATTGCTGCTGCGGTCTCACTGCTCACTTCTCCCCATTCTGAATGCATTTTATGGTCAGACAGTTTATCTACTTTTACCGGCAGAAAGGTGCCGGCTCCAACATGCAGCGTAACATGAGCAAACTCTATCCCAGCGGCTAATAGCCTATCTTTGAGTTCTGGGGTGAAATGCAGCCCAGCTGTTGGCGCCGCAACAGCCCCTTTTTTATCGGCAAACATAGTCTGGTAGTTCAGCGTATCATTTGCATCACCACCCTCAGCACGCTTGATATAGGGTGGTAATGGCATTTGGCCGGTTGAATCTATCGCATCATCAAGTGCATCACCATGACAGGAAAAAGACAATACCACTTCGCCATCCTCATGCTTATCTGTGATGGTGGCTTGGAAATCGTCTGAAAATTTAATTTCTGTGCCGGGCGTGCATTTTTTTGCCGGTTTTGCAAAAGCATGCCAAACCGACTCCGAAACCCGTTTGTGAAGTGTGAACCGTATTTTTCCTATTCCGCGATAACCTGTGAGCTGCGCCCGCAAGACGCGCGTATCATTCACAATAACAAGGTCACCTGGTCGCAATATATCTGGCAGGTCGCATACCTGCCTGTCCTGTAATATGCGGTCTGAACAATCAAGCATCTTGGCTGAATCGCGCGGGGTTACTGGCACCTGCGCGATAGCATCCGGTGGCAGGACATAATCATAATCTTGCAAAAGCTCTGTCATAAAGGGTAACCCGTCATCTGCTGCAGGTCAGCTAGAATATCTGAATGACACCGCATACTCTGTGAGCTTCATCCATCACAATTAGACACTGAACACGGGCTTCTGTCATTTTTTCTTCTGCCTCTCCAAAATTAACATCAGGCTGAATGGTAAGAGGTGTAACGCTCATAATATCGTGGGCAACACATCGTGATAAATCACGGCCATCAACAAGCATCCGGCGCAAATCACCATCTGTAATAACACCGTCCAGCTTCTCTACACTGCCAACCAGAGCAAGGCCTAGCCTGCCTTTGGTCATCACAACAATAACGTCCGACATCAGCGCATCAGCAGAAACAAACGGCAAATCATCCTTTTGCATATGATCACTAACACGTGTCAGTAGTTTTTTACCAAGTTTGCCACCAGGATGTGTTTTAGCAAAATCTTCTGCTTTAAAGCCGCGCTTATCCATCAACGCGATAGCCAAAGCATCACCAATAACAAGAGCGGTTAAGGTTGACGTTGTTGGGGCCAGATTCAGAGGGCATGCCTCTTTATCAACGGCAGCGTTCAAAACAATATCAGCCGCTCGGCCTAGAGAAGAGGCTGGCCGGCCAACTAATGCGATTAACATGACATTACGACGTTGGAATGCGGGCAGTAGATGGACAACTTCATCTGTCTCGCCAGAATGAGATATCAGAATGACAATATCCTTCTCACGAACAATCCCAAGATCACCATGCATCGCCTCAGCAGGATGTAGAAAGACAGATGGTGTTCCCGTGCTTGATAGCGTTGCAGAAATTTTTCGCCCAACTAGCCCAGACTTGCCCATACCGCAGACAATCACAGTGCCGTCATGATTCGCGATAGCGGTAACGGCCGCGTCAAACGCGCCATCAAGACGGCTTTCCAACACATCAAGAGCGCTATGATAGACGCGAAACATTTCTGAAATCGCTGTCAGCTTATCTGCTGGCATAATCCTAAAATCCTATCCTATTTTCACCATAAGGCACAGTGTACACCGCCCCGCTTTATTATCAGCTTTATGACCAAAGAAGAAGTCATCTTTCATCATCAGCTATCCGCAGAAGTGCTGCAGTAATATCTTCTGGTGTATTAATGTTCATGAAGGGATCAGGGACGCCATCAAAGTCAGCATAAGCAAGATGGTAGCGCGCCGTAAAGCGGTCAATTTTCCGAATATCCTCATCAAGAAGGGCATCCCTTAACGCTGTGGCAAGATGAACCGGCCAGAGACTACAAACAGGATGGGTTCGCCCAGCAGACCGGGCGGTTGCCATATCTGCCTGCTCTTTTTTTATAGCTATGTGAAGCATCTCAGTTAAGTCCTGCGGCAGAAGTGGAATATCAGTAGCGCAAGACAGCATCCAGCTTATTTTTTTGTGGTTCTGGGCGAGATATTCAAGCCCTGTTAATATGCCAGCTAGCGGGCCAAGGAAGCCATCTATACAGTCAGAAATAACCGGTAAGCCATAATCAGAAAATCTGTCTTTGGGACCATTAGCATTGATAAAGCGTAGAGGATATTGACTGGTTGCAGCTAACTGCCGTGCCAGAATAGTATGCCCCCCAACGTCAATTAAAGCCTTGTCACCACCGCCCATTCTACGGGCCTGCCCGCCGGCAAGAAAACAGATGGCAGTCGCCTCATAATATGGCTTTTCTGTCATCTTTTTACCCCGTATAGTCGGCGTTGGGCAGACATCTGGTCTTCTTCATCCAGAATGTCTGGTTCAGGCGTGTCAAATTCGATACGTTCTGCGCCAGACAGGGCAATGAACCGACGACCGCGCGCGCGTCCGATAAGCGTTAAGCCTGCTTGACGGGCAAGCCGCACGCCGGCTTCAGTAAAACCAGATCGTGAAATCAGAATAGGTATATCCATCAACACCGTCTTAATGACCATTTCGCTGGTAAGCCTGCCGGTTGTATAAAAGACTTTGTCATGTCCCGATATTTCAGACAGTAACATATATCCCGCCACCTTATCAGCCGCATTATGCCGGCCAATATCTTCACAATATATCAATGGCACTGCGCCTGAACAAAGCACACATGCATGAATTGCACCCGCTTTCAGATAGAGGCTTGGCATCATATTAACGGTCTTTGAGAGTTGAATAATCTGACAGGTGGAAATACGGCCCACAGCGGGTAATTTTACAGCATCGAACCGCTTCATGATATCACCATATAAGGTACCTTGTGCACATCCTGAAGTTCGGATTTTTTTCTTTATCTTATCTTCAAAATCAGTTTCATGCGCAGTTCGCACCACAACCACACCAAGCTCATCATCATAATCAATTGCGCTGATATCATCAGCGCTCAGCAACATATTTTGGTTAAACAGAAACCCAACAGCCATTTCCTGCGGCCGGTCACCAACTGTCATGGTAGTAACGATTTCTTCGCGGTTCAGATAGATGGTGAGTGGGCGTTCAGTTACCACAGGCAACGCTGCTGGTGCACCAGTTGCATCTACCCCCTCTAGCAAGGTTGTCAGCCCTTCAGCATCAGGTTCTGGGACCACTATAGCTGCTTTATCTTTTTCTCTATTATGTTTCTTGATTGTCATAACTCTTAGTCTCAGCCATAAGGCAAGGAGCGGGCAAGCATTAATTAGCCTGAATTATATGAGTTTAGTAAGATAGTACTCATCAAAAGCCATTAGCATGGTTGAAATACCGTGTGGAATTTGCAACCCTCTTGAGATGACTATTCCTACCGTATTCGAGGAGATACGATTATGAAATTTCATTTTACGGCATCTTCGCATACTGAATCGCGTGACCGTCTTGAAGAATTAATAGCAATGTACGGTCAGAATGATAGTGAACAAGCAGATGCAATTATTGTCCTTGGCGGAGATGGCCAAATGCTGCATTCGATGCGAGAAGCAATTCGCGTCAATAAACCTATTTTTGGCATGAATTGCGGACGTATTGGCTTTCTAATGAATGACTATGCTAGCACGGATCTTGGCGACCGTGTGAGCGCTGCCATTGAAGCGCATCTTCATCCCCTTTCACTAATAGCCATTGACTGCGATGGTGTCCGTCATGAGGCCCTAGCCATCAATGAAGTATCATTGCTGCGTCAAACCCATAATGCGGCTCATTCATCCATTTTTGTGAATGATATTGAGCAGATGGAAATGCTTGTCTGTGATGGGGTAATGATAGCCACTCCTGCTGGTTCAACTGCCTATAATCTATCAGCGCATGGCCCTATCCTGCCGATCGGTGCCGACCTCCTAGCCCTAACACCAATCTCAGCCTTCAGGCCCCGGCGATGGCGCGGCGCCTTATTACCAGCTGATAGTAAGGTGCGTATCGAAGTTCGTGACCCGGACTTCCGCCCACAATCAGTTACAGCCGATAATATTGAATTCAGGAATATTGCAACCGTAACGATCACACAAGCGTCAGATATTACAATTAAGCTTCTTCACGATAAGGCCCGCAGCCTGTCTGATAGGATTATCAGCGAGCAGTTTCAGCCCTAATATTCGTCTAAATGACCGTCTCCCATATCGTCCATTGGCTGGGATACGGCCGCGGGCTGTCGCATGACATCGTCATCTTCTTCAAGAAAGGTGAGGATATTTGCCATAAGCCGCCTGCGAACTTCGGGCAACTCTGCAAAGAGCTCATGACGAGCTTCATGAAAATGGATCGTCCGACATTGTCTGAGATGGGCAACCATAGACATTGTTGCGGCTGAATCTACAACACGCTCATCACCTGGCAAACAGAGAAGGGTTGAGGCCGAAATTTCTCTTAACCATGCAGCGTTCAGGCTGTATTTTTCGCATTCCTCAAAAGCTGTTTTAATCCAGCCCACACTTGGCGATGTTCGAAATAAGCTGGGCACATGGTCATAGAGCCTAAAAGGACGCTCATAATTCTCTAAGTCCCGAGTCAGGGGATTGTTCAAACGGAACCGTTTGATATGTTCAAAATCCGGGTAAGACCTAAATGGGGGATGGTAACGTGCACGGCCAAGCCCTACCAATACCGTGGTCAGCAACTTCACGAGCCATAATGGCGGTGCCTTCGGCACAAACATTGGTGAGCATAAGACGAGCTTTTTCACATTACGGGCATAACGCTGTGCTACGTGCAATGCGAAATACCCTCCCATGGAATGCCCAATAACATGGAAAGGGGCTCTATCCATCTCAGTTTCCTGAAGTAGGCGCATGACCGCGTAGCGATGAGACTCGAAATTATCACTATGAACAATCAGAGGGTCAAACCCCAGATGACCAGAGCGTCCCTGCCCTGGCCAATCAAGCATCAATACATCATAGCCCGCCGAGACAAGCAGGTCGGCAAGAGAGGCGTATTTCTCGCAAAATTCAGTAAAGCCTGGAAGAAGTAATATCTGCCCTTTCGTTTCTACATTTTTAGTAATTGCTTTCCAGTAATGCCCCCGCACCGATGCCTGTAGATAGCGCTCAGGGTTAACAATGATATCGTCACCAAGAAGCCTTTTTTCAGCACTGACTGCTTCTGCCTCATCAAAAAGAGTAAGGATTTCAGACAACCCATCAATTTCAGCAAGATTAGGCGCTGTCTCTGGCCGCGGTACAGTGCGCGCATGTATGTCTGATTCCTCAAGAAGCTTATCAAGAGGGCTTTGCTCAGCGCTGTCCATTCCTATTTTTGGCTCATCTGGTACATCTGGCGGCGTATTCATGCAACGTCGGCCTCCGACCCTTCCTTGAGTGGTGACAAAGGTGCATCTGTATCGGACTTACGTGATTGGCGTTGCCACATCACAGAATATAGCCCTTTCAGCTTAAGCAGTGCTTCATGGGTGCCCCGCTCGACAATTTCGCCTTTTGCCATCACCAGTATTTCATCTGCATCTACAATTGTCGACAGACGGTGTGCAATTACAAGCGTTGTTGAACTGCGTGAAACATGATTGAGCGCTTCTTGAATACCCAGCTCAGTGCGCGTATCAAGCGCCGATGTTGCCTCATCGAATAAAAAGATAAGAGGTCGTTTCACAATGGCTCTGGCAATAGCAACCCGTTGTTTTTCGCCGCCAGATAGCTTCAGTCCACGCTCACCAACCCGCTCATCATATCCATTTGGCAGGCTGTCAATAAAACTGTCGATAGAGGCGAGCCGCGCTGCCTCGCGAATATCCTCTTCACTTGCGCCCTGTCGACCATAGCCAATGTTAAAACCTATCGATGCGTTAAACATCACAGTATCCTGAGGTACGACACCAATTGCGGCACGGACCGATGATTGCTGTACGTCTCTGATATCCTGACCATCAATCAAGATACTTCCCTTCTGCGGATCATAAAACCGGAAGAGAAGGCGCGAGAGTGTTGACTTACCTGCCCCGCTTTCACCAACAATGGCAACCTTTTTACCCGCGGGAACAAAGAAACTTACCCCATTTAAAATAGTTCTTTTCCCATATCCAAAAACAACATCCCTAAATTCAACACTTCCCTCACCAAGATGGAGAGGGCTAGCATTTTCCTTATCAGTGATATCTTTATGCTCCCGCATCAAATTGAACATTTGCTCAATATCAATCAAAGATTGACGAATTTCACGATAAACAAATCCGAGAAAATTAAGTGGTAAATAAAGCTGAATAAGATAGGTATTGACCGCGACAAAATCACCAATACTTAAATGTCCTGAGGCAATATCACGCCCCGCCAGCCCCATGATAAGAACCAAGCCGATTGCAATGATAAACCCTTGCCCGATATTCACAGCTGCAAGAGAGGTACGAGACAGCACAGCAGCATCTTCATAGAGCCGCATTGAACTATCATATCTCTCTGCCTCTACTTCTTCGGCATTGAAATATTTAACTGTTTCATAATTCAATAAACTGTCAATGGCACGCGTTGCTGCCTTTTCATCTGCGGTATTCATCTGCCGCCGAAATACCATACGCCATTCTGTGACCTGAATGGTAAACCATGAATAAATCATAACTGTGCAGAAGGTTACGACCGCATAAAGAGGGCCAAACAAGAACCAGAGTAATAAACTGACAAAACAGACTTCGACAAAAAGCGGCAGCACATCAAATGTTGCCCGCGTCATGATAAATTCAATTCCCTTTGCGCCGCGCTCCACAGCGCGGGACACGCCACCTGTCTGCCTGTCGAGATGGAATTTTAAGGAGAGCGCGTGCAAATGACGGAAAGCTGACAAAGCCGCACCACGTACCGCACGCTGCGCTATCCGGCTAAATAGATATTCCTTACCTTCGGCAAAAATCTGTTGACCAAGACGTGCTAACGCATATCCGCCGAGCAAATAAAGTAGGATAGAGATAGAAAAACCATCATCCTGATTCACCAAATCAACAGCTTTACCATATATCAGAGGTGTGAAAATATTTGACCCTTTTGCCAGCAGCAAACAGAGCACAGCTGCCCATATTCGCGCACGGAGTCTCTTGTTACCGCGCGGAGCAGCATAGCTGAAAAGCTGCCGTAAAAGTGCAATAATATTGACTGACCTTTTGGCTTTTTCAGGGACTGCCATTACGAAACAGTAAAGCTTTCACCGCATCCACAGCGTGCTGTTTCGTTTGGGTTGCTAAAGGTAAAAGAAGACGAAAATTTATCTTCTGTCCAATCCATTTCGGATCCAATCAAGAACATGACAGCTGCTGGATCAATCAGGATAACAACCCCTTTATCTACAATACGGTCTTCAAATGGTTTTTGCTCTGTTGCATATTCCACCTGATATTGCAGCCCTGAACAGCCCGCAGTTTTAATACCAACACGCAGGCCAATAACACCGTCCTCAGCGCGGCCCATTAGCTTTTTAGCTTGCTCAGCAGCAGCAGCAGTCAGCGTAACAATAGGTGTATTCATAGCCGTATCGTCAGATGAGATTTGGTCCTGCATGATGCTCTCTCCTAATCAAAAATCCAGCGCAAGACGAGCATCTTCGCTCATACGCTCTGTTGTCCATGGTGGGTCCCACACAAGTGAGACAGCAACCTTCCCAACACTCTCAACAGCTGCAACAGCCTCTGCTACCTGCCCCGGCAATTCTCCTGCAACAGGACATCCAGGCGCGGTCAGAGACATCGTAATATCTACATCGCCTGTTGGATGCCTTATAATATCATAGATAAGACCCAGATCATAAATATTCACGGGAATTTCTGGATCCTTCACCGTTTGCAATGCGTCGATTACCGAACGCTCATCGCTCTGAGTGGCATTTTTATCAAGCGGCGCACCAGCATAGGCTGTGAAACCATGCGAGACGTCAGGCAGAAAATCTGCTAATCTTGGGCCCTCTGTGAGCTTGTCGAAGGTTTCACTCATTATGACTTTCCTTTCATCATAAATAGCAGTGTTATCATAACCCACAATCAACTAAAAATACGGTTTACTTTTTCAAGCGAGGTCGCAAGCATATCAAAATCAGATTCTTGGCTATAAAGACCGACAGAGGCTCTTGCTGTGGAGCTTACATCAAAAAAGGCCATAAGCGGCTGAGCACAATGATGACCAGCGCGAATAGCAACACCATCCTGGTCAATTAATGTGGAAATATCATGGGGATGAGCCGCATCAAGAGTAAAGGAAATCACGCCTGACTTGTCTTCAGCCTCCCCGATGAAATTTAGTCCTTTGACATCAGCCAAACGTTCATGCCCATAGGCAATTAACATGGCTTCATGTTGATGAATATGCTCCATACCGATGGACTGTACAAAATCAATTGCCGTGCCCAGGCCGATAACCTCTACAATTGGAGGTGTGCCGGCTTCAAAGCGATGTGGCGGTGCGGCATAAGTTGAACTTTCAATTTCAACAATATCAATCATATCGCCGCCACCCATGAAGGGTGGCATTTCAGCCAGCAACTCAGCACGACCCCACAATACGCCAATACCGCTTGGACCATATAGTTTATGGCCTGAAAACACATAGAAATCACAGCCAAGAGCGGCCATGTCAACAGGCATATGAATACAGCCCTGACAGCCATCAACAACAAAACTTGCCCCAGCGTTGCGCGCGATTTCAGATATCTCCACAATCGGGAATATGGTTCCAAGCACATTAGAGACATGCGGTAGCGCAATCAGCTTCGTGCGGGCATTTATATAGGTTTTGAAGATATCTATATCAAAACTGCCATCCTTACCAACAGGCGCTGCAATAACCTTAGCGCCAACCCGCTGAGCCAGCATTTGCCAGGGCACAATATTAGCATGATGTTCTGCAACTGTTATCAGGACTTCATCCCCCTCACCAACCACAAGCGGGCCGTGACATTGAGCGATGATATTTAAAGACATTGTTGCACCAGAGGTAAAAATAACCTCGTCCTGAGATGTTGCACCAAGCCAGTCAGCAACTTTTCCTCGCACAGCCTCATAGGCATCTGTTGAGGCCTCTGACAAAAAATGCAGGCCACGATGCACATTGGAGTATGTATCGGCGTAGGCCGCATGAACCGCATCAAGCACAATTTGCGGTTTCTGGGCTGACGCAGCTGAATCGAGATACACTAACGGCTTTCCATTAACTTCGCGTGAAAGAATAGGAAACTGGTTGCGTAGAGCAGCGAAATCAGGCTTTTGGGCTGAAATATCCGTCATAGCCATTATCCTTTATGTGGCACCTGCCAGCCTGACAGAAATGGGCGAAACAGCTCTGCAAAGCCTTGATGGCGGATTTCCGCAACAGCCTCGACCAGAAACGCATCAATCAGCATTGCACGGGCTTCTGCTTCATCAATGCCACGGCTTTGCAAATAAAACAGATGCGTCTCGTCAAGCTCTCCTACTGTTGCACCATGCGAGCAAACAACATCATCCGCAAAAATTTCGAGCTCAGGCTTGGCATCTGCTTCTGCATCACGTGAAAGCAGTAGCGCGCGGCTCATCTGCTGACCGTCTGTTTTCTGAGCGTGAGGCGCTACTCTGACCTGACCTTGAAACACCCCGCGGGCGTTATCATCAAGAACACCGCGAATAATCTGGCGAGAATTACAATTGGCAACTTCATGGGCCACTCTGGTTGTCATGTCATGATGTTGATCATTTTTACCAAGATAAATCGATGACAGGCCAAGCTCGCCATATTCTCCTTCCAACCGGACATGCGTTTCAAGACGAGACAGAGCGCCACCAAGAGATAATGACATGCTATTTACGTCTGCGCGTTCACCAAGAGACAGGCACGTTAGCCCAAGATGATGTGTTGCCGCATTTTCAAGCTGTAATTTGACATGGTCTAGCTTAGCGCCTGCGCCAACACGCACCACAATAAACGGCGCCGATAACCTGTTATTTGTCTCATGATGCTCTGCATATGCAAAATGAGCACCATCCCCAATGTCAATATGGATAACCGGGTGACTTGATGCTGCTGGCGCGCCGCCGACAAATTGCAACATAACCGGCCTATCAATAAGAGCCCCCTGTGCAACCTGAAGCGAAATGCCAGCTGTCATTTTGGCAACGGTAAGACGCGAAACAAGATTATCGCTGGCACCTAGCTCATCAATCGCAGCCAGAGCGCTCTCATCATCCCCCAGCATAACAAGGCGAACACCCGCAGGCAGAGCGTCAGATAGGTCATCGCGAAACTGACCGCCATGAAAAACTAAACGGCAGTGCGGACCAGCAATCTCTTTCGGCGTTGCAACGGCGCCAGAGATATCATTTGCAGGCTGCAGTGATGCTGATACAAGATTTTCAAGGGATGTATATTTCCATGCTTCGGCCTTCTTAGCCGGCCAGCCAGTCTCAGCAAAGCGTTCCTGAGCACGATTCTGCACCGAAGAGAGCGTGATGGTGTCAGGCGACATTCGCGTTCTCCATCATGTCGGAGTAGCCATTTTCTTCTACGTCAAGTGCCAGTGACTTATCACCTGTCTTGACGATTTTCCCTGCTGATAGAATATGAACAAAATCCGGCACGATATGCGAAAGAAGACGCTGATAGTGAGTAATCACAACCATCCCTATTTCAGGTCCTCGCTGGGAATTCACCCCCTCTGAAACAATTTTCAGCGCATCAATATCAAGACCTGAATCTGTTTCATCCAGAATCGCAATTGACGGGTTAAGAAGTGCCATCTGCAGGATTTCATAACGTTTTTTCTCGCCACCAGAAAAGCCAACATTTACAGCGCGCTTCAGCATATCATCTTTGATGCCGAGTTCATTTGCTTTTGCACGCACAAGTTTAACAAAGCCGAGCTGGTCAACTTCATCTTCTCCTTGTTCACGCAGGCGCGCATTAACCGCTGCCCGCAAAAATGCCATGCCACCAACACCTGGCAATTCAACCGGATACTGAAAGGCAAGAAACATACCGGCACGGGCACGCTCATCTGCTTCCATTTCCAAAAGTGATTCGCCATCAAGCAGAATATCGCCTTCTGTTATTTCATATCCATTACGACCGGACAGAACATATGAAAGTGTGGATTTACCAGACCCGTTCGGGCCCATAATCGCATGAACTTCACCACGATTTATGGTGAGATTGATCCCATGTAAAATGTCTGTATCACCAATGCGGGCATGCAGATTTTTAATCTCGAGCAGCGCCATAATATCATTTTCCTTTTTGCTTAACCTACTGAACCTTCGAGACTAATCCCGATGAGCTTTTGTGCTTCAACTGCAAATTCCATCGGCAATTCCTTCATAACTTCTTTGCAGAATCCGTTCACGATCAATGATACGGCATCTTCTTCTGTCATGCCGCGCTGAAGACAGTAAAATAGCTGGTCTTCAGAAATACGGGACGTTGTTGCTTCATGTTCTATTTTAGCAGAGGGATTACGCGATACGATATAAGGTACGGTATGCGCACCACATTGGTCACCGACCAAAAGAGAGTCGCATTGCGTGAAATTACGGGCACCCTCAGCCGCCTTATTCATCTCAACAAGACCGCGATAGGTATTTTGGGATTTGCCCGCCGAAATGCCCTTTGAGATAATGGTTGACCGAGAACCTTGACCAAGATGGATCATCTTTGTTCCGGTATCCGCCTGCTGTGCTCCATTAGTCACAGCAACCGAATAGAATTCGCCAACCGAATCCTTGCCAGTCAGCACGCATGATGGATATTTCCAGGTGATAGCAGATCCTGTTTCAACCTGTGTCCAAGAAATTTTTGACCTATCCCCGCGGCATACTCCTCGCTTGGTAACAAAATTATAAATACCGCCCTTGCCTGTTTCATCGCCAGGGTACCAGTTCTGAACGGTAGAATATTTGATTTCCGCATCATCCATTGCAACCAACTCAACCACGGCAGCATGAAGCTGGTTTTCATCGCGTTGCGGCGCGGTACATCCCTCAAGGTAGCTTACATAAGAGCTATCTTCGGCAATGATAAGTGTACGTTCAAACTGACCTGTGTTTTGCTCATTAATGCGGAAATAGGTAGATAATTCCATCGGACAACGCACGCCCTTTGGAATGTAGACAAAGGAGCCGTCGGTAAAAACGGCGCAGTTAAGCGCGGAAAAATAGTTATCAGACACAGGCACAACAGTACCCATATAACGACGTACGAGGTCAGGGTATTCACGAATTGCCTCTGATATCGGACAGAAAATCACACCAGCCTTCGATAACTCTTCGCGGAATGTCGTTGCAACAGAAACAGAATCGAACACAGCATCCACTGCAACTCCTGCCAGTACTTTTTGCTCATTCAGCGGAATACCTAGTTTTTCATAGGTCCGCAGTAATTCTGGATCAACTTCGTCAAGTGACTTCGGTCCTTCAGCAGATTTTGGCGCAGAATAATAATAAATATCTTGATAGTCGATCGGCGCGATATTTAGTTTTGCCCAATCTGGTGTTGGCATCTTCTGCCAATAACGATAGGCCTTCAGGCGCCATTCAAGCATCCAGTCAGGCTCATCTTTTTTTGCTGAAATAAACCGAATGACATCTTCATTCAGTCCTTTGGGTGCCTTATCTGTTTCAATGTCAGTAATAAACCCGTATTTATATTTGCCAGTGGCATCTTCAACAGCGGCGATCGTTTCGGTTGTTGCAACCATTCGATTTATCCCCTTTTTAGGATTTGAACACGTCGGCATTGCCTGCTTCTAGAGATGCCGGTGGCATCTGAAACAAACTTTCCGGATTAAATAATTCTGCTAGTGAAACTTCATTCAATGCTTTGCGGAGTGCAGTATTTACGTGGTTCCAGTTCCCGCCCATAAAACAGCCATTTCGGACCGAACATGGGTCCTCAACACCATCAACACAGGCCGTCAGCGCAATCGGCCCCTCAACAGCCTCAATAACTTCAGCAATGCTGATATTGTTTACCGGTCGCTCAAGGTAATAGCCCCCTTTTATCCCTCGCGTACTTACAACGAGACCAGCAGAAACCAGCGTCTTCGTTACCTTGGCAACAGTCGTTTGATTCAATTGTGTATGCTGTGCAAGCGCGGCACTGGCCAGAATTTCATCCGGCCGCGCCGCCATAACACCTAACACAAGAATCGCATAATCTGTCATCCTATTAAGCCGTAACATATCGTATCCTGTAGCTATGTTTAAGGAATAAACCTTTAATTTTGTAGCACAGATATCTCACTGTTTTTGCGAATGATTATCATATTCAGGACTATTTTAGTCCTGTACATAAGGAGATAAGAGACTCCAGACAGAAAACAAGTATACAAGACAAGAAATGTCCCACATTGAAGTAAATAAATCCCTTAAAACGAAGCAGCGGATCGGACAGGTGCCGGCAGTCGTCAGTTAGTGATGAAAATGAGCAGCTAATCAGTGCATAACAACTAGGACTAGTTGAAAGCCTCACGACGAAGTTTGTAGCGACCGTCGGTTATACCATCGAACACTTCATCAATTTCAGGATGACCAATAGGGCCATTTTCATCATCAGACGTCAGATTCTGCTGAGAAACATAAGCTGAGTAGAAGCTATCGGAATTTTCAGCAAGGAGATGATAAAAAGGCTGTTCGCGCACGGGGCGCACATCTTCAGGAATGGCGGCATACCATTCTTCGGTATTATCGAATTCAGGATCGACATCAACAATGACGCCCCGGAAGGGATAGTGTTTATGCCGGACAATATCGCCGATGCAGAACACCGGCAGAGCCGGAACTTTAGGATGAAAGGTCATAAAATGCTTCTATACGATACTAAAAGCGGTCCTTGACTTTAAGGACTTGACGACCACCATACATACCTGTTTTCAAATCAATATGATGAGGACGATGTAACTCGCCTGTTACCTTGTCTTCGACATAGGCATCATTACTCAGCGAGTCATGTGCACGGCGCATATCGCGCTTTGATTTACTGACTTTACGCTTTGGGACTGCCATGGTCCGCTCCTGTAGATCGCTAAATCTGCAGATATGCAGATATAAACTGAAACAAAAAGGGGATTGGTGGAGCCAGACGGGATCGAACCGACGACCTCATGCTTGCAAAGCACGCGCTCTCCCAGCTGAGCTATGGCCCCACATTTACCCTTTGAAAAACCGATGCCGCCAAATAAATAGGGGCACCAGACGGTCGGGTGTTTATGATCGAAACACCCTAGAAGGTCAAGCCTCTTTTTACCTCAACAGACTGCTTTTAGTCTGAAAAACCACCAAAGAGCGTTTTCACACCACCCTTAAGCAGCTGAAAGAGACGAAAGAGCCTCTTTAACAGCCGGATGAACTAACTCACCTTTGTTGACATTTAAGCCACGTGCGAGATGCTCATCATCATCTAGCGCTGCAATCCCCTTATTCGCCAGCGCCATGACATGCGGTAATGTTGCATTATTCAGAGCCTCAGATGAGGTGCGCGGCATCGCACCAGGCATATTGGCAACACAATAATGCACAACACCGTCTATGACATAAGTTGGGTCTTCATGTGTTGTTGGGCGGGATGTTTCAGCACAACCACCTTGGTCAATTGCAACATCAACAAGTACTGAGCCTGTTTTCATGTCGGCCAGCATCGAGCGTTGGATCAGTTTTGGTGCACTTGCACCTGGTATCAGCACTGCACCAACAACCATATCAGCACGCAAAACAGCCTTGCGCAGAGTTTCAGCTGTTGAATAGCGGGTCGTCACCGCACCACCAAATAGATCATCCAGATAGCGAAGGCGCGCTAAAGACCTGTCAAAAATCATCACTTTTGCGCCCATCCCAACAGCCATTTTGGCAGCATTTGTACCAACAACACCGCCACCGATAATCACAATATCAGCTGGATCAACACCCGGAACGCCCGAAATAAGAACACCACGACCACCTTGATGAGCCGACAAATGCGCGGCCCCTTCAATAACGGAGAGTCGTCCTGCAACTTCAGACATTGGCGCCAAAAGCGGCAATCCGCCTTGTGCATCCGTGATTGTTTCATAGGCAATCGCTTTGCAACCAGACGACATCAGGCCAATGGCCTGTTGTTCATCAGCAGCGAGATGAAGATAAGTAAATAGAATCTGATTCGCAGACAGCTGGGCATATTCAGACCTCTGAGGTTCTTTTACTTTTACAATCATATCAGCATCGGCAAAGACAGTGGCAGCATCGGGTACAATTTTTGCCCCTGCCGCAGCATAATCTGCGTCCGAAGCAGAAATACCAGCGCCAGCGCCAGCTTGGATCAGAACATCATGGCCCACCTGACTCAGCTCAGACACAGAGTTTGGCACAAGACCAACCCGCTTTTCATGGACCTTGATTTCAGTTGGAACACCTATTTTCATGACATAACCCCCCGTTCATTATATGAGTTGGCAGCGCCTGCCCCACATAGGAGCTTTGTTGCTGTATTACACGTCTAATAATAGAAGAATTTTCACGAAATGTGCTATTAAAAAGATGCAAATTTCACTATTTGTTTAACATAATATTTTATTAAATTAGTATTTAATTAAATATTTATGCTTGAATATGATATTACTTACAATATAATTCTCTTGGACATAATGAAAGAAACCTGCGTTTTATAGTGGCGCTAACGCACTGACAAACACCCGATTACGATTTATGATCGTAAAGAGAGACTTTGGCAGAGACAAGGAGAAAACTATGGATAAAATCGATCGTTCTATTCTCACAATCCTGCAGGAAAATGCGCGTATTGCGAATGTAGAGCTTGCTGACCGTGTTGGCCTATCGCCCTCGGCCTGTCTACGTCGCGTCGGCCAGCTGGAAAAATCTAATATCGTAAAGGGATATCACGCCGATCTTAGCCTTGAAAAACTAGGGCACTCAGTGCTGGTTTTGGTGAATATTACGCTCAATGGACAATCTGCCGGCATGTTATCTGAATTTGAAACAGCTGTTAGAAATGTTCCTCAAGTACTTGCCTGTTTTCTGCTAGCAGGCGAAAGCGACTACTTGCTGCGGGTTGCCGCACGCGATGTAAATGATTTTGGCCGGATCCATACAGAATTTCTGTCTGCTCTTCCCCATGTGATGAGGATGGAAAGCAATTTCATCCTTCGTGAAGTCGCAAATAGAGGCCTGTCTGCCGAAGAACTATAAGTCTAGCTGTGTTGTAGCTGCTCACCATGTGCTCTTATCCTGTCCAGGAGCGTCTGGAGTGCGGTCCAGTCATCTTGTTCTGCAATCCTGTCCCACACAGCTTCTACTTCCGATATCTCTAGACTAACAAGCTCTGCAGATTTCAGAGCATGACAGATATCTTCTGACTGGCGCGGCTGAAATTCTTTTAGCATGTTATGCAAGGCTGAAAGGTCAGGGTGCGTGTGCCATTGTTTATCTTCGGAGGATAATACCCCACCATATAAATCGTGAAACAGAGCATCCCAGCCATAACGACTTGACCGTGCCGCTTTATAAAACTGTTTTGTTAGCGCATCAGCTTGTGTAGCCGACACCTCCTCTAACCCCAAACGCCAGACAAGGCGGCGCGCGAGCGAAGCTTCCATTTGCGGATAAAACATTGCCAAAGCCTGCTGCAGTACCTCTTGGTTTGTGACATGCACAAAACAATCAGCAAGCCGGCATAAGGCCCATAAAGCGGCTTCTGGCTGACGTCCATAAGCATAGCGGCTTTTCTGATCAAAATAAGCGGCGGTAAATGCTGGGTCGCAATTGGGCAAAAACCGCCATGGACCGAAGTCAAATGTCTCGCCCGTTAGATTAAAATTATCAGTGTTCATGACCCCATGCACAAAACCGGCAACCATCCATGCGCCAACCATATCCGCAATACGGGTAGTAAGAGCTGTCAGCAATGCGAGATAAAGGGTGTCTGTAGCCTGATTTGGGTCGCAGTCAGGGTAGTAATGAGTTACAACATGCCGCGCAAGCGCTTCTGTTGCCTTATCATCACCCAGATAGGCACAGCGTTGAAAACTACCAATACGGATATGACTATGGAGCAATCGCACCATGACAGCTGAGCGCGTAGGTGACGGCTCATCATGCCGCATAAGCGCTTCACCTGTTTCAATAACACTGAATGTTTGCGACGTTGGTACATTAAGAGCAGCAAGCATCTCGGTTGCCATGATTTCACGCACGGCCCCTTTCAGGGTCAATTTACCATCTGCTGTTCTGGAATAGGGCGTTGTACCTGACCCTTTGGTTCCAAGATCCAGCAAACGTCCGGTTCCTGCTTCACGCATTTGCGCAAATAAAAACCCCCGACCATCGCCAATTTCAGGGTTATACGAGCCAAATTGATGCCCGTGATAGCGCAATGCAAGGGGCTGAGGAAAACTGCCTTTAAGGGGACGAAAATGCGCGAAATGAGCAATCCAGCTCTCATCATCTAGCCCGCCCAGCCCAACATTGTCCGCTGCTGCCTGATTGCGATAGCGCAAAACTACGCGCGGAAAAGACGCTGCCTCAACCTTATCATAGAAAGCACCACCAAGTTGTTCGTGAATTTTCTCAGGCTGAAAACGGCTCATATACCACGGTCCTTACCATTAAAAAAAGAGTGAGACGCGCCAAAATATTATCCTCGACGCCTCACAACACACTGGCTGCCCCTTGTCATTTACCTTTTTTTTGCCATTTTTTTCAAATTTCGACAGCTAGGGCGACAATAGAATAGACAGGCTTGCAAATCTCGTATCACGCTAAACGATATTAAAGAGTCCTGATAGCCATGACCCAGCATGTTTAACATAACCAGTAAAGGAGGTCATAGGATGATATCACCGCTTCTGAATGTCCTTGAACCAATCCAGCATGCGCACGGCTTGCCAAATGCCTGCTATATTAATGATATTATGTATAAGTCAGAACAGCAGCAGATTTTCTCAGACGGCTGGGCTGCTATTGGCTTTGGCATAGATGTACCCGATTCAGGATGTGTAAAACCACTTGAATTTTTAGGTATTCCACTCTTGTTAACCCGCACTCGTGATAATGTTGTGAAGGTGTTCGAAAATGTCTGCCGGCACCGTGGGATGATACTTGTAGAAAAAGCGGCTCGCCTTAACGGCCCTATTACCTGCCCCTATCATGCATGGTCTTATGATATGGAAGGGCATTTACGCTCAACGCCTCATGTTGGGGGGGCTGATATTCATGAACATGACGATATTGCCTGTAGTTCGCTATCATTGAATGAGGTCTGTTCTGTCGTATGGCGCGATGTGATCTTTATTAATCTATCAGGAAAAGCAGCACCGTTTGACACTGTTGCCAAAGATTTACATGAGCGATGGTCAGAATTCGATAAGCCACTTCATTTTAGTGGCGATGATAGCCTGTTTTCATTAACCGTAGACTGCAACTGGAAGCTTGCCGTTGAAAATTACTGTGAAGCCTATCACCTCCCCTTCATTCATCCTGGCCTGAATAGTTATTCACGCCTTGAAGATCACTATAATATTCTGTCACATGATTCTTTTGCTGGTCAGGGGTCATATGTCTATAAACCCCAGATTTCTGATGACGGTCGAAGCTTCCCAGTATTTGAGGGCTTGCCGGATAAATGGGACACAGCAGCTGAATATTGTGCCTTTTTTCCAAATGTCCTGTTTGGCGTTCATAAAGACCATACTTATGCCATTCTGCTGATACCCACGGCACAGGATAAAACAACAGAACGTGTTGCTATTTATTATGCTGATGAACAGGCATGTGATGATAGCTACGCAGATATGCGAGCTAAAAATACAGCTATGTGGAAAGATATTTTTGTCGAAGATATTGGTGTAGTAGAAGGTATGCAAAAAGGGCGCAATGCGCCATCTTATGATGGTGGAAAATTCTCGCCTGTAATGGATTGTCCAACTCATCATTTTCACAAATGGGTGGCATCAGCACTCCTTGCCGAGCAGAACACCTGAAAAAAACCCACTTAACCCTAGCGGCTTTCTACAATCAGATTTCTAAATGTGAACTTTCAGCGTTTTGTGAACTAGGTAATTTCATCTTTGAACATCGCACTAAGCTTGCCTGATAAAACATAGTCGGTGATAAAATCACCAAGACGAATAAATTCATTGTAGAAGCGAGTACCCTCCGCGCCCTTAAGGCCACGATAATTAGAGGACATCTGACGAACAAGCGACAAATCTGATAAAGTCGGTGCAAGCACCACGTTCAAGCCTTCAAGATGTTTTGACAGCAAAGATAAATCACGCTGCGCTGGTGAAATCCGATTTGGCACAACAATCAGGTGAGGCGTAACTGTCATGTCACCCTCCTTCCGCTCATCCATCTCCCTCACAAATTCAAGCGTCGGACGTAAATCTGCCCATGATAGGGACGTAGGAATAATAATGCATTCGCACATCATAGCAATCTGCCAAACATTACCTGGCCAGCCAGCACCAGTATCAACAATCGTCAATGAGTTTTCTTCGGCGCGCATTCGGCGCAAAATACTATCAACTGTAACAAGGCTCAACCCATCAAACCTATCGCTCACAGGAACATGGCGCACCTCACCCTCTTTTGATAGTGGCTCAAGTAGCTCAAAGGCGGTTCCCTGGCGATCTGTATCCAGCATCTGGATCGAACGTTCTGCAAAGCGTATGCGAAAATAATCAAATAAAAACGCTGAAATTGTGCTTTTACCCACGCCGCCTTTAATATTGCCCACAAAGATAGACTGACCTTGTTCCATAATACGCTCAATCAAAAGCAGCACATAGCCGCAAAAAATTATAAATTTGTGACGCCACTTTGTTGGAATCACACCTGATAAACATAAAACCCGATTTCGTTCTTTAGTAATGCAACAATATTGCCATTCACGCCTATCGGTCTGCATTTAATCTAGAAAAACCTTGATGAGCTTTAATGTGAAGCAATAAAATAAGCTTTTTATACAAGCAAAATTGCCATATTTTTTACTATTGCGCCTAAAATGAGACCTTTCCTAAAGCTAAACGCTATCCTCTGCAGGAATAATTAGATTTTAATATTCGTGAACTTACGCAAAAATGTAAATTTTCTTTGAAGATGTTAGAGGGCACCGCTCATATCTGCGAGTGTCTTTGCTTGAGTATAGAGAGTACGCGTTTCATCTACATAAACATCTCGCGTGATATGCCCATCATGGAACAAGCCTTTTAAGGCAATCATATTTTTCTCAATTAACTCCAATTCCTCAATAACTGGGGCGGATTCGGATATTGACACCTGTTTTTTGGGGGCAGCAATCGGCATCCGACGAAAAATTTTAAAATCCTCCTCAGCTTCAGTAGATTTCAGATCCTGACTATCTCTCAGGCTGTTATCAGAGTCACTGTTCGAGGCGTGAACAGCAGAGCCCGGCACCTGCGGAGGCGCTGCATTATGGACTTGATCTTCGATATGAGTGAGATCTGTAATGCGCGGCTCACCTTTACTATGCCTTGCAGAGCCAGCACGCCCTGACATGTGAGATTGGTGCGGCGCCTCATTGCGTTTGGCTATCCTGATTATAAAAAGCAAAATAAGAAAAAAGGCCATGACAACACCGCCAAGTATCATCACATCCTGTTCAGCTGCCATAATGCCTGCAACGCCTGCAAAATCCACCAGAAACTTCCTA
>CATISA010000051.1 GCA_949529445.1 Alphaproteobacteria bacterium UBA4588
ATACCTATCTGATGGATGGCTGTGATGTGGGGTAGCTCAGAGGCGCGGCGCATTGGGCTTGAATATCCATCTTTTTCACCATATCGCTCGTCACGCCAGTCAAGATGAGCATCGATTTGAATCAGTGTAATGTCTGATAACCCATCAAGACCTCTCACAACAGGGTTTGTGATGCCGTCATCACCGCCGATAGAAACAGGCAGAATACCCCGACCAACAGCAAATCTAACGGCCTGTTCTGCTGCGGCATAATGTTGTTCTACATCATCTGCAAGAAGTGGTATGTCTCCGCCATCTGCTATCGATATGGCTGCCAGAGTTGAACAAGAATCTACATCTGCCTCAATTGCATTTATGTCAATCACGATGCGCGAAGAAGCCTGACGTAACGCATTAGGTGCTGTGGATTGGTTGTTAGGAAATGCCGATGCCTTATAGGGTTTGCCGTGTGGCACACCAAAAATAATGGCCTGTGTGTCCAGTTCTTGCCAGTCTGTAACAACAGGAAGATTTATGAAGCTGCCGGATTGAGGGGCGTTAGTCTTTGGAATGCTGCTCATGATAGGCTCCCTATTCGTATTCTCTCCGGGTAAAGGTATAATTTTATGCTGGTCTCACTTAGCAACCCTGCCTAATCCCTAGGCAAAACTAAACCGTGTCAGTCAGCAAATATTTTCTGCATATCACTTTGATAGGCAAACAAACCAGCCGCACCGCCCGTATGGACAAAAAGAACACGGCTGCCCTTTGCTATAGAGTTATCGTTCAGCATCTCAGGAATGGTTGCAAAGGATTTAGCTGTATAGACCGGGTCAAGGATATGGCCCTCTTTATGGGCCATCAGTTGAACCGCTTTTTTGGCTATGGGGCCAAGTTGTCCATAACCCGGCGCCAGCGCATTATCCCATAAATGTATATCATCCTCGCTCAGAAAATCTGGGCACTCAACAAGAGTGTTAAAAGATTGCATAAGATGATTAAGTCGATTAACTTGGTGCGCTTTTGGGCGTCGCACGCATGAACCGATAACCCGCGCAGACGGGCAATAAATTTTCATTCCGGCCGCTAGTCCCAGATGTGTTGCACCGCTCCCCGACCCCGTAATCACATAATCAAACGGGTCTGTTGCCTGTGATGTAATTTCAGCAGCACCATGAATATACCCAAGGGCGCCTAATGGTGGCTTGTTCTCAGAGAGCGGAATGACATAAGGCATTCGTCCCTGTGTGCGTAATTTTTCAGCCTCTGCATAGAGCGCATCATCTGCACCGTTTTCATCTTCCCCTTCAGGATAGTGCAGAATGTCAGCACCAAGCAGGTTATTAAGAAGGACATTTCCCGACTGCTGATAAATAGGATCCGACTTAGCAACCCGCTCTTCCAGTTGCACAATTGCCTTCATGCCAAAGCGAACAGCACAGGCTGCCGCTAGCCTCACAAAATTTGACTGAATAGCACCTGTAATAAGAATTGTATCAGCTTTCTTGGCGCAGGCCGCACCAAAATAATACTCAAGCTGACGTGCTTTATTTCCTCCAAAACTCGGCCCTGCTATATCATCGCGCTTCATCCATAAATCAATATCAAGATGTGATGACAGTGCGTGAAGTCGAATAAGAGGTGTTTCGCAATCAAGAATTCGCTGACGTGGTATTGCAGAAATAGTATTGATAATGCCAGCGTTCTGATGGTTTAGCATGACTAGTCCTTCATAAAACCTCTTCGAGAAATAGAGGTATTTCTTGCGTATTCGTCAAAATTCCCTGCTATAGGTAACGAGACGTCCATCACATATGAAGAATATTGTCATTCAGACGTCTCTCCTGCAAGCCAATATGGTATTAACGCCTCTCAAATGGATGTTTAGCGCGCTCCATGGTTTGATTTGTATCAATGTCAT
>CATISA010000052.1 GCA_949529445.1 Alphaproteobacteria bacterium UBA4588
ACCGTTTCTTCTATGACACGCCGACCGGCAAATCCGATAATCGCGCCCGGTTCTGCAATCTGTATATCGCCTAGCATCGCAAATGAGGCTGTTACGCCGCCCGTTGTTGGATGTGCAAGCAGGACGATATAGGGGAGGTTTTTTTCTTTTAATCGTTCAACAGCAACGATAGTTCGTGGCAATTGCATCAATGACAGGATACCTTCTTGCATTCGCGCACCGCCCGATGATGGCACAACGATTAAACTGGCATCGCGCGCCACAGCTTCTTCAGATGCACGTAATAAACCATCACCAACTGTCCGGCCCATAGAGCCACCCATGAACTGAAAATCAAATGCCGCAATCACAGCATTTTTGCCACCAATTGTACCTGTTGCAATTGCAATTGCATCATCTGCGCCGGTTTTGGTACGTGCCGTTTTGAGCCTGTCAGGATAGCGTTTATTATCTTTGAATTTGAGCGGATCATCTGTGGTATTGGCGACAGCAACTGGTTCAAACTGGCTGTTATCAAACAGTAAGGCAAAGCGTTGTTGAGGGCGAAGCGGCGCGTGGTGATTGCAGTTGGGGCAGCAGTTAAATTGCTGCTCATAATCTTTGTTGAAAATCATTTGGCTACAGGATGGGCATTTAATCCAGAGATTATCTGGTACGTCATCTGACTGAACCCAAGCTTTGATTTTTGGCAGGACTGAGTTTGCAATCCAGTTCATAACGTTTTATCTCCCTACTGCGCGCGGCTTGGCGCTATGAGCGGACGGCATCAGAAAGCGTGGCGCAGACGCTGCCAATTTTACCAGCAATAGCGCCTTCTTGGGAACGCTCAGCGGAGCTTGCCTCTTCGATCAGAGAGACAATAGCCGAGCCGATAACAACACCATCACCTCGTGAGGCTGCTTCACGTGCCTGCTCTGGTGTCCGAATACCAAAACCTGTGACAACAGGAAGCGATGTAACCTCTTTTATACGGCCCACAGCATTCCCGATAGATGAAATATCAGCACTTTTGGTACCCGTAATGCCTGCAATCGCAACATAATAAACAAAACCACCAGCTTTTTCGATAACATTTGCTAGCCTATTCCCCAATGTTGTGGGCGTGACAAGCCGGATAAAAGATAGGCCCGCGGCTCTTGCTGGATCACATAATTCAGAATCTTCTTCTGGCGGCAGGTCAACAACAATCAATCCATCTACGCCAGCATCTACAGCATCAGTGATAAATTTGTCAGGGTTATAGTTATAAATAGGATTATAATAACCCATCAGAATAAGCGGTATATCTGCATGACGTTCACGGAACCGCTTTGCCATAGCAAGTGTTTTTAGTAAGGTCATGCCGCCAGCCAACGCCCTAAGGCTTGCGGCTTGAATGGCAGGGCCATCTGCCATCGGGTCTGAAAACGGCATGCCAAGTTCAACAAAGTCAGCACCATTTTCAACCAGCTGGTCAAGGATACGATCTGACTCCGCTTCTGACGGGTCTCCTGCTGTAACAAACACACCCAGAACAGAGCGCCCTTCATCAGCCGCTTTTTTAAAACATGACGCAATACGTTCAGTCATCTCATCACTTCCTTTGTCCTAGAGCAGGCCGCGCTCATCGAGCTTCGGTAAGACAGCTTCTAGGTCCTTATCGCCACGGCCACACATATTCAAAATCACAACATGATCTTTTGGTATGGTTGGCAAAAACGTCGATGCAAATGCAAGCGCATGAGAGGGTTCTAGTGCAGGAATAATACCTTCAAGACGCGAGCATTGCTGGAACTGCACCAGCGCTTCTTCATCTGTTGCGCTAACGTAATTCACTCGCCCAATATCATGAAGCCATGCATGCTCTGGCCCAATGCCTGGATAATCAAGGCCAGCGGATATCGAATGGGCATCTGTAATCTGGCCATCATCATTCTGCAGAAGATAAGTGCGGTTGCCGTGCAGTACGCCTGGCCGCCCGCCTGTAAGGCTCGCAGCATGAAGGCCCGTATCAATACCGTGCCCTGCAGCTTCCACCCCATAAATGGCAACATCTTCATCATCAAGGAAGGGGTAGAATAGTCCCATGGCGTTCGAGCCACCCCCAATACAGGCGATAAGCGCATCTGGAAGTCGGCCTTCAGCCTCTATGATTTGGGCGCGTGCTTCGGTACCAATTATGGCCTGAAAGTCTCTGACCATCTCAGGATAGGGATGTGGCCCCGCAACAGTGCCAATGATGTAGAAATGGGTATCGGGATGTGCGACCCAGTATCGTAGGGCTTCGTTCATTGCATCTTTGAGAGTTGATGTGCCAGAGGTAACGGCATGAACTTTTGCCCCTAATAAGCGCATTCTGTCTACATTTGGTTTCTGACGGCGCACATCTTCGGCGCCCATAAAGACTTCGCATTCAAGGTCAAATAATGCACACGCTGTTGCGGTGGCAACACCATGCTGACCGGCTCCTGTTTCGGCAATGATTTTGGTTTTTCCCATCCGTTTTGCCAGCAGTGCCTGACCAATCACATTATTAATTTTGTGGGCACCTGTATGGTTAAGCTCATCACGTTTCAGATAGAGTTTTGCCCCGCCATAGGCCTTTGTAAGTCGTTCTGCAAAATATAATGGCGAAGGACGCCCGATATAATGTTTATGAAAATACGCAAGCTCTGAGGCAAAGCTCGGGTCAGCCTGAGTTTTACGATAGGCTGTTTCTACCTCAAGAATAAGGGGCATAAGTGTTTCAGCAACAAATCGGCCACCATGAAGCCCAAACCGTCCCGAATCATCGGGTAGCGTGCGATAGGAATTAAGTTGTGTATCGCTCATGAAAAACCTCGAATTCTATCTGCCATAAAATTACCCGAACATAGAGTAGGAGCTGTTATTATGAGAGACTTTATAATCCACTAAAAAAGCCAGAACCAATAAAAAATGACCTTACCCGAATTTTGCGGCCTGTACAAAGCGAGAGATAGCAGAATGGCTTTTAACACCCCAGTTTTTTTCAACACCTGACGAGACATCTACACATGGCGTGCCGGACTGCTCAATCGCCCGCAAAACATTGCGTGCCTCTAGTCCGCCTCCAAGCATCCATGGCACTGGAATCTGAGTTGTTTGCATCAATGTCCAGTCGAACTGCGCCCCCATCCCACCAGGTAGGTCGGCGTCTTGTGGCGGTGCAGCATCAAAAAGTAGTTTGTCGGCGATTGAAAAATATACAGTAGCAGCAGCAATATCAGCAGCTGACGTGACCTTGATGACAGGCATCACTGGAATGCCGAATGTCTGTTTTATATGATAGGTGCGCTCGGGGCTCTCATAACCATGGAGCTGCAGAATATCGGGCCGTGCTGCCTGAATTATCTGCTCGAGTGTTGCATCATCAGCATTCACACTTAATGCGACACGTTGCGGCACTTGTTTCATACTATCTTTGAGTGAGCTATCTGCTTCAGTCGCAAGATGTCTGGCAGCCTCAAAGGAGAGGTGGCGCGGCGATTTTTCAAAAAAAACAAACCCTACATAATCAACATTACATGCCGCGCAATGCAGATAGTCAGCAAGTGTTGAAATACCGCATATTTTTACCTCACTCATACTTTACTCACTCGTTCTTTTGTTATCAGGCAACATCTTATCGCTGGCAGCTTTAACGGGCAAGACGGCGGGGGGATAAATCGTCTGGTACGATATCATCTGGATGACGGTGACTGTCAGCAAGCTGTTCTGATAAATGGTCAATTTGTGCATCTGCTTTAGCAAGTTTTTTTGTAAGGCGCCGGCAACGCACCTGAAGAGGCAGGCTTGCAAGCCATAATACAAGCCCACCTGCTAGTAGCCCAAAGCCCATGCTGGTAAGCACAACAAGCCATATCTCAGCTGTGATGATTGTACTGAACGGCCAGAGACTAAGGCCAACAATTTGTGTGTTTACGCTCACAAATGAGGCAATGCACAATAGGCTCGTCCCAAAGACAGTAAGCCATAGGATATGCCCTAACATGCGCATGGCGTTCTATCCTTCGAAAATCATAGCAAGGCGTTCGGCGGGTAGCTCACGATTAGTCTTTGTTAAGCCGCTCACGCATTCCTTTACCCATTTTGAAAAAGGGCATGCGCTTTGCGTTCACTAAAACAGCTTCGCCTGTCCGAGGATTACGTCCCATCCTGCCTTCGCGTTCACGCAGGGAAAATGCACCAAATCCACGCAATTCTACGCGATCACCAGCAACAAGAGTTTCAGTGATTGTATCAAAAATCGTATTCACGAGCCGTTCAATGTCGCGATGATAGAGCGAGGGATTTTGGGCCGCAAGCCGAGCGATGAGTTCTGATTTGGTCATAACGAAAAATCCAAGCATCAGTTCTATGAGTAAAAGGATGCATGTTTATTAAGGGGTCGTCAAGAAGTATGGGGGCCATTGTAAAATAATGACTTTAATGGATGACCAATCACAGACAGTAAAATGAAATAAAAAAGCACCGGTCAGAAATAGTTTCTTACCGGTGCTTTAATTAGGTCAAAAATAATGATGGGGTGCGCTGCTATAGAGGCTCAGCCCCGAAACGAACGCTATTCGCTATCATCATCTTTTTTTGCCAATGCTGCGCTCAGAATGTCACCGAGGCTTGCACCACTATCTGAAGATCCGAAGTCAGCCATTGCTTTCTTCTCTTCTTCAACTTCGCGTGCCTTAATTGATAGCGTTAGGTTATGTGTTTTTCTGTCAACCTGAGTGATGACTGCATCAACCTTTTCGTCGACAGCAAATCGTTCTGCGCGCTGCTCACCGCGTTCGCGCGACAGGTCAGCTCGGCGGATAAAGCCAGACAGGTTTTCGCCAACACTCACTTCGAGTCCCTGCTCAACAACAGCTGTAATCGTACAAGTGACAATATCACCTTTCCGAACTTTTTCCGCTTCACCAGCATATGGGTCTTTGGTCAGTTGTTTAATGCCCAGAGAAATACGTTCTTTTTCCAGGTCAATCTCAAGAATTTTAGCTTGGATTTTAGCGCCTTTCTCGAACCCTTCCATGGCAGCTTCGCCTGTGGTTTCCCATGAGATGTCAGACAAATGAACCAGCCCGTCAATTTCCTCGGATAGACCAACAAAGATGCCGAATTCAGTGATATTGCGGACCTCACCTTCGATGATTGTGCCGACCTCATGGGATTCACGGAATGCTTCCCATGGGTTAACCATGCACTGTTTTAGCCCAAGTGAAATCCGGCGCTTTACTAGGTCAACATCCAGCACCATGACTTCAATTTGCTGGCTGGTTGACACAATTTTGCCAGGGTGAACATTTTTCTTCGTCCAGCTCATCTCGGAGACATGAACAAGACCCTCTACGCCCTCATCCAATTCAACAAATGCGCCGTAATCCGTAATATTAGTCACGCGGCCTTCCATTTTTAAGCCAACAGCAAACTTTTCAGTCGCATTTTCCCATGGGTCAGACAGAAGTTGCTTCATGCCGAGTGAAATACGCTGTGTTTCAGGATTGAAGCGGATAACTTGGACATCAACTGTCTGACCAACCTGAAGAGCTTCAGACGGGTGGTTGATGCGCTTCCAGGCGATATCCGTAACGTGCAACAGTCCGTCAACACCGCCAAGATCAACAAAGGCACCATAATCAGTGATATTCTTGACGATACCTTGTAGGATTTGGCCCTCTTGCAGGTTGGATACCAGCTCAGAGCGTGCTTCTGCGCGAGATTCTTCGAGAACAGCACGACGTGAGACAACAATATTGCCACGGCGGCGGTCGATTTTCAGAATTTGAAATGGCTGTGGTGTTCCCATCAGTGGGCCCACATCGTGAATAGGGCGGATATCAACCTGCGATCCAGGAAGGAAGGCTGTTGCACCAGAAAGGTCAACAGTAAATCCGCCTTTAACACGGCCAAAAATAACACCAGTGACGCGCTCTTGGGCTTCGAAGGCGTTTTCTAGAAGGATCCATGCTTCTTCACGGCGTGCCTTCTCGCGGCTTAACATGGCTGCGCCTTCGCGGTCTTCCATGCGTTCTACATAGACTTCTACACTGTCGCCAACTTGGATTTCAGCATCTTGTCCAGGGGCTGCGAATTCCTTAAGCGGAACGCGCCCTTCTGATTTAAGGCCTACGTCAATTGTAACGTAATCGTCTGAAACGCCGACAACACTGCCTTTTACAACACTGCCTTCAATAGCAGTGTTTTCGGCAAAGCTCTCAGCAAGAAGGCTAGCAAAATTTTCTGTGGCAGCATCAGCTGCAATTGGTGTTGACAAAGGTGTCTCCGTAAATTGCGTCACATCAAAGAAATAAGAGAGGGGACAAGTCCGGTTTCGTCTCTTTTCTGCCCTGAGCTGGTATCAGGAAGGGTGCCTGTTTCTGATCCCGTGCCTTACGCTGCGGTAAGACTGACCCCCCAATTAAATTGATGACGCTTTTAATAATCCCAGCAGTTACAATTAGTTAATACAACGAGCCAGGTTCAGAAAAAGCCCGTTGCGGTTCAAAATTCGAGCTACCGAGGTACTTCCTGAAGGAAGTCCATAGCAACACGAAATACTTCTTCGGCGTTCTTGTCCGAAGAGTCAATGATAAATGCGTCTGGAACGGCTGTCATTGGCGCAATTGTGCGGTTTTTATCACGGCAATCGCGTTTAATAATGTCTGCCAGAACTTCAGAGAAGTCGCATTCATTGCCGGCAGCCTGTAATTCAGTAAACCGTCGTTGTGCGCGAATATCGGCTGCGGCATCAACGAAGAACTTTTTATCAGCATCCGGTAGGATAACAGAGCCGATATCACGGCCGTCTAAAATCGCGCCAGATCCCGATGGTGGGTTAAGCGCAAATTGGCGCTGCTTATCAACTAGCGCCGCACGCACAGCAGGAATTGCGGCAACTTTTGAGGCAAGCTCTGCTGCGTGAGCAGTCCGTAAATTATCGCCAAATGGTTGACTGAGGTCTAGTTCTGCTGCAATGCTGGCGATGTCAGAGGCTGGCGCCGCATCGATATCGATGTCTCGTGCGTCTGCTGCAACACCAACAGCGCGGTAAAGCTGTCCTGTATCAAGATAGGCTAATCCCAATGACTGGGCGAGGTTCCTGCCAAGCGTTCCTTTGCCTGAAGCGGCGGTGCCGTCGATAGCGATGATCATCGCATCCTCTGATTTGTTAACGTGAGGCAGTTCGTCTACAGGCTTTCACAGATACTGGCAAGCCCTCAAATCATCTATCGGGATAGCTGAGGATAATCAGATTAGCTCTGGCGCTTAATTTTTGCGCCAGCATTATTCATTAATGCCGCAAATCCAGGAAAAGATGTTGCAATTGTACTGACATCTTCCACGATAATTGGCGATTTACTCACCATTCCTAGACTAAGAAACGACATCGCAATTCTATGGTCATGCTGTGATGCAATTGTAACACCGCCAGAAATAACACTATGAGCTGATGAATTATTACCGTTTGAATTAGTCCCAAAAACAGTCATAGTGTCGTCTGTTTCATCAATTTTTAGGCCGCAGCGCCGCAATCCATCAGCCATTACAGCGATTCGGTCTGTTTCCTTGACCCGCAGTTCGCTTACCCCAACCATATGCGTTTTACCTGATGCACAAGCCGCCGCAATGGATAAAATAGGATATTCATCAATCATGGATGCAGCGCGCTGTTCGGGTACATCAATGCCATGAAGCAGGCTAGAACGCACCTCTATATCGGCAACATCTTCTCCGCCCTCAATCCGGTGGTTGCTCAGTACGAGGCTGCCCCCCATTTCTTGCAGCGTAGCAATAAGTCCAACCCGCTGTGGATTCATACTAATTCCGGGTAAAGTGATATGGCTGTGAGGTGTGATAAGAGCCGCAACCATTGCAAATGCCGCAGAGGACGGATCACGCGGCACGGCAATATTTGCGGCACGTAATAGGCCTTCTCCTGCGACGCTTACTTCATGGCGACCATCCTCAAGGATTGTTTGCTCAACCGTCAGTCCGAAATGCCGCAACATTGCTTCGGTATGATCACGTGAAATATGCGGTTCTGTTACTTTGGTTATGCCTCGGGCATTCAACCCTGCAAGCAGTATCGCTGATTTTATCTGTGCTGATGCAATATTACTATGATAGTCGGCTGGCAGCACAGGAGTAGCGCCTGAAATTGTAACTGGCAGTAGCCCTTTAGCTTTGTTTTCAGGCAGATAGCTTACCTGAGCGCCCATTTCTTCGAGTGGATCTGTCACGCGCCGCATTGGGCGCGCGCTCAGAGAGCTATCACCTGTAAAGGTTGCTGTAATGCTCTGGCCAGCAATAACACCCATTAAGAGACGAACACCGGTACCAGCATTTCCAAGGTCGAGAGGTGCATCAGGTGTTGTTAACCCATGAAGGCCAACGCCGTGGATGATAATATCACCATTATCTGCCTCACTTATATCGACGCCAAGCTGGCGCATAGCATCGAGCGTTGACATCACATCAGCGCCCTTCAAGAGACCAGATACGCGCGTTGTCCCGATTGCAAGACCGCCTAAAATAAGGGCACGATGAGAAATAGACTTATCCCCGGGAATAAGGATTTCGCCATTAATACCTGCGCATATAGAGGACCGAAGCGCAAAGGCAGATGACAATAAATCAGACGTTGTCTGAGGGGAGGGTTGGCTATGAGGCATGGGGATGAGGTCACTTTCCGGCAAAATATTTTGCTTAGTATAAACAGGCAAAAATCCGATGTCATTAGCTGATCACAGCCACTCTTTGGGTACCAATGACAAAATTATTTTGCTAAAAACATCGCCAGAATGACAAAATTCTTTTGACACGGCTTTTATTTTGCCTTTAATCCAGCATCACATCACACCATACGAAGGACTCTAGTTATGGTCACAGCTGAACTCGGTCAAAAACGTCGTTGTTTTTCATGCGGCATGAAATTTTACGATTTTAATAAATCACCAATCATCTGTCCTGAATGCGGCAGTGAATTTGATCCTGAAAATCTTCTGAAAAGTCGTCGGGGTAAATCTACTACAAAGGCGGCTGCCGTGAAGCCTGATGCCGCCGAAGAAGATGAATCGGAAGATGAAGCCGAACCAAAAAATGATGAATTCGCAGAAGCAGATGATATCGCAGCTGATGATTTAACGTCTGATGATGAAGCATTTACCCCTGTTACTGATGATGATAGTGATGAAGCCGCGCCGGATATTGGCAGTGGCGAGCTCATTGATGTGCTTGATGATAGTGTTGTAGATGACGAAGACGAGCAGTAAGCGTTAATGAAATTTGCACTTGCGCCAGAAAGCAGGGACGCGTAATAACACCACGTCTGGTCTATCTTGGCCAACAATGGGTGGCAATAACGGGTGTAAGGGGCCATAGCTCAGCTGGGAGAGCGCTACAATGGCATTGTAGAGGTCGTCGGTTCGATCCCGTCTGGCTCCACCAACCCGCCGCCAGAACTGATGTCACAAAGGCGGCCTTGGACCCAAAACGACACTGTCCTCATTCTGAGATGTACGGCTTAGATGAGGAAGTTATTCCCCAGATAAACCTCGCGCACGCCGGAATGCCCCACAACTTCCTCAGGCGTGCCCTCCATCAGAACCGCACCGTCATGAATGATATAAGCGCGCTCTACAATCTCTAGTGTTTCGCGCACGTTATGGTCGGTAATTAGGACGCCAAGTCCATGTTCTTTTAGCTGACTAATCAAATCTCGGATATCGGCAACAGCAATAGGGTCAATCCCGGCGAGCGGTTCATCTAGCAGCAAGAAAGAAGGGCGTGCAGCTATAGCGCGCGCAATCTCAAGGCGTCTGCGCTCTCCGCCAGATAGGTTGATTGACGGTGTGTTCCGCAAATGGCCAATACCGAATTCTGCAAGCAGCTCTTCAAGCATGGAATCGCGCAAATCTGCGTTGCTTTCTGTAATTTCTAAAACAGAGCGGATGTTTTTCTCGACACTCAACCCCCGAAAAATAGACGATTCCTGAGGCAAGTAGCCAATACCAAGGCGTGCGCGCTGATATAATGGCGTTTCTGTTACGTCATTACCATCAAGAAAAATACTGCCTTCATCAGCCTGCATCAGCCCTGACAGCATGTAAAATGTTGTTGTTTTGCCAGCACCGTTAGGTCCAAGCAGACCAACAGCTTCGCCGCGGCGCACACCAATAGAGACATTCCGAACAACACGCTTATTGCCAAAATATTTACCAAGGCCACGTGCCTGAAGTCCGCGATTTTCTGAAACCAGCTTTAGGTTGTCAGTTGGCTCGCCGGAATGCAAAGGTTCTGGGAACTGTGTAACTCTTGTGCCTGATTGCTCTATAGAGCTATCAAATCCGTCTGATGACATGACGGCCGTCCTTCTAATTATTATTTTTGAGCATCGGTCTTAAGGCGTGAAAATTGACCTGAAACACGGCCGCTACTTGTAGATGAAATTATCTTACTGATTCCTGTTGAAAAATCAATTTCTGCAACATCCCCAGACAATTTATTTTCGCCGTCAATCAGCGTTACATTGCCTGTTAGAACGGTAACATTACCTTTATGGTCATAATCAGCTTCATCACCTCTGGCTGAGCTACTGGTATTTTGGATAACCTTAACGCCACCTTTTGCTAAGACGCGGGAGAGGTTTTCATTTTTATCCAAAAAGACAGTGATGTGGTCACCGAAAAGTTCTCGTCCGTCGGTCATCTTGATATGGGCATTTTCCTGAAGGATCATAAGCGAGTTATTGCGTTCAAAATCGATTTGTTTATCAGCATTTGCGCGCCCGTCAGGTCCAGTAATATAGGCGGCTGGACCGGTAAGGATATAATGGTTGCTAGCGATGTCATAATCAGCTGTTGTGCCTGCCCCTGCAAGAGTGCCATCTTTGAAATTTACACGACCTTCTGCCAAAATACGGTTAAGCTCACGGTTACTTTCAGTGGGTACATAAAAGGCTGTAAGCTTATCGCCTCTTAGAGTTTGTGTACCTTGGGTTGCGACCGCATTTCCATTTGCCTGATAAAACCCCTCGGTTTGGTTCCATTCCAGACTGTCATCAGCTTCAATCTTAAGCGTGTCCTGCGAAAAGGCTGGTGCAGAGGTGAGCGCAATCAGACCGGCACATAGCAGGCTAATTGATGATTTAGAAAATACACACATGAGTCAGGCCTCCTATTGCGCTTGTCGAGCGTTGCTCGTGAATACTGCACGTGGATTGCCAGTAAAAATGATACGCTCACCATGATCATAGGCCTGCATCCCGCCGGCTGTTACCTGCATATCTGGACTGCTTACTTCAACAGCAGTTGACGTTAACAGCGTTCCGGCCCCGATATTTGCCTGCATTCTCTCTGTCAGGAGAGTGAGGTTTTGAATATCTCTGTGAACTTTTACCGCACCAAATAATTCAATCGTGTCGGCGCTGGCATTATAAAACCCTTCTTGTGATATGAGGCGGGTAATTCCTTTGCCCTCTCTCTCAACTGTGCCATCAGGGTTAAACAGATGCATTGTTTGTTTATTGTTAGCATCTTCAACGGCGCGGTCAGCTGTAATTGAGAAAAAATTGCCTGAAGGGGTACGACCTGAATAGCGGGCTCCCGTCATTTCAAGCGATCCGGTAGGGGTTGCGTTAAGTGATGTTACATCAATTTTGATGCTTTCCTGCGGCTGAAAGAAGCTAGATAAGCCTAGCATCCCGCCTGCAATGAGTATTGCACCGCCAAGCAAGATAAAACTCACTGGCTTACTTCTTTTTGGTGTTGGCTGAGAATCTGCCTGCTCAGAACGGCTGAAAAGAACAGACGGGCGTTTGGGCTGTGCAGGTGTGTTATTATCACTCATTGTTATTCCCCTTTCGCCAGAATTTTGATTTCATGATCAATGATGGAAAATATCAAGCTGCTCGAAGCCTGCAAGATCTAGTCCAACACGATGAGGCAGGAAGTCAAAACAACGTTTTGCGAGTTCGTGCCGGTCAAGCCGAGTCAGCATCGCATCAAGCTTTTCCTTAATTTGATGAAGGTAGAGAACATCGCCTGCAGCATATGTCTGCTGGGCATTACTGAGCGTGTCAGCTCCCCAGTCAGACGATTGCTGTTGCTTAGAGATTTCTAGCGATAGTAATTCCCGGCATAAATCTGCTAGCCCATGTCTATCAGTGTATGTTCTAGACAGTTTTGATGCAATTTTCGTGCAATAAATCGGTCCAGAAATTGGACCAATATCACGCGTAAGCATGGCAAGGTCAAAGCGGCCATAATGGAAGATCTTCTCGCAATTTTCATCTGCCAGTAGAGATATCAGATTAGGGCAGGGCTGCTTATCTGCAGCAATCTGGACAAGATGCGCTGTGCCATCCCCGCAGGATAACTGGACTAGACATAACCTATCGCGCGTCAGACTTAATCCCATTGTTTCTGTATCGATGGCAACAGAGGGACCAAAGGAGATATTATCGGGAAGGTCATGCTGATAAAGATGGATGCTCATGTTGAAATATACTCGACAATATCGGATAGGACAGGACGCCGACGCTCTGACGGCGCTTCATTTTTACCACCAATGTAAATGAAACCTGCAAATTTGTCATGTTCTGCTGTACCGCCAAGCTCTTTGAGCAGCGCTTCATTATAACTATACCATTCGGTAACCCATTGCGCCGCATAGCCAAGCGCAAGCGCAGCGGTCAGCACATTCTGACACATCGCTCCTGCAGATAGGTGCATTTCCCATGCGGGAATTTTGGGATGTGGCTGAGCGCTTGATACCACGGCAACAACCGCGCTGGCCCGCATAAATCTATCTGCTTCAAACGCAAGCATTGTTGGTGTGGCCTCTTTATGCTGGGCGGCAAATTCTGGTGCTAATATATCGCGACCAAGCCGACTGCGGGCATCGCCTTGGATGACTTTTATCTGCCAAGGCCCAATAACAGCATGGTCAGGAACGCGCAGACCACACTCAATAATAGCATCCATATCTGCTTGCGGCATATCGCCTGGAACGATATTTTTGATAATAACAGACCGTCTTATTTTCAAAAATTCAACGATTTCATTCATCTTCGTCTCTGCTAGTCACATTATGGGTTGGGCATAGCTTACAACACCCTATTCCTGTCATAATCCCTTTCTTAGCGCTAAAGAGACCTAAAAGGCTAGCGTCTTGACAAAATAGGCTAGCCGTTTCAACACTATTGGTATGACGAGTATCTGTGACAACAACGCCGAAGACCAGCGCATCATCGCATGTCTTGAAGATGCAGGAGTACGGCCAACACGGCAACGCGTATTAATTGGCCGTCTATTGCTAGATGGCAAGAAGCGTCATGTTGGTGCTGAGCAGCTCTATGAAGAAGTCCAGTCGTCAGGCCATCATATGGCTTTGGCAACGGTCTATAATTGCCTGCATAAATTTGCAGGCGCTGGATTGTTGCGACAGGTAAAAAATATCGGAGATTCTGTGCTTTTTGATACCAACCTATCTGAGCATTACCATTTTGTCGATATCGAAACCGGGGCGATGGTGGATATCAATCCAGCTGATGTGACGCTGAAAAAAATGCCAACAATTCCAGAAGGTTTTGAAGCAGAAAGCATTGAGCTGACAGTCCGATTGCGGCGTAAAGTTACTTCATAAAGGCTGAGTGAAGGCCATAGATTGAATAGAAGTTTAGAATGCTTCCAAATTTCTTGACCTGAGAATTTCAGGCACTTAAGTTAGAGATTAGCAGGATTGCCTAGCTATGGGCGCCTTGTACGAATTCTTCTTTCACATTCGCATCCGTTAGGAGGGGCAAATGAATACCCAGAACAAGTGTCCATTTATGCATAATTCTATTGAGGGCACATCCAATAAAGATTGGTGGCCAAATCAGTTGAATGTCAGCGTTCTGCGTCAGCATGATGCGCGCTCTAATCCGATGGATGAAGGGTTTAGCTACAAAGAAGCGTTCGAGAAGCTTGATTATTACGCGCTGAAACAAGACATCACAGATTTAATGACAGACTCGCAGGACTGGTGGCCAGCAGATTATGGTCATTATGGTCCGTTTTTCATCCGTATGGCATGGCACGCTGCCGGCACCTACCGTACCTCAGATGGCCGTGGTGGTGGTGGTACAGGCGCACAGCGATTTGCGCCTCTGAATAGCTGGCCTGATAATGGTAATCTAGATAAAGCACGTCGCCTGCTTTGGCCTATTAAGCAAAAATATGGCAATCAGATTTCATGGGCTGATTTATTGATCCTGACAGGAAATGTTGCGATCGAATCCATGGGCGGTAAAACATTTGGTTTTGGGGGCGGCCGTGAAGATATTTGGCATCCTGAAGAGGATATCTACTGGGGCAATGAAACAGAATGGCTTACCAACAACCGGTATAGAGGCGAGAGAGAGCTCTCTAATCCACTAGCCGCGGTGCAAATGGGTCTTATTTATGTCAATCCTGAAGGGCCAGACGGCAACCCTGATCCGCTTGCAAGCGCCGTTGATGTGCGTGAAACATTTGCCCGCATGGCAATGAATGATGAAGAAACGGTCGCTCTCGTTGCGGGCGGACATACCTTTGGTAAGGCGCATGGTGCTGGTGATGCTGGACTAGTTGGCCCAGAACCTGAAAGCGCACCTCTTGAAGCCATGGGACTTGGCTGGCTTAGCTCACATGCCTCAGGCAAGGGCAGTGACACGATCACTAGTGGTATTGAGGGCGCATGGACAGCCAATCCGATTAAATGGGATAATGGTTATTTTGACCTCCTGTTTGGCTATGAGTGGGAACTATCAAAAAGCCCTGCTGGCGCCCATCAATGGACAGCTATTAACCCGAAGCCAGAAGATCTTGCTCCGGATGCAGAGGATTCATCTGTGCGTGTGGCAACCATCATGACAACAGCCGATATAGCAATGCGGATGGATCCTGCCTATGAAAAAATATCACGCCGGTTCCATAAAAACCCAGAAGACTTCGCTGATGCCTTTGCGCGTGCTTGGTTTAAACTCTGTCACCGTGATATGGGTCCCGTTGGTCGCTATCTTGGCCCAGAAGTGCCAACCGAAGAACTTATCTGGCAGGACCCAATTCCGGCAGCAGAATATGTGCCAAACGAAGCTGATATTACAACTCTCAAAAGCATGATTGTTGCATCAGGGCTCAGTGTCAGCGAAATGGTTTCTACAGCATGGGCAAGTGCGAGCACATATCGTGGCTCTGACATGCGGGGTGGCGCTAATGGGGCGCGTATTCGTCTTGCACCACAAAAAGACTGGCAGGTTAACCAGCCTGAAAATCTTGCCAAAGTACTTGATATCTTAGCAGGCATTCAGTCTGATTTTGGCAAGTCTGTTAGTATGGCTGACCTGATTGTTCTGGCAGGTAACGTTGGCATTGAACAGGCGGCAAAAGCTGGTGGTTTTGATGTAAATGTCCCATTTGTAGCAGGCCGGGGCGATGCGTCTCAGGAGCAGACAGATGCGAGCTCCTTTGATGTACTTGAGCCAATCGCTGACGGTTTCCGGAACTTCCAGAAGATGGAATATAGCATAAGTGCAGAAGAATTGTTCCTGGATAAAGCACAATTAATGACGCTTACCGCGCCTGAAATGACTGTACTGCTTGGTGGACTGCGTGTGTTGGGTGCCAATTATGGCGGGACACCCCATGGCGTATTTACTGAAAACCCCGGAACATTATCGACTGACTTCTTCACCAATTTGCTTGATATGGGTATCCAGTGGTTCCCTGCTGGTGATGGTATTTATGAAGGCAGGGATCGGAAAACAGGTAAAATCAAACGGACCGCATCGCGCGTCGATCTGGCATTTGGTTCAAACTCAATTCTGCGGGCACTTGCAGAACTTTACGCGCAGCATGATAATCAGGATAAATTTGTGACTGATTTTGTCGCGGCATGGAGCAAGGTCATGAATCTAGACCGTAGTGGGTTAGCCTAAGGGGTTTATACCTGAAATAATCGGAAATATAGACCGCGCCACTGATTGTATGGCGCGGTTTTTTATGACTGATTTGAAAAAAGATTAGGCTGTTTCCGGTGTTATTGTGCGATGGGAAAATTCCTGTGATATGGCGCTGTAACCTGCTCCTGATAGGCCGGCATATGGATCCATAACCAGATAAATCGGCACTGAGTTAATGTAATCAGAATAAATGCCACGTATGCCTACGCGCGCCAGAAACTGACTTTTTGGCAGGAGTTTGAGGAGTTTTGGTACAATGCCGCCAGACAGATATACAGCATGGCGTGATCCTGTTGCTAAGATACCATCAGCAATATAGCTCCCCAGAATATCGAAAAACTGGCAGATAGCCTTTTCCGCAAGGTGGTCGCCGGCAAGCGCTGCATCACCAATTTCGGCTGCTGTTGTGAAGCGTGGGTCTTCGGCGTTTTGTTCAGCCCAATAGGCATAGAGATATTCGATGCCGCGACCGCTTAGAACTGTTTCTGAAGCCACATAGTCTGTATGATTTCGTAGCCAGCTTACCAGCAGATCTTCATCGGCGCTTTGTGGTGATAGGCCGATATTGCCGCCTTCTGTTTCAAGTGGGCGCCATCCCGTTGCTGTTGGCACAAGCGTTGAGAATCCCATACCTGTTCCAGGCCCAAGCACAAGGATGGGTGTATTGTCATAAGCTATGCCGGAACGCAGCGTTTTAAGGTGCGCTGGGTCTAGATAGGGAACAGCCATCGCTTGTGCAGTAAAATCATTTACGACAGTGAGCTCAGTAAGCTGATATTGGCTTATCAGACATCGTTTTGAAAAAGATATGTCATTATTCGATAAGCTAATGTGATCATCATCAACGGGTCCGGCCACAGCAAGCGATAATCGATGCATCTTAATATTATCATCACAGCCAGCAAGATAGGCATCAAGCATAGTCAAGAAATCAACATAGTCTGCACATTGCAAAATTCTGATTGATGAGAGAGTGCCTGTCTGAGGTGCAAACACTGCAAAGCGAGCATTTGTGCCCCCAATATCGCCAACAATTACCGATGTATTCGTCATGCCGTTTATTCTGCCCTGCTATTTAATGCTATCTACGTAAAGCTGGCAGTCCAACGCCAGTTGCTTCAAAGCCACCATCTGCTGCCACTGTTTGGCCAGTAACAAAGCTTGCGTTAGGAGAGGCAAGAAAGCATATCACCGCTGCAATTTCACGCTCGCTACCATACCGGTTAAGCGGCAGAGCATCATGATAGGCGTCTATAATTTCCTGCGAATGAACGGCCATGGCAAGTTTCGTGCGAACAGGGCCTGGTGCCACACAATTTGCGCGAATGCCATATTCACCAAGCTCAACGGCTTGTTGCTGTGTGAGCTGAATGACAGCAGCTTTGGAGGTGCCATATGCAACGCGTAATGTTGAGGCTCTTAGTCCAGATATAGACGCAATATTGACAATCGCGCCACGCGTTTCTTTTAACGCAGGTATTGCAGCTTGGCTGCAGAGAAAAACACCATCAAGGTTTGTTTCCATAACCGCGCGCCAGCGCTGGAAATCAGTATCTTCAATCGGACCAAAATCAGCAATGCCGGCATTATTTACTAGCACATCTATTCTACCTGTCTGGTCAAGCACTTGGGCTATCATCTGGCTTACAGCATCAGGTGATGATACATCGCACACAAGAGCACTATGATTATAGGGGGTATTGTTATTCAGGTTCGCCTGCGCTTGCTGAAGCTCCTCTTCATCACGGTCAACCAAAATGACAAAAAGACCTTGCTCAGCAAAAAGGGTTGCTGTTGCAAGCCCAATACCGCGAGCAGCACCTGTAACAATAGCAACCTTCGAGTCGGCGGGTAGTTTTGTATCAGTCATTGATGGTCTTCCTGTAATTATGAAACAGATGACGAGGTCGCTGGTGGAATGGCATAAGTCATGCTGGCATGCGCAACAGGTGCTTCCATGCCTTCTGAAAATATTAACACATCACCAACAGCCAGTGATTTCCCAAGTTTAAGCCGGCGCGCCGTCGCAAGCAATGGAGCAGCTGATGGTTTGCGCATAAAGGAAATATGTGCGCTGGTTGTAACAGTAAGAGCTTTTGGGCCAATAACAGATAGAAGGGCCAGATAAAAACAGACATCTGCCAGCATAAACATTGTGGGGCCTGATATTGTGCCGCCCGGCCGGAGATGTTTGTCAGACGTGATAAGACGCATTGTTACCTGACTCTCCGTCAGTTCGGCAATTTCAACCTCACTACTCACTTGGGGAAATTCCCGTTGTAGAAACATTTCAAGCTCGTTTTTCTGCATCTTAAGGGGCAGTATATCAGCGAACATGCGGGCCCTTCTTTCTGGTCTAATGATAGCAATCACCACACCTCATCAATAGTGCATCAGCGATAATATCAGCTGATATTATTATAATTATTAATGTGGCGCTTTATTAAGAGGACGATTGATATTGTTGTCACCTATTTTTTCTGAAATGGTAGCACTAATAGCACGTATCTTAGGGTAGGAATATTAAGGGGGCCACTATGAAATTAAAGCTTCATCATATCAATCTCTGTACTGAAAATGTTGAGAGGATGGATGACTTTTATCGCGGCATTCTAGGGTTGGAAGAAGAAAAAGACGGTCTTCCTGTTTTGGAAAAGAAAAAAGGCTATGCCGGTGACGTTGCCTTTGTGAGTGATGGGGCCATTCAGATGCACCTTGCCCAAAAGGATGTTGGCGCTGGATTTCGTACTGGACAGATCGTGAATCCTGTTGAACGTGGCCATATCGCTTATCGAACAGACGATTTGGCAGCCTTCAAGGCACATCTAGAAACACAAGGAATCCCTTATTCTGACTGGGGTGAGAAAGCGGTAGCCGGATGGCATCAGATTTTTTTCTATGACCCAGATGGCAACATTATTGAAGTCCATCAAGTGGATGGAGCATAGCGCTCTTTTGTGTGTCGAAAAAGAATCATATAGTGCTTCCTTTGCACTGCTGGCTTTGTTAGACAAACTAACGGGGTATTCTATGAATCGGTATTTTCATAAATGTGACTCTCCCCTTTTTGAAGGGTAATTATACGTGGTTTTATGGGATTTCTGATGTGTTTGACTTTCTATCGCGCTTGCATATAACCGGAACGCCGGAGATAATTCACAATCCATCATTTGAACAATTATTTAAAGATGAAACCAACCCTGAGCTGGAAGGTCTGGCGCGGGGGTATATAACAGATACAGGGGCTGTGAATGTGTTTACAGGCACCTATACTGGGCGCTCTCCCAAAGACAAATATATTGTCGAGGATGCTACTACTAAAAATACATTTTGGTGGGCTGGTGAAGAGAGCCGGAATGATAATAAACCTATGTCAGAAGAAGTGTTCTCTGCACTGAAACGCGGCGTCGGTGCTGCGTTGTCTGGTAAAAAACTGTATATAATTGACGGGATTTGTGGCGCAAGTGCTGACAATCATCTCAAAGTAAGATTTGTAATGGAAGTAGCCTGGCAGGCCCACTTTGTTAAAAATATGTTCATTCGTCCCTCCGATGAAGAGCTTGCTGATTTTGAACCAGACTTTACTGTTATCAACGGATCCAGCTTTGAAAATCCCGACTGGCAGGAACAGGGATTAAACTCATCGACCTTTATTGCCTTTAATTTGAGTGAAGGTGTGCAGCTTATCGGCGGCACATGGTATGGCGGCGAAATGAAAAAGGGCATGTTCTCTGTTATGAATTACCTGCTACCCCAGCGCGGTATTGCTTCTATGCATTGTTCTGCCAATCAAGGAGTGGACGGCGATGTTGCACTATTTTTTGGCTTGTCAGGGACAGGAAAGACAACATTATCCACATCATCAGATCGCGCCCTTATCGGGGATGACGAACATGGCTGGGATGATGATGGCGTGTTTAATTTTGAAGGTGGTTGCTATGCTAAGACCATTGATTTGTCAGCCATAAAAGAGCCAGAAATATCTATGGCTATTCGCCGTGATGCCTTGCTTGAAAATGTCGTGATGCGCGATGATGGCAGCCTTGATTTTTCAGACGGATCTATCACCGAGAATACGCGTGTTTCCTATCCTCTGACTCATATTGAAAATATTGTAAGGCCAGTATCACGTGGGGGGCATGCAAAACGCGTTATTTTTCTGACCGCTGATGCATTTGGTGTTCTTCCAGCCGTCTCATTGCTTGATGATGCGCAGGCACAATATCATTTCCTTTCTGGGTTCACCGCTAAGCTTGCAGGAACAGAGCGCGGCATTACCAAGCCAACACCGACCTTCTCTGCCTGTTTTGGTGCGGCATTCCTCTCTCTTCACCCAACCCAGTATGCCAAAACACTCACTGCGCGGCTTCAGGCTTCTGGCGCAAGGGTCTATCTGGTGAATACAGGATGGAACGGCGCAGGGGAGCGCATTTCGCTTGCGCGCACACGGAGTATTATTTCGCATATTTTATCCGGTGAAATTGATGATGCTGACCAGCAGATATTGCCAATATTTGGGTTATCCTTCCCAACAAATCTAGGTGATATGGGAAAAGATATTCTGGACCCACGTACAAGCCACCCATCAGAGGCAGATTGGCAGTTACAGGCAGAGGAACTAGCAAAACTCTTTATTACTAATTTTCAGAAATTTACTGATAATGATGCCGGCAAAGCTCTTGTATCAGTGGGGCCTCAGCTCTCTTGATGGTAGGCTAAAATGTTATCTTCAGACCTGATTGTCCGCTAGGGTGCTGTCTATTATGGACGCGATGTATCTTGTGATCTGATCGTTCTTTTGGGTTGGTGTAACAACAAAAGCTATAGGAAATAGATATTATGACAGACCATTTTTTGCGCGCCGCTATATTTGGATTGGGCTCAATGGGCTATGGTATGGCGCGCTCTTTGCTGGCAGCAGGGCATCAGGTGCACGGCTTTGATATCTCAGATGAACGAATGGCCCAATTTGCAGCGGAAGGCGGCATGCCTGGTGGTCGAGCAGAGAGTATCTCGTTGCTGGACTGTGCCGTGATTGTTGTGCTGAATGAAGCTCAGACCGAAGATGTGTTGTTCGGGGATGATGGCATTGTTGCTCAGATGAAATCTGGCGCTGTTGTGATTTCCTGTGCCACAATTACCCCTGATGCGGCGCGCCGTAATGCAGCGCGATGCGCTGAGACAGGGGTTCATTATTTGGATGCGCCGATTTCTGGTGGCTCGATTAAAGCAGCAAATGGCGCTTTGTCTATTATGGCTTCGGGAACACCTGTCGCCTTTGATGCTGCCGCCCCAGCTTTGGATGCATTATCAGAAACGGTTTTCCGGCTTGGGGATGAAGCAGGAGCTGGGTCTGCAATGAAGTCTGTTAATCAGCTGCTCGCAGGCGTACATATTGCGGTAATGGGTGAAGCGGTTGCGTTTGGGCTAACCCAAGGCGTTAACCCTGAGCAGCTTCTGTCTGTTATCAGTAAATGTGCCGGCACAAGCTGGATGCTTGAAAATAGGTTGCCCCATATTGTAGAGGCAGATTATAGTCCGCATTCTGCGATTAATATTTGGCTAAAAGATTTAGGTATTGTGGCCGATATATCCAAGGAAACATCTTTTACCCCGCACCTCGGACTCGCTGCCCTTGAGCGATACCGCGCTGCAGCCGACCAAGGTCTAGGGCTTGAGGATGATGCTGCTATTGTAAAGCCCTATGCCAAAGAAGCAGGCATTACCCTACCATAAACAGCGTCGATAGATTGGTAGGGACTGTCAGGGCACTGCTTTCATGCTATTTTTTGGCATATAAGCAGTGCCCTGACATAAAACGGGATAGTCATAGTATAGATTTACTATCCTGTCTTGGAAAATTGAATGGCGTGTTTATGCCGCGAGTGCTTGCGAGATATCAGCGATAATATCATCCTTATGCTCAATACCGATAGCAAGTCTTACATAGCCTGGTGTGACGCCCGCTTTGATCTGTTCCTGTTCCGAAAGCTGGGAATGCGTAGTTGAAGCAGGATGTATCGCAAGGCTACGCGCATCCCCGATATTGGCGACATGATAGAGCAGTTTCAGGTTATCAATGAATTTACGTCCTGCTTCGATGCCATCTTTCAGCTCAATGCCAATAATCGGTCCATAACCTGTGGTAAGGTATTTATCGGCACGTTCTTTCTGAATGCCGGTAAACAGGCTTGGATGATTCACACTAGCAACAGCCTCATGCTGCTCAAGGAATCCAGCAACTGCACTTGCATTTTCTTGATGGGCCCGATAGCGCAGTGGTAGAGTTTCAAGGCCTTGGATTAGATGAAAAGCGTTAGTCGGTGATAAGGCGGCTCCAAGGTCACGCAAAAGCACAACACGGGCCCGAAGAGCATAGGCAATTGGTACGCCAAGCGCTTCTGGTACAAGCGTACTCCATATTGCACCATGATAGCTTGGGTCAGGTGTATTGAATGTTGGGTGCTGGCTAGCATGTTTTAGCCAGTTAAACTTACCACTATCAATTATCACACCACCAATCGTTGTTCCGTGCCCGCCGATATATTTAGTAACGGAGTGCACAACAATGCTAGCGCCATGTTCAATTGGGCGGCAGGTAATCGGTGCTGTTGTATTATCAATGATGAGTGGGATGCCAAGCTCATTGCCAATCGCAGCGATTTCGGCAATCGGGAATAGTTCAAGTTTTGGATTTGGCAGCGTTTCACCAAAAAAGGCGCGGGTGTTCTCGTCTGCTAGCTTGCGGAAGCTATCAGGATCGGATGGGTCAGCAAACCGTACGTCAATTCCTAGCCGTGCAAAAGTATTGGTGAAAAGGTTCCATGTGCCGCCATACAGATGGGGTGAAGACACAATATTATCACCTGCAGCGCAGAGGTTTTGGATAGATATGGCAACGGCAGAAGAGCCAGATGATACTGCTAAGGCTGCAATACCGCCTTCAAGGGCGGCAAGCCGTTCTTCAAGCACTGCCGTGGTCGGGTTCATAATACGGGTATAGATATTGCCTAATTCTTTGAGGGCAAACAGATTGGCTGCGTGCGTCGTGTTATCAAACTGATAGCTTGTGGTTTGATAAATCGGCACAGCAACAGCATTTGTTGTGGGATCGCTCCGATAGCTACCAGCATGGAGAACGGCTGTTTCGGGATGTAAATTCGACATGGGATAAGGGCTCCTGAATAAAGGGATGTGCGCTACTTTTACGGCAAAGCTCAAAACAGGATCAAATAAAAAAGAATGGTTTTCTGAATATTTCTTTTATGTTAGTAAAAAACAGAAATTTGTACTAAAAATAAGGTAGATTAAAGAATGGATTCAATAGATCGCGCAATTCTTACTCTTCTTCAGGAAGCAGCTGCACTGCCAATAACAGATATTGCACGGCGTGTTGGCATATCAACAACACCCTGCTGGAACCGGATAAAGAAGATGGAAGAGCAGGGGGTGATTACCGGGAGAACGATAACACTTGACCGTGAACAAATTGGCTTGCCGATTGTTGTGTTTCTGTCGATTTCTGTCAGCACTCAGTCACCAGACTGGACGGCTCAGTTTGCGGATGCGGTAAATCAGTATCCCGAAATCACTGAGGTACACCGGATTACCGGCACACAGTCCGACTATCTGATGAAGGTCGTAGCCTCTGATATTTCAGGCTATGATGCTTTTCAGCAGAAATTGATCAGCGATATTTCTTTCACCACCATGTCGTCTAGCGTGTCCTTGCAGGAAATCAAATATACAACAAAACTACCCCTTTCCCATTTGGCAGACGGGTAGTTCGTGATAAGTTACCGCGCTAGAGACGCACCGGTTTAATGAGCATTAAATCCTGTGGAAAGCCCGCCACAGACATTCAAGCACTGGCCTGTAACATAGCCTGTAGCATCATTCAGCAGGAAGCTTGTTGCATTGGCAATATCATCTGGCTTGCCAACACGGCCAAGCGGCACAGAAGCTTCGATTTTGATGCGCGCTGGACTGCCAACGGGCTGACCATGTTCAAACAGGTCGGTTGCAATCGGTCCAGGCGCAATGACATTTACGGTTACTTGATGCGGCGCTAATTCCAGTGCAAGCGTGCGACCAAGTCCTGTCACACCGGCTTTAGAAGCGCCATAAAGAACCCGGTTTTCTTTGCCAAGGGCAGCGCGCGAGCCAATCAGCACAACCCGTCCAAAGCCTTCTTCGCGCCAGATAGGCTGCATGAGCTGCGTCGTTTCCATAAGGCTCAGCAGATTAACCCGCATCAAGCGGGAAAAATCATCTGCCTTCACATCTTCAAGCCGGCCATTAATGAGCACACCAGCATTGCCGACAAACCGGCAAGGGCGATGTTTTGTGATAATCTCTGAGAGATGGGATGTGGCGTCCGGGCCAGCAAGGTCAACGCCGTAATGTTGCCATGGCATAGTATCGCTTGCTTGCGAGGATAGGCCTATAACCTCATAGCCATCAGCTATGCAACGGCTGGCAATTGCATGACCAATACCGCGGCTTGCCCCTGTAACTAACACTGTGTTCTTAGCCATGATGTCCTCACTCTTCGCTCATATTTCTCTGATTTTTTGTCTCAGATAATTGTTAATATATCTATTATCTAATGTTGTTAAGTGAAGCACGCGTCAGGCGCTTCATACAATCATCTAAATGTTAATTTGTTATATTAATGAATAAAACGAGGCGCGGGCAAAAATACCAAAAAATCATGGATAATACCAGAAAATTAAAGTCTTATTACTTGCATAAACACACCTCTTACCGGCACTCTGACTTGTGAGGAAAGCGGTTCTGGAAGACGTTAGATAATGGATCTTGAAACAAATCTTAATTGTTATTGGTGGCAGGCAGCCCCGCCGCAGGCAGCGCCTGTGGTGCCGTGGCAGGATAAAACAGACATCGCCATTATTGGCGGTGGGTTCACAGGCCTATCTGCTGCACTTACTCTGGCTCGGGCAGGACGTAATGTTGTTGTTCTGGAAAAAGGGCTGATTGGTGAGGGCGCGTCTACGCGCAATGGCGGCATTACAAGTGGCAATATAAGATTATCTGCCGACCAGCTAAAACGCCGTTTTGGTGCTGAGCGGGCACAGGCTTTTTTTGATGAAGCTGTTGCTGCGAGAGCCGACCTTGACCGGTTTATTTCAGACGAAAAAATTGACTGTGATTATAAACCTTGTGGTCGTCTTGTTGGGCTAACAGGGCAGTTTTCAGCAGATAAAATCACCCGTGATAATGACGCATTCGAAGCTCGCTACGGCATCAGGCCCCGCTTTATTGAAAAGGGTGAATTATCTGATTATTTAGGCTCTGCTGGCTATGACGGCGGCATTTTTCGCCCTGATATTGGCGGCATTCACCCTGCAAAACTCCTGCATGAGATGGCGCGGTTAGCACTCGCAGCTGGCGCGCGAATCTTCTCTGAAACGCCGGTATTATCGATAAAACGCCAAACCACAATATTTACGCTTGCGACTGATAAAGGGGTTGTAATCGCCGATCATGTTATTTCAGCAACAAATGCTTATACCGATAAAGCTCAGCCATGGCTGAAGCGGCGACTTGTTCCTGTAATTTCTGAAATGATTGCAACAGAAAAGTTAGGCGCTAATCAGGTGCAAGCCTTGATGCCAAAGCTTTCAATGTTTGGCGAATCCAAACAGCTTGGATATTACTATCGGCCCTCGCCAGATGGTGAACGGATATTGTTAGGGGGGCGGCGTATGCACAAAGATAGTGGGCAGGCAAAACAGCGGCTGCATGATGGGCTTTCGGCTATTTTTCCAGAGCTAAAAGATGCCAAGATTGAGGCACATTGGCCCGGTTTTGTTGCCTTCCCTTTTGATCAGTTGCCGAAGCTTGCGGTGCATGACGGGATTATCTATCCAGCTGGATTTTGTGGGTCTGGGACAGTCTGGGCGCGCTGGCTGGGTCAAAAAGCTGCGATGATGATTTTAGGAAAAGAGTCAGAAACAGTCTTTGCTAATCTGGCTATGAATACTCTGCCGCTTTATACGGGGGACCCGTGGTTCCTGCCGCTTGCGATGACCTATTACAGGTTGCGTGATAGATTTTCTGTGAGCACAAAATAAGCGCTGATGCAGTGCTATCTAGGCGCTAAATCTTTGCGGAGAAAATGCTGCAAGTGAGTTGCGTGGTTGCTGCCCCATAACAAGGTCGGCAAGCGCTTCGCCAACCGCCGGCCCGAGCTGAAACCCATGCGCTGAAAACCCGAACCCATGCACTAACCCGTCCTGATTGCCGCGCCCAATGACAGGAAGGTTATCTGGCATATACCCCTCAATGCCCGACCAGCAGCGAATGATTTTCGCATGTGCAATATCGGGGAAAAGCTGTGCTGCCCGGTACATAGATGTAGCAAGCTCTGGTATCGATAGCCCTGCTTCATTTTGGTGAATATCTGCATCTGCCCTGACCCCGCCGCCAATCACAAACTGTCCTGTATCAAGTTGTTTCAGCGATAATGTATGCCCCAGAATGCCCATCACAGCGTTCAGTATCTGTGGCCGCCTTTCAGTAACCGCAAGCATGGGTGCATAAGCTGTGAGCGGCAGGTCGGGCTCGCCTGATTGACGGGCAAGGGCTGCTGCCCATGCCCCTGCACAATTAACCACAATATCTGCTTCAAAATCCCCTGAATTTGTATGTATTTGCCACACATTATTTTGGCGTTTCAGGCTCTCAACATGGCAATGCTCGGTAATAGTAGCGCCATTGCGTGCTGCTGCGTCTGCAAAGCCGTGTACAATCCGCCATGGAATGGCCCAGCCATCGCCCTCGACCACCAGCCCACCAGATATTTCTCCACCAGCCATATTTTGGGCAGATATATTTCGGGCAAGGCAGGGAATTCTTTTTCGTATTTCTGTCTCATCTAGCCAGACTTCATGCTGAAAGCCTGCTTGCTGAAGTGCCTCGGCACGGGCCATGCCAGCTATATGTCCGGCCTCGTCAATAGCCACTTTTACATAAAAGCTTGGGTGAAACGCCATCGCCGCATCACCGATTTCATCGGATAGATGGTTCCAAATATCCATCGCAGCAAGACTGAGCGGAATTTCAGCCAGGTCACGTCCAAGCCGCCGCACCCCGCCAGCATTCACGCCTGAGGCACGGCGCGCAATATTATCTTTTTCCAGCAGGGTAACAGTCTGACCGCGCTTCGCCAGAAAATAGGCAGCCGCACAGCCTTGGATTCCACCACCGATAATAATCACTCTGTCTTTATGATGTTGGGGTGTCATCTGCTAGCGCTGCGAGCTCCCCAACGGTTAGCGGGCGGATAGGCGGGCGTAGTCTATAATAACCAGTCTTGTCCTCTGATTGGCTGTTATGGTCTGCTATCATTTTCTGGATTGTCAGGCCGCACATCCGCCCCTGACAGCGCCCCATGCCAGCGCGGCTGAAGCTCTTTAGTTGGTTAGGCCCAGACACACCCAATGTGATAGCCTTTGTGATGTCAGTCTTGGTAAGAGATTCGCAGCGACAAATTATGGCATTTTCATCAGGAGGAACCAGCCACTCATCGGCAGGTTTAAAGGCATAATCAAGAAAAGGACGGATGGCCATCTTTTGGACTTGGCGCACCATCTGAAACACAGCATTAAGTGATGATGTGCCGCGCGCTTTGGCTGTTATGCGCATGGCGGCTATCTTGCCTGATGATATCGCGGCGGCGGCACCACCAATGCCCATACCGTCGCCGGCAACAAATATCTGCTGAACAGAGCTTTCACCGAAGATATCTGTTTTTGGGTGCCAGCAAAGCTGGCGCAGGCACCATCTATGCTCAAGCTCAGTTGCCATAGTAAGATTGATAGAAGGAACAACACCTTGATGAAGGAAGATATGCTCTGCCTCAAGCCGGTGCTGTTTGCCGCTAGCATCTGTGAAGCTGAGTGCCTCTGCTTGGCTATCGCCTGAAATCGACACTGCTGTTGCGCCGGATATATAGTGGGTTTTACGGCGGATTTCAGACCGCCATTTTAATCCCTTAATCAGCATGCTTGGCTGAAGCAGTGCGGGCAGGGCCCAAAAATAATGAAGCAGTGACATCTTGCCGGGGGCTGTATCAATGACCGCTTTAATATCAAATCCAGCGTTCAGATACTGCCAGATCGTTAGATAAAATAGTGGCCCTGAGCCTGCAAAAAGAGCGCCATCAACCCCGCTATGACTTGTTTTCAGCATCGTCTGGGCAGCTCCGATCGTCATCACACCGGGCAGGGTCCAACCGGTAATCGGCATCGGGCGTTCCATAGCGCCGGTTGCGATAAGAATAGCACCAGCTTGGGCTCTATGCGCTTTGCCTTTCTGGCTAAAAAAAACCTCTCGCTCTTTGGTAATTTGCCAGACGCGGCTTTCAGGCCACAAGCTTGCAGATGATCGCGTGAACTCATCTGCAAGCTTATGGCCTGACCAATAATCACTTCCCAGAAAATCAGCTTTTTTTTCTGCAGCGTCATTCTGCATGACATGGCGATAAACCTGACCACCGCCAGCAGGCTGGTCATCAAGCACCAGAACCGTCATATCATTTTTTGAGGCATATATGGCAGCACTCATCCCTGCTGGACCTGCTCCGATAATAATAAGGTCGTAGTGTAGCGCTGTGTTCATGTGCGAGCTCCTGTCTGTTTGGTAACAGGCAGATATACCTTCATTCCCTCCTCGGCATAGAGCTGACATGCCTGCTCACTGCGTCCATCTTCGCACTCAACCATACAGTCAAAACACACGCCCATCATGCAGTATGGACCGCGGGCAGCCTTGTCAGGGGCTGAATGAACAGCTGTAATGCCCTGCTTTAGGAGGATTGCTGCAACGCTCTCCCCTGCGACTGCTTGGATCGCCTCATCATCAATATAGATGGTAATGCTGTTGTTCTGTGAAGTGCTAGGCCGGAACATGAAATCGCCTTTCTGAGAAGGGCTGTAATCCAATTCCAAGACAGCCCGCTTCGATATCACTAGCAAGATCAAAGCAATGGGCAGCTGCCAGCGTAACACCGCTATGGCAGGTAATTGCATAGGCGCCCGGATGAGACGCAGACTGGTCATAGATGGGGTTGCCATCGGGTGACATAACGCGTAACGCCGCCCAACTGCGGATAATATGTTGATTTTTTAAGGCGGGTAGCGTGCGCTGAGCGCGGCTTGCAATCTGTGC
>CATISA010000053.1 GCA_949529445.1 Alphaproteobacteria bacterium UBA4588
GCATTTCTAATTGCAGCCTCGATACCTTTTATCTGGGAGGTCATTCTATTAACAATGGATGCACCTGCAGCGTCATCAACCGCGTGGTTGAGCCTTAAGCCTGAAGCAATTCGCTCTAGCGATTTATTCATTGCTTCTTCTTTATTCTGCATGTGGTACAGCGTTGTCACTGCGGCCATATTTGTATTAATCTTGCTCATGATAGTTCTCGCCAATCACAAAAATTTGACATACTTGTTTTATGCAATTCACATGCCAAGTTGGAAGGCGCTTTAGCTAAATGTGAAAAATAAGCTGTGATGAATATCATCAAAACCCTAATCTGGGTCTGGTAGGTTTTTAGCCCACCCTCCGCTTTGCATTTCAGTCTGTTAAACTGTTTCCACATTTTACTTGCCTTTCAATGACAATAATCATTGTTTTATCTGCAATTAGAATGCCAAACTGAGAATTATCTGAGAAAATCGAAGAGGCTTTGCTGCCCAATCTTTGCGAATGCCTGGTGAGCCGCATCACGGGTAACCATTTGAGTCTGTAATTCAGTTACAAGCTTAGTTAAATCTGCATCTTCTAAATTCATTACTTGTGATGTCACAACTAATTCACGGGCTCGAATAGTGTCTAGTTGCATTTGAGCTTTGCCGGCATGTGCTCCAATATAAGCTTTTTGATTGCCAATATTAGCGATGGCATTATCAAAGTTGGCCATGCTCTCACGAATGAGTTGACCCGTATCCGTGAGGCGAACAGGGTTAGTGATTGTAGTTCCCGCACCATCAACAGCTTTAAGGTCAACATACGAGACAAGAGTTTCGTTCGAAAACTCATATCCCTCAATGCTTACCTTACTCATTTTTATTTCGCCACTTGATGCATCATTCAACGTTACGGTGCCGTCTGCCTCAAGAGTAGCCAATATTCCTGTTTGAACCGATGCAGCATTAACTTCATCAACAAATCCTTGCAGATTTTGATCTGAGACAGATGCCGTAATTGAAGCTGTGCCAGCAGAACCTTCCAAATTAAAGGTCCAATTTTGCAATTGATTTGGCAACGTAAAATCTAGATTTGCTATTGATGCCGCTGTTCCAAATGACGTTACAGCAGTAGCACTACGAATAGCATTAACAGCTGAATCGGCTATATCGAATAGTGAACGGTTTCCATCTGGTGTTTGAACCTTCATAAATGCGGTGCCGCCATCAATAGATGTGTTCACTGTCATATTTTCGGAAATCTGAAGAGATTGAACGCCCCTGTCCCCATTATAAATAACAGTCCCATCCTTATTGCGGGAAAAAGCTTCAACATTTGAGTTAAAACCAGAAAATAAACTTTGTCCCCGCGTATCCTTTGTATTTACCTGACTTAGCAGTACATCTTTAAGCTGCTCCATTTCACGAGCGATAGCTTCCCGGTTGAAAGCATCATAGGCGCCATTGCCTGCCATAGTTGTTAACTCAGACATTCGGGTCAAAACATTTGTTATTTCTCCCATGACTGAATTGGCTTGCTCGAGCCTCACTTGTGCCGCAGCAACATTAGATGAAAACTTTCCCAGTAATTCTTTTTGTTCTTTGGCAGCTGATAGCTGAATAGCACCAAGAGGGTCATCAGAGGCTTTCAAGATATTCTTGCCTGATGCAATCTTGCTTTGCAGCTGTTGAATATCTTTATTCAATCTGCCAAAATTACCAAGTTGTTGCTGATTAAAGAGTTTATTGCTAATCTGCATTGTCTACTCCTATCTCATCGTATCAATAAGGGTTTGAAACATCTCGCGGGCTGTAGTTAAAATTCTGGCTGATGCTTGATAAGCTTGTTGAAATTCAATCAGTGCCGATGCTTCACTATCTAGATTAACGCCGGAGAAACCTGTTTCAGCTTCTATAGCTGCTTGTTGACGTGCATCAGCGGACTCAACGGAAATTTCATTAGCTTGAACAGATGTGCCGACTTTTGAGACAATTGTTGAGAACATTTCAGAGAAGCTTGTCCGTGTTGGGTCAGCAGTTGCACCGTTCTGTAAATCAATGATTGCGTTAATATTACGCGCATCGCCTGGTTGAGAGACACCCTCAGCAAAATGGAACTTATCACTAGTCTGACCTTTACCTATTATCTGTAATTGAAAGTCACGAAACTTAGCGAAGCCACTTTGGTCAAGATATCGCGTCGCGATTGAATGCTGAGTTTCTGTATCAATAATTTCTACCTGCCTGCTATCTGCATCAATTATCTGAACTGTGAATGAGTCATTGTGCGAGGAGATAAGCGATTCAACAGGTGCAATGTCATACTGGGCACCAAGCAACCTCGGACCTGTTCCGGTTGTCAAAACAAGCAGGTCTTCAAGTGGCAAATCAGTAAGTGATATTTTTTGCTGCGACCGCGATGTTGCTGTGGCACTAACTTCAACGATGTTACCATCTGTTGACGATATTTCAATATGATCAGACCGGACTTTTACACTGCTTGTGCCAACTTTGAACCCATAAGCATCTTCAGGTGCTGTGACAGCGAGCGTATCAGTGGCAGGATCAAATTCTAGCACTAAACGGCCTGGGCCCGAACTCCCTGATACAAACTCATACCGTGCTGTCAAACCTGACGGAGAGGGTGTGGTTGTCACGGTGCCATTAGTTGCTATATCAAGAGCTACTGCTGTACCGCTAAAATCAAAATTCAGCTGAGCCATCCCAGCAGTTACAGTGACTTCTTGACCTGTAATACGGGAGATATTGGAAGACAGACCAAAAGCTGTTGCCGCTACGCTATTATTTGGCACTTTTGTATCTGACGATACTGATAATGTCTGGCCCGATAAACTGCCACCACCAAATACCTGTAACCGGCCATTTACATCAAAGTAAGCTGTCAGCCTATCTGTTTCACCACCAGATACTTCAATTTCGCCATTTACCATAGCGATTTCAAATTGCTCGCCATCGAAATCTACGTAAACGCGGGACCCATCTGCCGGTTTGGCAACCGCAGCCACTGTCGAGACCAGCTGGGTTGAGCCAAGAGATCCAGAATTGGCTGCATCTGCGAATGTAAAGCTCTCAACAGTAAATGCCTGACCTGCTGTTTTTCCCGTTAAAATAAATTGCTGCTGACCCCCAGATACTTGGGTTGTTGCAACAACATCTAGGTTGGCAGTATTAATAGCCGTCACAAAAGCCGCGCCAAGTTCTGCATGTGTCGTCACACCTGAGCCAGCTGTTAAGTCAACGGCAATAGTTTGTCCATTCACTGAAACGGCAAAACTATCATTAACCGAGTCAATTGTCTCGGTGCCTGAAAATCCAAATGTGGAAACCTGATTAGTATTAACGAGACTTCCGCCAGATAGCGAAGCAAGTGGCGCCTGGGCGCGAAGCGCATTCACTACAGCCTTATTCACAGAGCTTTGACTTACCTCAGCTAGGGCCGAGGCTGATATAGTTGTTGTGAATGAAATAGATGCATCACTTGTTGGAACAGTAAAAGAATAAGATGCATTTGCAGCAGACGCATGCAAACCATCAGCTGACGCTGACGACATGTCGGTATCAGTATTTATATCATAGCGCACCTGTTTTTTCTCTGATGCCGCATCAGAGATAACGTCAACGAGTCCATTTGTTTCAGGGTCGAGTGTACTTGTATATGTTGTGCTATTCGCAACGAGACTGATAGTCTCACTCGAAGTGAGTTTTACCACACCAGAAAAGCGTGCATGATCAAGGATACCCGTGCCAGAAGCACTTCCCATTAGAACATCTGATGAAGCTGCTGTGCCATCATCATTGATAATACGCGCTGTAAAATCTGGGCTTGCCGCTGTTGTATCAGCAATCAGGATATCGCCACCTGCCTCAGATTCCAAAATAATACGGTCACTATTTGACGAAAGAGACGCTGTTATTCCTGTACTTGCCGTTTGCAAATTAATAGCAAGAGCCAGGTTAGTCAGGTCAGAAGTTGTCACTTGCGCTGAAATAACGATAGGCTGTGTATTTTTCCCTTCAAGTCCAAATGATACTTCGCCAGCTGAGGTAAATGTTTTTAATTCTACGCGTGTACGTGCTGTCGCATGAATACCGATATCATCAATTGCTGTATTTAATGCCTTGGCAGCAGCCGCAGCACTCGCACCAATCGGGATTGTTGCAGATGCCGTACTACCATTGCCAAGCGTGATAGCAACAACATGTGATGTCGTAGGGTTTGCAGGAACAGCGCCACTCGCAGCAGTTGCTGTTGCACCAACACCATTGCTTCCTGTTGAGAGAGCATGCATGCCGCCACTAAAAAGTGTCTTGATACCCATACCACGATATGCGCCAGCAACGCCATTTAGATAGCTACCATCGTAATCGGCTTGAACATTAAAACCATTATCCGCAATGAGGAGCTCAGTAATTTCAGTTGTGGTGAGAGCAGAGCCAGCTATATGACGCCCTTCACGGGTAAATAGCTGAATATCAGACGCATCAATCGCTGTCTGAACACTACCCTGAATTTGACCAAGGCCAATAGACACATTTGGCTCTGACCCTGAAACATCAAAATCACCTGTAGCAAGAGACAACGTCAGCGTGCCGTTTGCGCCAGAAGCATACACGCCAAGATCAGAAATTGTTAAACTGCCTGACGTTGTGATAGTGCCGCCATTCAACGCATCAGCCACATCATTCATTGATGTCCAGTAGCTGCCCGTTGTTGCCTGTGGGAATACATTCCCATAATTCAAATTCAAAGAATGAGGCCCATTGTTCGTTGTGCCAGTAAAGGTTAAATTCAAAGCAGACAGATTTTTGAGTTCAAGGTCTGAGAGCTGAAATTGAGCTGATGCTTGCCGAGAAAATGAGGAGAGATCAATTGCTGATGTCCCTATTGGCACGACAGTAGACAAACCTGTCTTTAGAAATTCAGTTGCTAATACGGGGCTATAAGAACTCGCCATAATCTCATCAACGGCAAGAGATTGGCCAACTGTACTATCGCTATCACCATCAGCAAGTTTAGTGACATTTAGGATAGCCTCTCCATTGTTTTTTGTATCAGCACTGATACTCGAACTGGACGCCGCAGCAATATCTTCTGGGCGACTAACAACAAAACTCATTTGCGCTGCAGCATCCTTTACTGGACTAACAGTGAAATAGTCAGCAGCCCGACCCTGCCCGTGAACAATTATACTGATCCCAAGAGCATTAATCTCTTTTGTGCCGGACGCTATTTGAGTTCCTGTTTCGTCCCTGAGGCGCCATAATTCTGCACCCTCATCATATGACAAGGTCATCTCTGATGAGGGAAGTAATTGTAAATTTGTTGTTGTAAATTCGATTGAGGCACTACCTCTGTTTGCTGAATTCGGGGCAACAGAGATACCATTGATAGCGAACATATCACTGCCCTTGATATTTTCGAGTGTCATGCCCAAACGGTGTTGCGCATTCACGTCCCGCGTTACCTTCACGGCGAGCTGATCTAGTGACGTGAGTGTTTCATCGATAGACCCAAATGCCATCAAGAGACCATGAACAACGCCACCTGATGCTTGATTAGTTGTTGATTTAGAACCGTTTTTATTTACTACTAGCTGTAGATTAGAATCATTATAAAAAATGTGTTCGAGCTTTGAGGCTGTACGTCCTTCAACAAGGACAGGACCCATGCCAGTTGAGCCAAGTGTTACCTTCGCTACGCCAGTTTCGGAATAATCAACCGATATAGTTGCTAATTTTGCTATGTCAGTTAATACTCGGTCACGCAAATCAAGTACGGCATTTGGTGCAGTACCACTTTGGCCATTTGATGTAATTTGTTCATTCACCGATGCCATCTGAGTAGTGAGTGTATTTAGGGAATTCAGCGTGTCTTCCATTTGACTAACTGTATTGGATTTCAGCCTTTCGAGCTGTAGAGCTGTGTCTGCAAAGGCATCTGCAACGGCCTTACCCTGCTCTATTGCAATAACGCGTGTTGATAGACTAGTGGGATCAATAGCCACATCATAAAGACTGTTAAAAAAGCTTGAGAGGCGTTTATCAATGCCGCCTTCACCGGGCAGAAGCTGATTTTCAAGCTGCTGTAATTGCTCGAGATAGGCATCATATTTTTGATATTCAGATTGAGCGAACCGGCTTCTATCCTGCATGAAGGAGTCAAACGATCGGTTAATATCTGTAACACGAACGCCTAACCCTGCTTGATCTTGAATCGAGGTAATACTACCTTGTGATCCACTTACTTCCTCAAGCTTTGCCTCACGTCGTTTATAACCTTCGGTATTGATGTTGGCGATATTCTGACCCGTTACCGCCAGAGACTGACGGTATGAGTTAATCGCACTTTTACCAACATCAAAAAGGCTACTCATCTCTTACTCCTTCTCTGCTACGCCAAACTGACGCATCAAAGCTTCGGCAATGCCCAAATCAAGGGTCTTTGCCAGCTCAGTTGCCCGTTCCTGGTCCAGAAGATTGTTGTAAGTTTCTGTGCCTTTATTACTGAAAATATCTTCAGATAGTGACGATTTGCGCGCCTGTGCCATCATTTGCTGAAGAAACAATGCTTCAAACTGCTCGGCGGCGGCACGCATATCATTCGGCTGTGTTTGCTGCTGAAATTGGTTAGCAGCAAAGGCCGGGTCCATCATTGAAGAAGAAATAGATGACATAACCGCCCTCCCTAAATCACAACAAGTTCGGCACGGAGTGACCCGGCCTCACGCAATGCTTCAAGGATGGCGACAAGATCAGCAGGGCTTGCGCCGACACCATTAATGGCTTCAACGATTGTTGAGAGTTCAATGCCCGGGTCAAAGACAAATGCCCGTGCTGGCTCCTCTTCAACGGTAATTTCCGTGTTTGCTGTTGCGACAGCCTCACCAGCAGCTGTTACCGCAACGCCGTCTGTTACAGCGAGATTATTTGCTTGCGTAATATCTTTATTCTCATCAACTCTGACGGTAAGTGAGCCATGCGTTACAGCTGCAGGTGTAACCCGCACATCGCCACCAATAACGATTGTTCCAGTGCGCGCATTAACAACCACTCTGGCTGATGTTCGCTCAGGCTCAATTTCAATATTTTCAAGCATACTCACAAAAGAGACTTTCTGACTTGGATCTAAAGGGGCACGCACCCTGACAGACCGAGCATCAAGGGGCACAGCAACGTCGCTACCAAAAATATCATTGATGGCTTCTGCCACCTGATTTGTGACCGAAAAATCTCCCTGATGAAGGTTAAGCACCAGATTGTCTGTTTCAAGGAAGGTTGTCTCAATAAGCCGTTCAACTGTTCCGCCACCTGGCACACGGCCAACTGTTGGAATATTGACAATCAGTGATGAGCCATCATCCCCTTCAACACCTAGACCGCCAACCAATAAATTGCCTTGCGCAACAGCATAAGTTTCACCATCTGCACCCATAAGAGGCGTCATCAGCAATGTACCGCCGCGCAACGATTTTGACTGCCCCAGTGTGGACACGGTCACGTCAATTCGTTGGCCTGGCTTAGAAAAAGCAGGAAGTTCAGCTGTAACAATGACAGCCGCTGAATTTTTACCATTAAGGTCCAGAATGGATGATGTATTCATCCCAAGCTGGCTAATAAGTGCCTTCATAGACTGAAGGGTCAATGTGGAACTACCATCGCCAGTACCTGGCAGACCAACAACTAGACCATAGCCAACAAGCTGATTAGACCTGACACCGGCAATCGATGTCAGGTCCTTTAGCCGGTCAGCCTGTGCTTTTCCCATTGTCATAAAAGTGACCAATGCGATTAGGCAAAGATAGAGGAGCCTCATAATCATAGATATCTCACTCCAGAGGTTAAAACGGTGATACGGTGCGCAGCGCCCGGCTCAACCAGCCCGGCTTTGAGCTATCAGCAAGATGACCAGCACCAGTATAGGTTATCTGTGCATCAGCTAGAAGGTTTGATGACACAGTATTTGACGGCGAAATATCTTCTGGACGGACAATGCCACTCAGCCGGATATATTCCTTACCATTATTCAATGTCAGTTCTTTCTGACCGAGAACGCCCATATTTCCATTATCAAATACCCGAACAATCGTAACAGACAGACGGCCTGTCAGAGAGTTTGACTGGGCAGCATTTCCAGAGCCACTAAACGAACGGGTTGTTCCTGCAGCCATTGAGTTACCAGCATCACCATTGCCTAGCCCACCAGTCACAATGTTCGGCAGAACATTCGGCAGGGTGACATCAAAACTATCTGATTTAGCGGACGCGGCTGTCTGTGCTTTGGTTGCTGCAAATACTTCGTTGAAGTCTACGGTCAGAATATCACCAACAAGACGGGCGCGGCGGTCAGACGAAAATAGCCCCCCCTGCCCTGCTTGAAAAATAGAGCCTGTCTTCTCTGTCGTATTGGACATCATTTCGGCTGCGGGAAAGACTGGCTCGAAGAAACTGCTCTCGACATCCTCAACATATGTTGAACAACCGCTAAGAACGAGCGAACTTAAAAGCAAAAATACAGATATTTGAGGAAGAAAGAGCATTGTGGAGAGATACCCCTAAGCAAGAAGTGAAGAACGCCAGAAGTTAGAGATTCTGTGCAATAAACCGCATCATTTCATCAACAGCCGTGATAGATTTTGAGCTCACTTCGTAAGCACGCTGTGTCTCAATCATATCAACGAGTTCCTGAACCACATTCACATTTGAGCCTTCAAGACTTCCCTGAACAAGCTTACCAAAACCCTCAGCAAATGGGTTGGCAATAATAGCTGGACCAGATGCTGGTGTTTCCACAAGGAAGCTTTCACCAATTGGTTCAAGCCCTTGTCGGTTAGCAAAGTCTGCCAGTGTCAACTGGCCAACTTCCTCAGCAGCCACCTGACCAGGTACCTGAACTGAAACAAGACCATCCTGTGAGATATTGACTTGCGAAACACCTTCAGGAATTTGTATTTCAGGCTGAATTACATAACCAGACTGGGTTGTAAGGGTTCCTTCAGCACTGCGGGCAAATGCGCCGTTTCGCGTATAACCAATTCTACCATCGGGCAGTAAAACCTGAAAGAAGCCAGAGCCTTCAATCGCAAGGTCAAGGGCATTATCTGTTGAGATTAGACTGCCTTGGCTATGCACCTTTGAAGTGTTGAGCAATCTGGCACCGGCACCAATAGCAAATGCTGATGAAAGATTTGTATCTTCAGATGTCTGCTCACCGGACGGGCGAATAATCTGATATAATAGCGTTTCGAAATTGGCACGGTCGGATTTAAATCCGTTCGTATTCACGTTCGCCAAATTGTTGGCGATAATCTGCATTTTTGTCTGTTGTGAATTAATACCGGTCTTAGCGACATGCATTGCGTAAGTAGACATGGTGTGAACACTCCGTGCAGGAAATTGATTTCACACTTAACATTGCAATGATTATGCCAGTTGGGTTTTTGACACTCTATCTGGAAGGATTAGCCGTTAGGTAATTTCAATAATGAGGCTGTACCTTCATCAATTTGCGAGGCAATTTTAATCAGTTTCAAATTCAGCTCATAACTACGCTGATAGCTCATTGACGCAACAAGTTCTTCAACTGAACTTACATTAGATGCCTCAATATACCCCTGTTTTACCTTAACATTTTGGTCAGTTTCGAGCGGCGATCCATCTGCGTTACGAATTTCACCATCTTCTGTTTTCCGCAAATCTAGGCCATCGCCAGATACTAAACCAATCGACCCAATAAGTTGTTTAACACCCGGCTCACCATTTAGTGGTTCGATGAGTATATTACCATTTTCAGCAACGATGATTTCCCGAAACGGCGGAACTTCAATCGGTTGAAGTGTTTCACTCAAAATTTTGGCACCAATGCCATTAATCAAAAATCTATCCGAGGAGACAGACATATCACCACGACGTGTAAGAGACGGTTCAAGGCCATTCCGCTGCGAGGCAAAATATCCGTCGCCATCAATTGCAAGGTCAGTTGCTTGGCCTGTAGAGGTCAAACGGCCCTGTTCTGAGTCAAACGCACCACTTCCAGTTGTGATTGCAAAAGCACGGCTATCCATCTGGTTTTCTGCCTCAAGAAAGGCCGAGCCAAAACTATCATAAACATCGCGGCGAAAGCCCGTCACATTCGCGTTCGCAAGGTTCTGAGCACTCACCGCCTGTTTGCGCAACGCGATATCAAGCGTATTCAGTGACATATGAATCATTTTATCCATAAATATGTCTCCTTCGCGTTACGTCTTATAATAGTTAAACACATCATCAATTACCTGACGTCCGTCTGACCAGATTACATCCGGATATTAATGATTGTCTGTGTCAAGGTTGTTGTTGTTTCAATTGCCTTAGCAGAGGCTTGGAAGTTTCTCTGCGCTGTAATCAAATTCACCAGCTCTTCTGTAATATCTACGTTAGAGCGTTCAAGAGAACCAGATAGAATTGTACCAAACCCTTCAGCACCCGCTTCACCAACAGCTGCAGCGCCAGAAACAGCTGTTTCTGTATAGGTTGCGTTACCAATCTGTTTCAAACCGTTCTGGTTATTAAAGTTTGCAAGAACAATTTTACCCAACGGATTATTCTGACCATTCGTATAGTTCGCACGCACCGTTCCCGAAGCATCAATTTCCAGACCATCAAGACGACCAGATGTAAAACCATCCTGGTTCACAGCCGTCACAGAGAATGGCTGAGCAAACTGTGTTGAAGCTGTAAAGTCGATATCAAGGTCAATCGAGAAACC
>CATISA010000054.1 GCA_949529445.1 Alphaproteobacteria bacterium UBA4588
AGGGTCTTGCATAAATACCGGTTCAAAGAACTGGTCATTCACTTGATTGAGATAAAACATTTGGTGGAAGACAGTGTTGAAGAGCCTTCGATGCGCGAGGAATATCTGCGGTGCATCATCTCCGCGTTTTATGAGATGTAAAATAAAGGGCGCTCTTTGATTATCTTTATACTCTCTTTGAACCGTCCTTGTGCCATCTTGCATCTGAATAAGGCCTGCTAATAATGGTTTTTTATCAACCATGCCTGTTTTCAAATTAAATAACCTACCATCGCATTGAATGATATCTGGCTGTTTCGTCGGGTCACATTTAAGGTTTGTGTATCTCATCCCATCAGCCGGTTTGATGCCTTGAGGAAAGGTATGCACGCCCTTCATCGGATCCCATAACCCTATCTTGGAAATAGAGGGGATCCAATCTGCTGTCTGGTCACTCAACACTAAATAAATTGTCTGCTGAGACTTTGCTTTTTGATAAAGACCAAGCTTGCTATCAAAGGTTTTATCACTTGCAATATCTGCCTTGAAATCTTCTAACCCATTCTCAGAAAAATAAGTCAGTATGCCTGCTGCCTCAGATTGGCTAGATGTCATAAGAGCCCGTGCAACATAATAGGTAACAGGTGTATTCTGCCCGCCACCGTCATGAAGAACATTAAAATTAGTCAAAAGAACTGACGCATAGCCATAATCCCACCAGGATGCGACAACTGTCTGCTCGTTTGACGGCAGCGTGACAAGTGAGCTTAATCCTTGCAAGGCCGATTTAGGAAAAGCAGGACGCACGATATAATCTATTGGGCTCGAGACCCAAATCACCATGAAACCAAAAACCGCTGTTGCGCTTATAGTTGCATTTTGTACCCACATTTCAGTTTTCAATAGCTGTATAAGCGCTCTTACTCCTGTGACTAGGAACCAGGCCAACCCAAACCACAAGAACGGCGCTGAGTAGAAAATTGTGCGGGTGCCAAAGTAAAAACTCAGCACCATGAAGGCTCCTGCAGGGGCAAAGACGACGGCCAGTACCGGATGACGCAGGCACCATAACCCGACAGCGATAACACCGACCATACCAAGCCAAAAAGACCCCGAAACGCGCTCAACAACCGTGATAAAAGGCAAAACAGTGAGTTCTGAAATCGTGGTAAAGGAATTAGGGAAGACAAGTCCACCAAAACCTAGCTCAGAGAGGTAATAGCCCTGACCGATTCCGATATTACCCCAGAAAAGGCCACTTATCAGAAAGAAAAGAAAGCCCTGATAAAGGGAACGTTTCCAATCCCGGTGACACACTGCAGAAAGCCATACCAGCGCAATTAGAAAGGCCCAACCAAATAGGGGTTTGGCATACCACCAATCAAAAACCCACATCACAGCACCTGCAAGCACAGCAAGTACCAGTGAGGCCCGCAACGATTTTGCACGGGCAGCAAAAATAACCAGCCCAAACATAAGATAGAAAAATCCGAGATTTAGTTGGTCAGTATCAATTCGCCCCGCACCAGAACGCGACATGTAGGCAAGTGATAATCCCCCACCTGCAGCCGCCAACGCGCCTTCAAGCCAGTAGCCGACAGACCCAAAAGCAAACACAATAAATAAAGCTGTTAGTACCGCGGTGACAGGAATCAGCCAATGAGCTGCCTTCAGAAGTGCTTTGGCAGAATTATCCTCTGCAATAGTCGCAATCAGAGATGAGATGAGCGGTGCATCAAAAATAGATGTTGGTGGCGGGTTAACCTGCATGCTATTTTTGTTTGTAGGATAGAGGCGCTTTTCATTAAAGGTCTGGAAATTACCATCGCGTTTAATCGCCTGTGCCAAGCCAACAAAATAGCTTGCATCAGTTGTGGTGAAAAGCGGCGTACCATCATCCAAGGCGAATATCTCAGGATTTGTTTCCCAAACATCATATTGGGCCGCACGCACATAGTAATTCATATAAGCTGCAATGCTCGTTGCAACGATAACCACTAGTAAATACCAGCGTCCTGATAGCGGCTGCAGCCATGGCTTGTCTGTTAAGCTGTTGTGCCATGCCTGAGCAGTATCGATTTTCTGAATGAGGGACGCAATCATCGCGATATCTCCGAATGTCTGGTGTGCTAGCTACCTGATTCAACCTTGCATATCAGCAAGCAGAATGACCTATTAGCAGTTATAGTAATCACGATACCACATAACAAAGCGGGCAACCCCCTCTGTGACAGGCGTATTGGGCTGAAACCCAACCCAATCGCCAAGTAATGTTGTATCAGCTGATGTTGTCATAACGTCACCTGCCTGCATAGGAAGGTAATTCATGACCGCTTTTTTACCTATGGCATCTTCAATTGCCATAATATAATCCATCAGCGGTGTCGGCTGACCATTACCAATGTTAAACAGCCTGTAGGGCGCTGTACTTGCCGCAGGATTGGGGTCGCTCGCATCAAAATTCTCATCAGCTGTCGCTGGCTTGGAGACCAGCCGAACAACACCTTCAACAATATCATCAATATAGGTGAAGTCCCGGACCATTTTCCCGTGATTGAAAACATCTATCGGCTTACCTTCTAGAATAGCCTTAGTGAATAAAAAGAGCGCCATATCGGGCCGACCCCAAGGGCCGTAAACAGTAAAAAATCGAAGTCCTGTGCAGGGAAGATTAAATAGGTGCGCATAGGAATGCGCCATCATCTCATTGGCCTTTTTGGTTGCACCATACAACGCCAGCGGATGATTAGCGCTTCTTGTCTCCGAAAAAGGGAGAGAAGTATTTAGCCCGTAAACAGATGAGGAGCTCGCAAAGATCAGATTTTCGACATCGAAATGACGGCACGCTTCTAAAATATTCATAAATCCAGCAACATTTGCCTGAATATAAGCGTGTGGATTCTCAAGGCTGTAGCGGACACCTGCTTGCGCAGCAAGATTAATGACAACCTGTGGCCGATAGTTCTGAAAGAGCTGAGTTATTGCAATATTATCAGCAAGGTCGCCTTCACAGAAACTGAACTGGTTTGGCGCACCAATACGGGCTAGGCGCGCACGTTTCAAATTTACATCATAATAATCATTAAGATTATCAACGCCAATAACTTCATGACCATCATTCAATAGCCGGATGATTGTGTGCATGCCAATAAATCCGGCCGCACCTGTAACCAAAACTTTCATAAGAAATGATACACCTTATTGTCCGTGATAAAACACAATACACACTTTACCGTTCATACAGAATTGCGCCTTATAAGTCACCTATACGATAGAGCTTTCTAGAAATAGGGTCTTCGCTTTTCTTTAGTCAGAAAGAGATAGCCGTTTTGCCGATAGTTTATTGCTTTTCTCATCCTTCTAGCGAAAAATGGAGAATGTGACAGTTCGGTGAAGCGAAGGAGCCAGATAATGCGGAGTGAAAAAATAAGTCCAGCGCTAGGCGCTATTATCTATGATATCGATATCTCTCAGCCTTTATCTGACGCAGAAATTGCAAAAATCCGTGCTCTTTGGTTACAGCATATTGTTATTGTGATCCGAGACCAAACTCTGACCCCTCAGCAACAGCTTGATTTTGCTATGCGCCTCGGTATTCCCCAAGCCTATCCCCTGCTAAAAGGGCTGGATGGTTTTGATATGATAACACCTGTGCTGAAGCGCGAAGATGAAACTGTCAATTTTGGCGGTTTATGGCATTCTGACACAACCTATCAACCACAGCCACCGATGGCGACGATGCTCCATGCCTGTGAGCTTCCTCCAATTGGCGGTGATACATTGTTTTCAAATCAATATAGTGCCTATGAAACACTATCCGAAGGCATGAAAGAAACCTTGCGCGGCCTGAAAGTTGTTTGTGTCTCCGGAAAGGGGAAGGCAGCTGCAACACGCGCCAATCGTGTTGCAGAAAACGGTATAAGCGTTGATGAAGCCCAGCTTGTGGGAATACACCCTGTTGTGCGCACTCACCCCGAAACGGGCAGAAAAGCATTATTCGTGAATGAAGGACATGCCTCTCATTTCGAGGGATGGACGAGCGATGAAAGCGCTGGCCTGCTCTCCTATCTTTATCAGCATATTATAAGAGAAGAATTCCAATGCCGGCTTGTCTGGAAAACTGGAGATCTTGCACTGTGGGATAATCGGTGCGTGCTCCATTACCCTGTTAATGATTATCATGGCTATCGGCGATTATTACATCGAATTACACTTGCCGGCGATGTGCCGCGCTAGGGTATTAGGAGCCTAAATCTCATGTCAATTTGGATATTGCTTACGCTTGTCGCAGCGACAACCCAGACATTGCGTTCTGCCGGTCAGAAAAAAATGAAATCTGTCATTGGCGATTTCGGGGCAAGTTATATCCGTTTTTCCTATGCACTTCCCTTTGCGCTTATCTGGCTTGCTGCTTGGCTTTACTACACAGGCCAGTCAATCCCCACTTTCACAGCTAATTTCTGGTTGTGGGTATCAATTGGCGGATTAACCCAAGTGATTTTTACTGTCGCGCTTATTACATTATTCAATCACCGAAATTTTGCAGCAGGGACAGCATTTTCCAAGACTGAAGTTTTACAAGCAGCTATTTTTGAAGCGCTGATTATTGGCGAAGTTGTAAGCCTTCAGGTTGGTTTGGCAATCGGACTAGGTGTCGTAGCAGTTCTGATGCTCTCTTTCCATAAGTCAGAAGCTGGCCTGAAAGGTCTATTTGCTGCTTTTACCTCCTACCAAACACTATTAGGACTTGCGGCAGGTGCGTTTCTCGGATTGTCCACAGTAAGCTTTCGGGCGGCAACTGATGCCTTACAGTCAGGGGATGTTATTTTACGGGCATCACTATCAGCAGCCACATCGACCTTGCTTCAGACAGTCGTCATGGGGATTGCATTGCTTTTTATCGCACGGCGTGAGCTAGCACTCTCATTTATCCATTGGCGGCGCATCTGGCCAGTCGGCCTTTTTGGTGCCATAACCACAGCCTGCTGGTTCATCGCCTTCTCACTTCATAATGTGGCATCAGTAAGAGCGGTGGGGCAAATTGAGCTCCTCATTACACTTGGAGTCTCTGCTCTTATATTTAAAGAACGCATTTCAAGAATCGAAACAAGTTCCATTGCTCTTCTAGGATTATCTATAATTTTAGTCCTTCTCGACTAAAATTTTTTGTTATTTAGCAAAATAATAACCCGGATTTTCATATAAAAAACAATATGTTTCCATAATAGAAAAAATTAATTTCCCAATTGGTAATATTTACTTTTGATTTCTCACCAAGATCTATAAGACTAACCGTCTATACATCTTTTTAGTGGAGGAAAACATGAAGATGCGTGCTCTGATGACAGTCGCAGGCGTATGTGCGCTTGCTACGGCATCCGCCATCACTCCAGCAGTGGCAAAGGTAGACGGGGATACTATCATCCTTGGTTCGTCTATTTCACTGACTGGTAAATATGCAACAAACGGTCTACACACTCAGCGCGGTTATGACTTTGCTGTCAAAACCATCAACGACGCTGGTGGTGTGAAGGTTGGCGGTAAAAGCTATAAACTTGCTGTAACTTATTATGATGACGAATCTACACCTGCTCGTGGTGCGCAGCTTGCTGAGCGCCTTATCCAGCAGGATGGTGTTGAATATATGCTTGGACCATACAGCTCAGGAATGACAAAGGCGATTGCGCCTGTTTCTGAAAAATTTGGTGTTCCTATGGTCGAAGCAGAGGGCGCATCTCGCTCGCTATTTACTCAAGGTTACAAGTACCTATTCGCTGTGCTTTCAACATCAGAGCAGTATCTTGCGACCGCTGTTGACATGGCAGCTGCAAGCACTTCTGACCCGAAGAGCATCAAGGTTGCAATGGCATTTGAGGGCGACCCGTTCTCAATGGACGTTCGTGCTGGTGTGATTGATAAACTAAACGAATATGGGATGAAGACTGTTATTGATGACCAGCTTCCTGCTGACTTGTCAGATATGTCAACAACCCTCACAAAAGTGAAGGCACTGAAGCCAGATATTCTAATCATTTCAGGTCACTCAAAAGGTGCAGCAACAGCAGCACGTCAGATTGACGAAATGAAAGTTAATGTGCCCATGATTGCAATGACACATTGTGAAGCTGCTAAAGTACATGAGAAGTTCCCTAAAACGGCAACAGGTTTCCTATGTCCAACACAGTGGGTTGAAACTTTGTCAAAATCTGACCCAATGTTTGGCTCGGCTGCCGATTGGAATGCTAACTTCAAAAAAGCATACCCATCATACAGCTCTGTGCCATATCAGTCAGCGCAGGCATCTGCAGCCGTTTACGTCTGGAAGGAAGCTTTTGAAGCTGCTAACAGCTTTGACAAAGACACTGTAAGAGATGCCATCTCCAAAGTAGAAATGGAAACTTTCTACGGTGACATCAAATTCTCTGAGAATGGTAATAATATCGCTAAGCCAATGTTCATGCGTCAGATTGGTTCAGACGCCAAATACTCATTGGTTGAAACTTTCAAGGATATGACTTTCCCTAGAAATGTATCCTATTAATAACGACTAATTATGAGGGGAGGCCCTGATGGGCTTTTCCTCATTCTTTCCCTTTTTTTCTGATTTCCCTGGAGATGGTCATGCTAGACAATCTACAATTACTTTTTGTGTGGGCGCCAATAATCAACATTCAAGTTATTCTTGAAGGTATTTTTGTTGGAGCGGTATTTGCTTTAAGCGCATATGGCCTTGCTCTCGTATGGGGGGTAATGAATATTAAAAATCTCGCACAAGGTGATTTTGTCATTATGGGCGGGTATTTAGCTCTTGCGCTTTCAAGCGCGAACATTCCACTTCCCTTAATTCTTCTTATCGTCATAGCCTTTATGTTCGTTTATGGATGGGGTGTTTATGTTCTCATGATAAGACGAATCCTTGACCAGGATATGTTTGTGTCACTTCTTGCTACTTTTGGCCTTTCGCTCCTAATGCAACAGGTAATGAATTTGATATTCGGTCCAGAAGTTCAAACGATTGATATGGAACTTCCAAACTGGGATTTATTTGACAACATGGTAACAATACCATCGTCGAAGGTTATTTCTCTTGGATTGGCTGCAGTAATCGCTACCGCGGTTGTGATTTTTATGAAAAAATCACGCGCTGGCCAGGCGATTCGTGCAACAGCTCAAGACCCACGCGCCGCGCGTGTGCTAGGCATCGACACAGATAAAGTTTATGCTTTCACATTTGCCTTTAACTCAGCGCTATGTGGTGCTGCCGGTGTCCTTGTCTCCATTATCTGGGTTATCCAGCCATTTTATGGCATCACCTACTCTGTTCGCTCTTTTGCTATTGTAACAGCAGCTGGACTTGGCAATCTTCCAGGGGTTATATCCGCGGCTTTTGGCATCGGACTTTTCGAAAAATATGTTGGGATGATAATTGGAACAGCTTATGAAGTTGCTGCGCCGGTCAGCATACTCGTAATGGTTCTTATCTGGAGACAGATTTCAATGAAACGCAATAGGCAGGTTGTAAGATAATGATAAAGAAAAACACCCTTATTACATATGGCGGCCTCGCTTTATTTGGTGTCTTCGGTCCGATTTTATTCCCCGATTATACACTCTCAATAGCCTATCTTTGGATGATGGTTTTAATGGCCTCAACTTGGGATATTCTTGGCGGGCAAATGGGTTATAACTCACTTGGGAACATCACCTTTTTTGGCGCAGGAATGTATATTTCAGCGATAGTCCAAATTTCGATGTTCTATGATGGAGGCATGGCTGAATATACTTCTGCCATGGGGTCAATTAAGCCTGAATTCACAGATACAGAATATTTTAATGGCCTCTACCTAGGCATTATATGTGCTGGAGTTGCTGCGCTTTTAATATCATTGATTTTTAGTACATTTATGTTTGGCTTGCGTGGCCCATATTTTGCCATTGGCTCGCTTGGTCTCGCCATTGCTGCAGCAGAACTAACCATTACGATGGATTATGTAGGAGGTGCATCTGGTATTTCGATGCCTCTCTTCCCAGGTGATATCGAATTTAGGTCAACTTTCTTCTATATATTGTGTTTCGTTCTTGCGATCATCGCTCACTTTTTATTGCGGTGGCTGTATTCTACCCAGTTCGGTTTGGCCATCAATGCGATTAGAGATGATGAAGATAAAGCTGAAGCAATGGGCATTCCAACTTTAATCTATAAGCAGATTGGATGGGGCATCGCTGCGTTTTTCATGGGTTGTATTGGCGCGATTGCTGGCAATATGGCGGGCTTTATCGATAAAGAAGTTGCCTATCCTATTCCAACGTTTGGAATTTTCATGGTAGCGATGGTTCTGCTTGGTGGGAAGGGAACCCTATGGGGCCCTGTTCTTGGCGCGATTATTTTCCATGTCATCAAAGAGACAACATGGACATATCTGTTGAACCTCCAGTGGGTGGCTCTTGGTCTCATCCTGATAATAAATATTGTTTATTTCCAGCAGGGCTTAATGGGATGGCTACAAACAAAATATCCTGAAATGTTTGGTATTGTGGTTGATGAGTCACAAAAATCTGCTAAGTCGGAGGCAAAATAATGTCTGATATCATAACAGTAGATAATGTTTCAAAATCTTATGGCGGTGTGAAGGCTAACGTCGATATATCCATTGCCGTCAAGGAAGGCAGCATCACAGGTATCATTGGACCAAACGGATGCGGGAAAACGACCCTTTTTAATTCAATTGTTGGCTATCATCCTATTGATAGTGGTTCGATTAAATTTGATGGGAAAGAAATATCACACCTGTTGGTCGGTGATATCGCACGCCTTGGCATGTTGAGAACATTTCAGCAGACACGAATTTATTCAAAAATGAACTGTGTTGATAATATGCAGATTTCTGTCTCACACCGAAAGGGCTCTAAGGATGGTATATTTGCAAGTCGGCGCGGTGAAATTAAAGATCGAGCAGAGCATCTATTAGAGTTTGTTGGCCTTTATTCCAAAAGAAATCTGATATCAGGTGATTTATCTTTTGGTCAGCAAAAGCTTTTAGAGTTTGCAATGGCTCTTATGAACCAGCCGAAAGTTTTGCTTTTGGACGAGCCGACTGCCGGCATTAACCCGACATTAATTAACGGTCTTATTGATCGACTTCACAAAGCTAATGAAGAACTCGGCATTACCCTCTGTGTGATTGAACATAATATGCGGGTGATTATGAATCTGGCAGATCATATTTATTGTCTGTCAAATGGTAAGATGCTGGCAGATGGCAAACCCGAAGAGCTGCAATCTGACCAGCGTGTAATTGACGCATATCTTGGAGGTCACTAATGGCTAAGGCACCCGCAAAAAAATCAGCGGCAACAAAGAAAAAAGCCGCTCCAAAAGCAGCTAACGCCGAAAAGAAGCTTGTTGCTAAAAAGGCAGCTGCACCAAAAGCAGTACCTAAGAAAAAAGCTACGAAAGCAAAAGTGGTTGCAAAAAAGGCTGTTGCAAAGAAGCCAGCAGCAAAGCGAACAAAGAAACCGTCAGCTAAACAGATTAGTGGCTATGGAATGGGATCGGTTGATGTTGTAATGTCAGTCGATCAAGTTGTTAAAGAAGCAGCAAGTATCGCTGCTGATGCGCCCAGCCCCAAGAAGCTAAATAAACTTGCAAACGACAAACCATTTCTGACTATAGACAATTTGAATGCTGGTTATGGCAAGATGGAAATTCTTCATAACTTCACATTGCAAATTGGTCAGGGCCAGTCCTTATGCCTAATTGGGCCAAACGGTGCTGGCAAATCTACAGTCCTGCATTCAATTTTTGGCTTTACCAATATCTTCTCAGGTAAAATTTCAGTGAAGGGTAAAGATGTTACAAACCTGACGCCATCACAGAAACTGGCAGAAGCTGGCATTGCCTATATTCTGCAGGATAAGTCCGTTTTCCCAGGTATGACCGTTGAAGAAAACCTGCTGATGGGTGGGTTTCTAAAAAATAAGCCCGCAGAGGCGAAAATAGCTGCTGAAATGGTGTTTGATAAATACTCGCGCCTTGCCGAACGCCGCGATAAGCCTGCCGGTGTTCTATCCGGTGGGGAGCGCCGTTTGCTTGAAATCTCTCGAGCACTAGTTATGAACCCTGATGTGCTTCTGGTTGATGAACCATCAATTGGTCTTGAACCACGCTTTATTGATATGGTTTTTGAACTTCTTGATGACCTGCAACGCCGTGATGGAAAGACAATCATCATGGTTGAGCAGAATGCTAAAAAAGGCCTAGAGTTTGCTGATATCGGCTATGTGCTTGTATCAGGCGAGACAGCTATGGCAGATAACGGCAAAGACCTGTTGGCCAACCCAGATGTAGGACGTCTGTTCCTCGGCGGTTAATCTAACGACTACACACAAAATTATACCCGGCATGCGCCTCCATATGCCGGTTTTTTTATGCTGAGACAGCTAGGTCAGCATAAAATACACCAGCGCCCAGAGACCACCCCCACCGATAGCAAGCCCACCAGATGCAATAAGATTGCGCCCAAAGGCAAGCTGGACGGGCCGGAGCTGAAATTGGTCGGCTACTGTAATCACCGACAGTGATGCAATTGATGACATGGTTCCTGTTGACCAGCCAATCATATGTCCTTGCATGATAAACATCGCGTCAAATACAGTCAGATACGGTGAAAATAGCGCTAGTAAAGGGGCTGATGAAATAACCGGATGAACACCAAAAATAGACCCAAACCAAACAAGGACTGGCAACACCCATATCATCTGCCAGACAGGCAACGTACCGCCAAATACCAATGCCGCCAGTTCTGGCAGTACTTCAGAATTATGCGCTAATGCAGCGATGGTCATGGAAACTGATATAATCAAAAGTTCTTCACCTGACTGCTTCTGAAGAGAGACAAAATGGTTCAGGATAGAGCGGCCAGTATCCGGCCTACGCACGACCTGCATCAGGCATAAAACAGGCATCGTCAATACGACAGCATACAGTGCTGTAAGGCCTGTGACTGCAGACACAAGCACAACACATCCTATCGCCACAGCTAGCCTTGGCCCGACTGGGCGCAAGGGCTTCAAAGACTGAATGAAGGCGAAACGGGCCGATGCCGGGGCGGCACATGCAGCAGTAATCACATAAAATAAAATAGCTGTAATAACCCCGAATCCAATAGCGCCCATGGCAAAGCCTGAGGGGAGATAGCTGCCCGCAACCGCAAACCCAATAAAGAAGGGTGACCAGACAACTGATGAATTCATACCCCTCAGTGCTGATTCAGCTGCAACCCGTCGGCGTCGTTCATCTGCATCATCAGGCAGACTTGCTGCCACAAGGGCAAAACTGCCTGTATTCATCACCCCACCAAGCATATGACTAGCGAGCTGAAGCCCAGAGGCTGAATGTTCAGGTGATAAAGCGCCAAGGGCTTTTTGAGTACGCCACACGGACGGCATAGTCATTGCTGTTGCGCGCACCAGCGCCAAAGTGGGCATGAGGCAAGCAAAAACTAGAACAAACGCACCGGCCTGTCTCAATTCGTCAAGAGAGGGAATATCTGGCAGTAGCAAAAAGCCAAGACCGAATAAGATAATTGTTACAATGAGAGTCTGCGCCCTCAGTCCAAGCATTGCAACCACAAGCAGACTGGCAAAAGCAATGAGAGCTGCTTCCTTTAGGAACATCAACAGCGGTGTCGCAAGGTAGTCTGCCGCCAAAACAACAGGCAATGCAAGCGCCCAACTAGCAACTGAAAAAAATAATTTAATGGTGTGAATCATCGAAAAGCTGTGCCTATAAGAACAAATCTGGACGCTGGAAATACCATCCCCCCCCTTAAATTCTATATACGAGCTGCCACATTTCCGATATTTAATTCTCTATGTTTCCTGCAGTTCTCTCATTTAGTACCCGAAAACCATTATTATTACTTGTGATAATGTGTATCGCTGGAATCTTTAGCCTAATGAGTTTTGCTGCCTGGCCTATTTATCTTGTGACGCTGCAAACGGAATGGCAATTAAGTAATTTTCAAGTCGGCTGGATTAGCGGTGCCTATTTCATAGGGTATGTTTGTGCAACGCCATTTCTTGTTGGTATCACAGATAGAATAGATGCGCGCTACATCTATCTTTTTTCAGCCTTTCTTGGCGGCGCTGGCTGTTTATGCTTTGCCATCTTTGCGACTGATTTCTGGACAGCCTGTGGCTCGTGGGCACTTGTTGGGGCCGGCTTAGCAGGCACCTACATGCCCGGCTTACAAATTCTGAATGCGAGGCTTGATGATGATACAAGATTACGCCTGCTACCCTATTACACATCGAGCTTTGGCATCGGCACAGGCATGTCTTTTCTTGTGATGGGATGGCTCTATAGTTTCACAGACGCGAAAACTGCTTTTATCACAAGTGCAGTCGCGAGTTTTATCGCATTTCTTGGTGTTGGACTTTGTGTTGCACCAAAGAATGTTGAACAAGAAGCAGATAGCCATGTCAGGCATCCGTTTGATTTCAGGCCAGCTTTCCGCAACCAGCGCGCCCGCTTTTATATTTTTTCCTATGGTGCGCATAGTTATGAGCTATTTGCGTTTCGCTCATGGCTATTTGCCTTTCTTGTCTTTGCAGGCGGCTATCATACGACCGGCCTCTCTTCGATGTTTCTTTCAACCATAGTCTCTGTGTTAGCGGTTCTAGGTATGGTCTTTTCGGTTCTGGGAGCACGGTTTTGCATGCGCTTCGGGCGGGCACGGATGATCCGCCTCTACGGTGTTTTAACGATTTGTGCGGCAGCGGCCTTTGGTCTGGCAGGCTATATTAATTTCTGGTTATTAGTCATTGCTGCTGGCTTGTTTAACATCACTATCATGCTCGATAGTGCCTCACTGACCGCTGGCACAGTTGAAAGCGCCTCACCTTATGATAGAGGGGCACTTCTTGCTATTCATTCTATGATCGGATTTGGGGGCGGCGCGCTTGGTGGGCCAGTTGCCGGCTGGCTTCTGGACCAAAATGGCGGCGAACATTCGCTCGCCGCCTGGGCTATTGCAATGGGATTAATGGGTGTTGGTTCATTTACTGTAAGCATCCTGATGCACCTGCTGATGCGATCAGGTGCCGAATATAAACCAACAACCTAAAGTCCTTCGACAATCACAAAGAGGCGATCGGCACCACCATCAAGAGCATCAAGAGCTCGTTTATATTCAGGGCTTTCATAAGCACGTTGTGCCACCTCTAATGAGGGCCATTCAACAACAACATTACGCGCATATTCTGCACCTTCTTTCGTATCATAAGTGCCGCCCCGGGCAAGATATTTACCACCAAGAGCTTCGACTGCCGCTGCTGCCAATGGGGCATAAGCCTGTATCTTCTCAGCATTCAGCACATTCACACGAACAATCCAATAAGCCGCCATCGTTCAAGTCTCCTCGCATAAGCATCACATCGGTGATAACAAAATATTATTTCAATTACAAACAATCACCTTAAAGAAGGCAAACAGAAGATACAACTCACTCGAGCAAGGGGCAGAGTATCATAATAAGCACCGCGATTTCATGAAGCTTTTATAGCTCGCCCGAACCAATTTCTTCTTTCCGGCGGGCAACAAAGGCCTCAAGTGCCTCAATACGCGCACTATCAAGCCCAGGCGGCTGATAATCTGCCAATACAGATTGCCAGATAGGAGTGGCCCGTTCAGTAGCACTTTGTGCACCATTTGCCTGCCATGCCTCAAAATTTGACCAATCTGACAAAAAGGGCGTGTAAAATGCATCACGGAAACGCTCTAATGTATGATTAGCGCCAAAGAAATGCCCTCCTGGGGACACTTCATCATGGGCTGATAAAGCCAGCTCGTCACCTGATACAACAACAGGCGCCAGAACCGCACTCATTGCCTGTAGCATTTCTACATCAACCACTAGTTTTTCATAGCAGGCAACAAGCCCGCCTTCCTGCCATCCAGCAGCATGATAAATCAAATTTCCACAGCCCTGAACTGCGCCCCATAACGCCATCTGTGTTTCCCACACAGCCTGAGCATCAACCAGATTAGAAGCCGAACAGGCACTGGTGCGATAAGGTAGACCATAATGACGCGCAAGTTGACCGCCAGCAATATTCGCACGTACATTTTCCGGCGTACCAAAAGCAGGCGCACCTGATTTCATATCAACATTACTGGTAAAACCGCCATAAACAACTGGGGCACCTTTGCGCACAATTTGGGTAAGGCATATACCAAGAAGTGCTTCGGCATTCTGCTGGGCAAGTGCCCCTGCAAAACTCACCGGTGTCATAGCGCCCATCAGTGTAAAGGGCGTCACAACTACAGCTTGTCCGAGAGAAGCAAGCATGATCAGCGCATCTGACATCTCACTATCTAATTTACGCGGACTATTAATATTGACGTTTGTGATACAGCTGGGGCTTTCTGCCAGCTCATCCAGCGTTATACCACGCGCAAGGGCTATCATCTCGGCTGTATCACGCACCCGCTTCTCACCAATAGACATGCATAAAAACACTTTGTCAGCACAGGTCAGATTAACAAAAGTTGTATCGAGATGGCGGGTATTTACTGCCAAATCATTCGGGGCCAGCGTCTGATTACCGAAAAAATGTATGGCATTAAATGACTGCCCCAATTTTATGAAATTCTGATAATCAACGAAATTCCCCGGTCGGCGACCCTTTACCGCGCACTGCACATTTGGGGCGCCAGACACCATCCCAAAATGCAAGTGATTGCCACCAATCGTTAACGCCCGGTCAGGGTTTGTTGGTGTTAGCCTAAATGTTTCAGGAGTTGATGCTAACAAGGCAGTTACAAGCGCCTCATCCATGCAGACAGTTTCAGATGCCTCATCCACCTCTGCACCAGCCTTACGGTATAGAGCGCGGGCACGCGGGCTCATGACTTCGACACCATACTGGCTGAGAATTGTCATAGAGGCTTTATGTATCTGCTCTATCTGTTCTTCTGATAATAATGGCGTTGGTGGAAGCGACAAGACAGGCGGACAGAAAGCCGGTTGCGAGAGGATGGAAGATGGGGGCTGAACAGCAGAATCAGGCGCTGGGAAAGGCCGTTTTTTAGCAGAATTTCGTCTAACCATAACAATGACAGTGCGCCATTAACGCAACTCAATTAGCCTGTTAATGCCAAATAATAGTCTATTTACGACTTTTTCAAAGACACAATCATTTATTGGCAGAGCGCTGCAAGGGCATGAGCATAACGTCTAGCTAATGCATCATCTGGATATACAGGGCATGATAGCCGAATACTTTCTGTCTCTGGGGTTTGCAGCGCTATGAAAATATCATCCGCTGTCACCATGCTAAAATTATCAGGCAGTTTGCGCTCAAGCCCAATACGCGCAAAGAACTGGGTCAGATAATCAGGCAGTGCAACAGCAGAGTCTGCGCCGAAGGCCCGCGCTGCAGCCTCCCCAGCAGATGGGTTGGCAGCCAAGAGATGTGGTAGGCATATCTCAAAACTTAACGCTGTTGCCAATCCGTGTGGGACAGGCGTGATACCAGCTATGGCATGGCTCATCCAATGCGCCAGCGAGGCAGAGCACATATCTAGTGAACGTCCGGCATAATAACTCGCCAGCAGCATATCCTGCCGCGCTGCAGCATCATTGCTATCATCAACACATCGTGGAAGAGCTGTCGCTGCCAGGTGAAGCGCATGATAAGCATAAAATTGTGCGCCTGCGTGGGTGAATTTATTTACCGCAGATTCAAACGCATGGATAATCGCATCCATACCTGTCCAAATTGTAAGATTATGAGGGAGTGATAGCAAAAGCTCAGCATCCAGAAACACCATGTCAGGTTTTGTTTCAGGACCCCAGACCCAGCCTTTCTGGCCATTTGCAAGTGCGAGAATATTGGTTGATGAGGCTTCAGATCCCGTTCCAGCAGTTGTTGGTATCATGGCACGCGGCACCGTATGAGTAGGAAGCGGATTTTTGACCATTTCATAATGTGCAACCGGCTTGTCAGCCCCAAGGCAAATGCCGATAATTTTTGCACTATCCAGAACAGACCCGCCGCCAATTCCGATAACAGCATCACATGAAACCGACCGCGCCGTTATCAGCATATCTTCAAGACTTGCCATTTTAGGTTCACCCTGTGGCGCTTCGATGACATGCAGTTCTGCTTCTGCATGAATCTGGCGGATAATAGCTTTGCCCGTTTCATGATAGGCAAAAAAACTATCAATGATCAGTAGAGGGCGGCATGAGCCAACAGACTGCAACCACTCAGGCAAACGGGCAAGGCAGCCCGCACCAACATCCACCTGCTGCCCTGCTGAAATTTTATAAGATGGTGGTATCATTGTTGTCATAAAACATATCCCGGATTTTCAACATCTAACACTGCCATCATGGCGTCAAGATGCTGCTGTTGGTCGTCAGTTGTCCTGTCATAGTCTTCCCACTGCTGCGCTGTCTTTTCAGCAACCTCGTCTGTGAGGATAGAGAGCGGCCTGCCAGTGGATAAAGCGGTGATGTAATTTTTACAGGCCCGTTCAAGATGAAAAGCCAAATCCCAGGCAAGCGCCGGCGTTTCTGCTGCGACCAGGATGCCGTGATTACCCATCATCAAACAGCGGTGATTGCCCAGCTGTCGTGCGAGGCGGTGACCTTCATCACCAATGCCCATGCCATCAAAGCCGATATCCCATGAAAGCCGATTGAAGAATCGCGCACTAGTCTGGTCAATAGGCGGTAACTCCGGGGCCGCAAGGCTCAATAGCGCGGTTGCGTAATGCGGGTGAAGATGAATAAGACAACGCGATGCAGGGTGAGCTTTATGCATGGCGCCATGGATGGATAAAGCGGTGATATCAATGTCCGGTGCAGACGGGTCAGGCGGTGCATGATTATCAATGAGCAGAAGGTCACTTGATTTCATCTGGCTGAAATGGACCCCATAAGGGTTTATCAGAAATGTCTGGCCATCTTCGCTCAACGCATAGCTGAAATGATTCGAGATACCCCCATGCAGCCCTTCACGGGCAACAATCCGAAATAGAGCCGCCATCTGCCGGCGCGCTACCTCTTGCGATAATGGCAGTTTCTGGTCCATGTTTTCATTACCCAAAACAGTCTCTTCTCCTGACTTCTAGATTTGACTTGTTTCCGAAACAGGTGCAAGAAAAATGAGCGCCACAGATGAGATGTCATTTTTGATGAGGATAACGGGATATGGCAGGCCTGATGGATATTTTTGCTCATTTAGAAAAAGAGGGGGTACAGCTTTCCTCCATCATAAATGGTGCCGCTGTTAGAAGCCCGCTTCCCCCAATACCGAAAATTAATCCAGCAACAGGCGCTATCATTGCTTCTGTCGAGCCTGCAAGCCCTGAAATGCTGGATGATGCGGTTCGATATGCTACTGCTGCCCAAAAGGACTGGGCGGCCCGCGCAGCCCATGAACGCACCGAAATATTAAATAATGTTGCCCGTCTGATAACAGCTCATATTGATGTATTGTCTCGGCTTGAAGTCCGTGATGTTGGAAAACTTTATAGTGAAGCTGTGAGTGCTGATGTGCCATCCGGCGCAGAAAGCTTTGCTTTTTTTGCTGCTGCCTGCGCAACAGCACATGGGACATCTCATCGCTGGCCAGATGCAATCGCCTATACTGAACGTGTTCCCCTTGGGGTATGCGCCGGTATCGGGGCATGGAATTACCCGATACAAATTGCGTCATGGAAAGCAGCGCCGGCCCTTTCTGCCGGCAATGCATTTATTCTAAAGCCATCCGAGGAAACACCTCTGACTGCCAATGCGCTGGCAGCTATCTGCCGTGAAGCAGGCATGCCGGATGGATTGTTCCAGGTTCTACATGGTGACCATGTTATAGGACAGGCTATCTGTGCACATCGTAGCATTGCTAAAGTCTCTCTGACGGGCGGGTTGGACACAGGCAAATTGATAGTGGCACAATCTGCTGAAAGCCTGAAAAAAGTCACTCTTGAACTTGGCGGAAAAGCCCCTTTGCTAGTGTTTGCAGATGCTGATTTTGATCTTGCGGTACAGCTTGCCCTTGATGCAAATTTTTATACTGCTGGCGAAGTCTGCTCAAATGCAACACGCGTTTTTGTTGAGGATAGCATTGCCGATAAATTCATTCAGGCGGTAACTGCACGCGCATCTGAAATGCAGGTTGGCGATCCAATGAGCCCTGATATTCAAATGGGGGCGATCGTCTCCGAAGAACATTTAATGAAGGTGCTGGGTGATGTTGCGGTAGCGCAAGAACAAGGCGCTACGGTAGCAACAGGGGGCACACGCCTCCAGCCTCATGGTGTTGAAGGAGGCTATTATATGGCACCAACCGTCCTAACAGGCTGTACTGACGAGATGGCATGTGTAACTGATGAAATTTTTGGCCCCGTAATGTCTATCTTAAGATTTACAGATGAGGCTGAGGCGGTCCAGCGGGCGAACGACACTCATTATGGTCTTGGCGCTGGCATTGTTACTCGTGATTTGACCCGTGCTCACCGTGTTGCAGGGCAGCTAGAAGCTGGTAATATCTGGGTAAATAGCTATAATCTTATTCCACCGGGTCTGCCATTTGGGGGATCAAAACAATCAGGTATGGGGCGTGAAGGCTCGCTTTATGCACTTGAATCCTATACCGAAGTAAAAGCAACCTATATACAGCTATGATCAGCTAGGGGATAACATCACCCTTGCCGGCCTATTTTTATTATGAGCCCGTTTATGTCCTCTTCTTCACCCAAGCTTCGCTTGTACCAGCTAATGGCCGGAGCAGAACATGGCGGCGCTGAATTGTTTTTTGAACGACTGGCTGAACAGTTTCAGCGTGCAGAGATCGCTCATGCGGTTTCTATCAAGCCATATGAAGCACGGATGGAGCGGCTTTCAGCAGCTGGCATTACCCCTCATACATGCCATTTCCGTCCCCTTATGAAGCCAATTGATAGCCATCACCTTGCCCGCCAGATAAGAGCGTTTGACCCGTCTGTTGTCATGAGTTGGATGAACCGAGCAACAAACTTTACGCCCGCAGGAAACTGGACACATGTTGCCCGCTTAGGTGGCTATTATAATCTAAAATATTATCGCCATTGTGACTGGCTGGTTGGTAATACGCGCGGCATTGCTGACTGGCTTGTCCAGCAAGGCTGGCCTGCAGACCGTGTTCATCATCAGGTCAATTTTGTGCCTGCTCCCCAGCGCCCTGCTCTTCAGCGCTCTCAATTTGACACGCCTGAAAAAGAACCGTTAATTGTGGCGCTCGGCAGGCTGCACCACAATAAAGGGTTCGATACGTTACTCCGCGCGCTTGCCCACACCACAGATGGTGTTTTATGGCTTGCTGGTGAGGGGCCAGAACGGAACCATCTTGAAACGCTAACAGATGATCTTGGACTGCGCGAACGGGTGCGTTTTCTAGGCTGGCAGACAGCATCAGAATGCGTAATAGCCGCTGCCGACCTATTTGTCTGCCCTTCTCGGCATGAGCCTTTTGGGAATGTGATTGCCGAAGCTTTTGCGGCGGGAAAGCCAGTGATTGCAACCCGCTCAGATGGGGCTGTTGAACATATCGAAGATGGCAGTGATGGGGTGCTTGTACCATTGGATGACCCATCCACGCTTGCAGAAGAAATCAACACTTTAATAGCCAACAAACAGACCGCCCAAACGCTCGGCAAGGCGGCCTATCACAGCTGGAACAGATTGTTCAATCCAAAACAAGTGACATCTGACTGGATTTCATTCTTGAGCGAGGTGGCAGGTTAATGTGTGGGATTGGTGGCTATTTCCTGACGCCCACAGGGCAAGCGCCTGCCGGGTTTCTTGAAGAGATGCGGCATAGCTTGCATCATCGCGGCCCAGATGGCAGTGCCATACATAAGACAGGACGCGCGGGATTTGTTCATACCCGTCTGTCTATCATCGATATTGAAGGCGGCGCACAGCCTTTCATTCACCCGCTATCATCCCAGAAAACAAGTGGTGCAGAGGCCATGTTAGTCGCCAATGGGGAGATATATAATTATGAAGCACTGCGCTCTGAAACCACATTTGAGTATGCAACGCGTTCCGATTGCGAAGTAGCATTACCACTTTGGTTACAGGGCGGCACTGATTTTGCTTGCTCTTTGCGTGGCATGTACGCTCTGGCTCTTTATAATGGTGTAGACGAAACTGGCTGTCTTGTCCGAGATGCCTTTGGGATCAAGCCGCTTTATTATGTAGCAACAGAACAGGGTGTCTTTTTTGGCTCTGAACCAGCCGCGCTTGCCCGTGCCTGCGCTGCACGCACTGCACCAAACCTGGTATCAGCTGCCATGGTACTTGACCGACAATATGATGCCCATCTTGCCACAGAGCAAACAGGAATATGGGGCCAGATTAAAAAACTTCTGCCAGGAGAAACACTCGATATTGAGCAGGGTCGGGTCATAGCGCGCTGTTATGATAGACCGCTTGACACCTCTCTCAGGCAGCGTCCCGCAACAGTCGAAACACTTGACCAGCTGCTTGAAGACAGCGTGTATCACCATCAGCGTTCCGACGTGCCTTTTGGTATGTTCTTATCTGGCGGTGTCGATAGTAGCGCCTTGCTTGCCATGATGGCTCGCTTGAATGATACAGCAGTCACTGCCTATAGCTTGCGCTTTGATAGCCATACGGTTGCTGATGAAACTGAAAAAGCACATCTTATTGCTCGCAAGACTGGTGCTGAATTTATCGAAATCACCTATGATAGAGACATGTTCTGGCAACAGGCTGGTCTGGCAGCTCTTGCCTGTGATGAACCGGCAGCTGATTATGCAATCCTTCCTACCCTATGCCTTGCTGAACGCGCATCACGGGATGTCAAAGTCGTCTTATCTGGCGAAGGCGGAGATGAATTTTTTGCCGGTTATGGCCGCTATCGTGCCAGCCGTAGGCTTGTTGGGGCAAAACCTCTTATGCGGCCCGGCCCAGCGCTCAAAGCAGGCATTCTGCGCCAAGATATTGCAACCAGTTTGCGCGAACGACAGCACGCGCTCAGTATCGCCTACGCCGCACCCTCCTTTGCTGACAAGCTGCTACGTCCCTCATCTGCCCTCAGGCAGTTGCAACGACAAGACAGTGAGACCTGGCTGCCAGATAATCTTCTGGTAAAGCTTGATAGATGCCTGATGCGCTGTGGTGTGGAAGGACGTACCCCCTTTATTGACAAGATAACGTCACCATACGGCTATCACCTTCCCGCATCAGCTAAGATACGGGGGCGGCAGAGTAAATATCTGCTCAAGCAATGGCTCGAAACATACCTACCAGAAGCAGAACCGTTTCAGCGCAAACAAGGTTTTAGTGTCCCTGTTGGTGACTGGATAGCCGAAAAAGCAGATATCATTGCCCCGCTTCTTGCTCGCCAACCTCTGATTGAATCGCTCGTATCTGCTGCGGATCTTCATCAGGTTCTTGCCAGCGCAGGTCACAATACTGCTATGCTATCATGGCGGCTTTTATTTATGGGGCTGTGGCATCAAATCCATTATTGTGGGGTGCCCGCCGATCAGCCAATAGATGCAATTTTGGCACCCTATTAGCAGAGTGTCTCTTACGACAGAATAGACCACGTGTTATCATGACAATTTGTTTGCCTCTTCATCATATCTTATTTCCAGATAACTGGCCTGCCTACACCCTTCTGGATAGTGGCCATGGTCGCAAGTTAGAGGCATTTGGGCCATACCGTTTCATTCGCCCAGAAGCACAAGCGCTGTGGGCACCGTTCCTTGACCAATCCGAATGGTCGCATGTGGATGGTATTTTTGCCTCAGACCGGAGCGATGATAATGATGAGACAAGTGATGGAAGAGGCCGCTGGCAGCTTTCACCTGCACTACCAGAAAGCTGGGAGATGCGCTATAAGGGCTTGCGCTTTCTTGCCCAGCCAACACCCTTTCGTCATCTTGGCTTTTTCCCAGAACAATCACCACACTGGCTCTGGACAGCCGATCAGATTACGGCATTTCGGCACCAGTATCAGCGGGCGCCACGTTTACTGAACCTATTTGCTTATTCTGGCCTTGCCAGTCTGCATGCTGCTCAAGCGGGTGCTGAAGTAACTCATCTTGATGCCAGCAAAAAAGCAGTTGCTCAGGCATTTGAAAATCGAGATCTCTCAGCATTAAGCACGGCACCTATTCGGTTTATCAC
>CATISA010000055.1 GCA_949529445.1 Alphaproteobacteria bacterium UBA4588
AGACGTAAAGTCCACAGATTGTTTGTGAAGCGTTTTGCTGCCAACAACCTTGATACCGCTCCGGCCAGCCCGACGGGCTGGAGGCAACGTCTTTTCTGAGGGCAGACAAAGTGAGTTCAAACAAAAAAGGTCTGGCTGGTCGATACGCTGGCGCATTATACGACCTCACTGTTGAGGCTAAATCTACAGATGCCATTACTGCTGATCTAACAGCCGTTAAATCACTTATTTCCGAAAATGATGATATGGCGATGCTTGTATCTTCTCCTGCTTACTCGCGTGTTGAACAATCAAAGGCTATTCAGGCCGTACTAACAGCTGCAAAAGCCAATCCGCTGACGGTTAAGTTTGTCGGCGCAGTTGCTGAAAATGGTAGATTGTTTGCGCTGTCACAGATTATCCAAGCATTCATTGAGGAAGTTGCCCGCCGCAATGGTCAGGTGTCTGCTGAAGTCGTCTCTGCTGTTGCACTTGATGCAACGCGCCAGAAATCTGTGAAAGAAACCGTTTCTCAAATTGCAGGAAGCAAAAATATATCACTGTCACTTCGGGTTGACCCGAGCTTGATAGGTGGTCTCGTCGTGCGTATCGGCTCGCGCCTTATTGATACGTCACTCAAAACAAAACTTAACCGGCTTGAAGCCGCCATGAAGGGTGTTGCGTGATGGATATTCGTGCAGCTGAGATATCAGCGATCCTCAAAGATCAGATTTCCAATTTCGGAAGCGAGGCAGAAGTCGCAGAAGTCGGCCGTGTGCTGTCTGTTGGTGATGGTATCGCCCGTGTCCATGGCCTTGATCAGGTCCAGGCAGGTGAACTTGTCGAATTTGACGGTGGTGTGAAGGGCATGGCCCTCAACCTAGAAACTGATAATGTCGGTATCGTTATTTTCGGTGATGACCGCGGTATTCGTGAAGGCGATACAGTTCGCCGTACATCCTCAATCGTAGATGCGCCTGTTGGAAAAGGATTGCTTGGCCGCGTTGTTGATGCTCTTGGCAACCCAATTGATGGCAAAGGCCCAATTGAAGGTGTGACACGCACACGTGTAGAGGTCAAAGCGCCGGGCATTATGCCGCGTCAGTCAGTGAATGAGCCGATGCAGACGGGTCTGAAGGCAATTGATAGCCTTATCCCTGTTGGCCGAGGTCAGCGTGAACTTATTATTGGCGACCGTCAGACTGGTAAGACGGCCATCGCAATCGATACCTTTATCAATCAGAAAGCTGAAAATGCAGCTGCCGGCAAAGATGATAGTAAAAGACTGTTCTGTATTTATGTTGCTGTTGGTCAGAAGCGTTCAACAGTTGCTCAGATTGTTCGCGCTCTTGAAGAAAACGGTGCGATGGAATATTCAATTGTGGTTGCCGCAACAGCGTCTGATCCAGCTCCGATGCAGTTCCTTGCGCCTTATACAGCATGTGCAATGGGTGAATTCTTCCGTGATAACGGTATGCATGCTCTGGTTGTTTATGATGATTTATCAAAGCAAGCTGTTGCCTATCGCCAGATGAGTCTTTTGCTGCGTCGTCCGCCAGGCCGTGAAGCATATCCGGGTGATGTTTTCTATCTTCACTCACGTCTGCTTGAGCGTGCCGCTAAGATGAATGCAAATAATGGTTCGGGGTCTCTGACTGCCCTTCCTGTGATTGAAACACAGGCTGGCGATGTGTCAGCCTATATCCCAACCAATGTGATTTCGATTACAGACGGCCAGATTTTCTTGGAAACTGACCTGTTCTACAAAGGGATTCGTCCTGCGGTGAATGTAGGTCTTTCTGTGTCACGTGTTGGTTCTGCAGCGCAGATCAAGGCGATGAAACAAGTTGCTGGCTCAATCAAGCTTGAGCTTGCACAGTATCGTGAAATGGCTGCTTTTGCGCAGTTTGCATCAGATATGGACGCCTCTACACGCCAACTTCTTGAGCGGGGTGCCCGTTTAACTGAATTGCTAAAGCAGCCGCAATATTCACCCATGCTTGTTCAAGAACAAGTGGCCGTGATTTTTGCCGGTGTGAAGGGTTATCTTGATAAGATTGCTCTGACAGATATTGGTCGTTTTGAAGCGGGTCTTCTGGATATGTTGCGGGGGTCAGGTCAGGATATTCTGAACACCATTCGTGATGAGCAGAAAATCTCGGATGATACTGATGCAAAACTGCGTGAAGCCATAGAATCATTTGCGAAAAGCTTCGCATAAGTAAGTCGACGGGTGAGGAGTTCCGCAGATGCCTAATCTGAAGGATCTGAAAACACGGATTAACAGCGTTAAGTCAACGCAGAAAATTACCTCTGCGATGAAGATGGTGGCGGCGGCAAAATTGCGTCGTGCGCAGGAAGCAGCTGAATCAGGTCGCCCTTACACGGCCCGTATGAGCGCTGTGATTGCCCGCCTTGCTGCAAAGTCAGATCGTAGCTCAGCCAGCCCACTTCTGGTTGGTCGTGCTGATGATAAGACACATCTGCTGGTGATTGTGTCCGCTGATAAGGGTCTCTGTGGTGGCTTTAATGGCTCTATCACACGTGCAGCACGGAAATTAATTGCTGAAAAGCAGGCTTCAGGTCATAAGGTGCTCGTCTATGTTGTCGGCCGCAAGGCTGGCGTTGCGTTAGGCTCTGAGATTGCGGATAAAATTTTCTCTCGCATAGAGGGCGTTCAAGGCTCTCATTTGACCTTTGGAACTGCATCTGAAATTGGCCAAAAAATCATCGATGGTTTTGAGGCTGAAACATTTGATTCCGTCTCGCTGTTATATAATCGTTTTGTTAATGCGATTACACAAACTGTTACACATACTTCGCTTATTCCTGCTGAAGTAGGTGCAACAGATGAGACAGTTGCAGACGGCCTTACAGCCTCATATGAATATGAGCCTGATGAAGCTGAAATTCTGAGTGCTTTACTGCCGCGCAATCTTGCAACGCAGATTTTTAGTGCTCTGTTGGAATCCTCTGCTGCTGAGCTAGCGGCCCGGATGACAGCGATGGATAATGCGACCCGTAACGCGGGTGACATGATCGATCGTTTAACACTTGTTTATAATCGAACCCGTCAGGCAAACATCACCAAGGAGCTGATCGAAATCATCTCCGGTGCCGAAGCCCTGTAACGGTATCTCGTTCACGCAACGTAGCCTGGAGTATAATACTATGGCCAAAAATGCAGTCGGAAAAGTCAGCCAGATCATTGGAGCTGTCGTTGATGTGGAATTTGATGGAGCTATTCCAGATATTCTGAACGCGCTTGAAGTTAATAATAATGGTCAGCGCCTTGTTCTTGAGGTTGCACAGCATCTTGGAGAATCAACCGTTCGTACTATTGCGATGGACGCAACTGAAGGTCTGGTTCGCGGCGCTGAAGCAGTTGATTCAGGAGCCCCCATTACTGTGCCGGTTGGTCCTGAAACACTTGGTCGTATCCTGAACGTTATTGGTGAGCCAGTTGACGAAGGCGCTTCGATTAAGTCAAAGAAAACGGCACCGATTCACCGCGCGGCACCAGAATATGTTGACCAGTCAACAGAATCAGAAATCCTTGTCACAGGTATCAAAGTTATCGACCTTCTAGCGCCTTATGCAAAAGGTGGTAAAGTTGGATTGTTCGGTGGTGCAGGTGTTGGCAAGACAGTGACAATCATGGAATTGATCAACAATGTTGCGAAAGCACATGGTGGTTATTCAGTGTTTGCCGGTGTTGGTGAGCGGACACGTGAAGGTAACGATCTGTATCATGAAATGGTGGAATCTGGTGTCATCAAAACAGACGGTCCGGGCTCAAAAGCTGCACTTGTTTACGGACAGATGAATGAGCCTCCAGGAGCGCGTTCACGTGTTGCACTCACAGGTTTAACACTTGCGGAATATTTCCGTGATGAAGAAGGTCAGGACGTTCTGTTCTTTGTTGATAACATCTTCCGCTTTACACAAGCTGGCTCAGAAGTGTCTGCATTGCTTGGTCGCATCCCCTCTGCTGTGGGCTATCAGCCTACATTGGCAACTGATATGGGTGCATTGCAGGAACGCATTACTTCAACAACCAAAGGGTCTATTACCTCTGTTCAGGCGATTTATGTACCTGCCGATGACTTGACTGACCCTGCACCTGCGGCCTCTTTTGCTCACCTTGACGCGACAACAGTTCTGTCACGTCAGATTGCTGAAATTGGTATTTATCCTGCGGTTGACCCGCTTGATTCAACATCACGTGTTCTTGACCCACGGATTGTTGGCGACGAGCATTATAATACAGCCCGCGAAGTTCAAGAAGTTCTTCAGCAGTATAAGTCTCTGCAGGATATTATTGCCATCCTGGGGATGGATGAACTGTCTGAAGAAGATAAATTGACTGTTGCGCGCGCGCGAAAAATTCAGCGTTTCTTGTCACAGCCGTTCCATGTAGCTGAAGTCTTTACTGGCTCACCAGGCGTTTTTGTTGGACTCGAAGATAATATCAAAGGGTTCAAGGGCATTGTAAATGGTGATTATGATGACCTTCCAGAAGCAGCATTTTATATGGTTGGTACAATTGATGAAGCCATTGAAAAAGCTAAGAAACTAGCAGCTGAGGCAGCATAATTCTGACGCTGAGAAATGGTCGAATGAGGGCCTGTAAAAAGGATATTAGCCAATGGCAGAAACAACACAGCTTGAACTTGTCACACCAGCGCGGGTGATGCTGTCAAAGTCCGTTGAGATGGTTGTTATACCGGGTAGCGAAGGCCTATTTGGTGTGCTTGCTAATCATGCTCCTGTGCTGGCTAACTTGCAGCGCGGTGTTGTTGAGGTGCATGAAGGCGGGAAAATCATTGATCGTATCATGATTGATGGTGGCGTTGCTGATGTCACGGCACATGGTGTGACTATTCTGGCTGAACGTGCAGAAAATTTGGATACGGCTTCATCACAGGAAGTGCGTGAACGGGCTCTATCATCAACAGGTGTTGACGCAGAGTTTTTGAATGTCGTTGCAGAAGCAATTTAACACTGTTTCGGTATTATGCTTTTACGAACGCTAACCCTGACTTCGGCGCGGGTTAGCGTTTTTTATGCCATAAATATTTTATCTTATAAGACAGGGCCCGGCTAGATAAGCGGGCTGAAGACGCTCAGTACACGCGCGTAAACATCTCGTTTAAATGGAACAGCAAGGTCGATAAGCTGGTCAGGGGCCGCCCATCGCCATTTGATAAATTCGGGTTCTTCTGTTTGAATATTGATATCGGCGTCGGTTCCTGTAAACCGCAATAGCATCCATTTCTGTTTCTGGCCGCGATATGTGCCCTGCCACAGCCTGTCAGAGAGGGGCTGGGGAATGTCATAATTCAACCAATCAGGATGCTCGGCGATAAGCTCAGCTTTCTGAGTGCCAGTCTCCTCACCCAACTCACGCATGCAAGCTGTGATAGTGTCCTCACCTTCATCAATGCCCCCTTGCGGCATTTGCCATGCTTCAGTCAAATTATCAATGCGTTTACCAACAAAGACCATGCCAACGTGATTAAGTAGCATAATACCCACACAAGGGCGATAGGGTCGTTCATTAAGAGGGAGCATTTGTAAGCCTTTCTAAACGCGGCATTTCAATATCAAAGGAGTGTTTTATGACCGGCCTTCGTTAGCTAGTTGGTCAAACACTGATAGGCCACGAAGCAGGTCAAGAGCGCGGGCAAGCTGATAGTCAATATCAGCTGGGTCTTCTTCTGCCTCACCGGCTTTTTCTGCTTTACTATCGGTTTCGCCATTATCAAGTGCACCGCGTAAATCTTCTTCACGCACTGGTCCGCCTTCGACCTTTTCAATACGGGCCAGAACCACTTCAATATCAGGCTCTATCCCGCGTGACTGAATAGATACACCAGACGGTGTAAAATAACGCGCTGTTGTAAGCCGCATGGCGCCATGTCCTGGCAAAGGTAAAATGGTCTGAACAGACCCTTTGCCAAAGGAGCGAGTGCCCATCAGGATAGCTCTGCGATGATCTTTTAAAGCGCCGGCAACAATTTCTGATGCCGAGGCAGAGCCAGAATTGATGAGAATCACAATCGGCAGACCGCGTATTATATCTCCTGGGCGCGCATAGGCGTGTTGAATGTCGTTATCATTGCGCCCACGTGTTGAGACTATCTCACCTTTCTCTAAGAAGGCATCCGATACTTTGATTGCTTCATTGAGCAAGCCGCCTGGATTATTCCGCAAATCAAGAACGATACCACTCAGTTTTCCGTTCGTCTCAGTATGTAGGTCATCAATAGCATTCATCAGGCCGGGGGTCGTTTGCTCAGAAAAAGTGGTAATACGCACATAGCCTATTGTGTCATACAGGCGTGAGCGGACAGATTTGATTTTTATTTCATCCCGAATGATGGTGACTTCGAAAGGCTCATCTTGGGCGCGCTGCACCATAATACGGATTTCAGATCCAACTGGCCCGCGGAGCTTTTCTACAGCTTCTGCTAGGGTCAGCCCGACAAGACTGATATCATCGACTGTGACAATCAGATCCTCTGGCTGAAGTCCTGCTTTTGCAGCGGGCGTATCATCAATTGGCGAGACAACTTTTACAAAACCATTTTCCATTGTGACTTCAATGCCAAGTCCACCAAAGCGACCGGTTGTCTGCACTTGCATTTTTTTAAAATTATCATCGGGCAAATAACCAGAATGAGGATCTAGCGAGGTCAGCATCCCATTGATGGCTGCCTCAATGAGGTCTTGGTCAGTAACCTCCTCGACATAGTCAGAGCGCACCCGCTCAAACACATCCCCAAACAGTGAAAGCTGGCGATACGTCTCCTCTTTATCATCAGATTGTGCTGTCGTGAGGCTTGGCACAGCCATTGCCATCAAGAGAGCAGCTGACCCTATACTGACAAATCGAAAGAAGGCCGTAGTATAGGCCTGAAAAGACTGCTGGAACTCTCGCATAATAATACTCGCCTTCTGGCATTTCGTTCAAATAAGGTTATGACCTGACAGTGCCACTTCCTGACCGCATATTTCAAGTCATCTTGTGTAAGATGAGCGGCGTGCCGGTCATCTCATCAGGCACGTCTAGGGTTAATAAGTTGAGCAGTGTTGGTGCCAAGTCTGCTAACGTGCCATCTTGAAGTGTGGCGTTGTCATCTGCGCCAATAAGAAGACAGGGTACAGGATTGGTAGTATGTGCCGTGTGCGGTGATTGCGCGATACTATCCCACATTACTTCACAATTCCCATGGTCAGCAGTCACAATCATTTGACCCCCAACAGAACAGGTTGCTTCAACCAGTGCGCCCACAGCATTGTCAACTGTCTCAACAGCTGTAACAGCTGCAGAGAGGTCACCTGTATGACCCACCATATCAGGATTGGCAAAATTCACGATAATGAGGTGATGTGTCCTGTTTTGCACAGCCGTAACAGCTGCATCGCGCACATCTGCGGCAGACATTTCAGGTTGTAGATCATATGTTGCAACCTTGGGTGAGGGCACAACAGTTCGGTCTTCATCGGGAAAATGATTTTCTTGACCGCCATTAAAGAAAAAAGTGACATGCGGATATTTTTCGGTTTCCGCCAGCCTGAGTTGGCGCAGTCCTGCCCGGGCTACTATCTCCCCTAGCCCATTAGAAAGATCTGGCGGGCTAAATAGATGCGGTATCACCTTATCAAGGCTGTCTGACAATGGCGTCATAGCAAGTCCTGGCCCCGTCACGGGAACCTTATTATCAAGATGGCCAAATACACAGTCTGTTGTGTCTGGCAGAAATAGTGCACTCATAATTTGACGCGCCCGATCAACCCGGAAATTCGCCATGATAACGCCATCACCTGGTGCAAACCCTTCATAGCCACCAATGATAGTCGGTGTCACAAATTCGTCTGTTTCACCGCGCCGATAAGCTGCCTCAATGGCACTGATGGCGTCTTCTTCGTGATTGGCTGCTTGCGCGCCAACAAGTATATCAAGGAACTGTTGGGTGCGTTCCCAGCGTTTATCCCTGTCCATGGCAAAATATCGACCTGTTATGCTGGCAATCACAACCTGTTCTGGCAAGTGCGCAAGCATGTCAGGCATATCATGCAAGGCAGTTTGCGGCAGCGTATCGCGCCCATCTGAAATAAGATGCAGGCAGACAGGGATATTGGCGTCACAAAGAACTGTTGCTACTGCACCAATATGGTCAATATGCGCATGAACCCCGCCATAAGATGCAAGGCCTGTCAGGTGGGCCGTGGCGCCTGACTGTTTCATGTGAGTGATGAAAGTTTTTAAGGCCGCAAGTTGCGCCAACTCACCCTTCTTACAGGATTTGGTAATGCGCGGTAAATCCTGCTCGATAAGCCGCCCGGAACCAATGGTCAGATGTCCCACCTCCGAATTTCCTGGCTGCCCTTTTGGAAGCCCCACAGCTTCCTCAGACGCTGCAAGTTGGCTAAAGGGACAAGTTGCACGCAATTTATCAAAGACGGGCGTCTGGGCCGTGCTGACGGCGTTATGGGCAGGATCATCAGATAATCCCCAGCCATCCATGATGCACAGGGTAACAGGTCTTATCGGAGCATGAGGTTTTTTGGACAGTGACATGATTTTCGTAATATAGCTTTGTTTGAAAGGGAGACAAGCATGATAGTATCAGCTTCGATGATAGGGATGGCCTGTGGAAATCATTTCTGCTCGATAGAGCTGCTCTGCTAGCATAGCTCGAAACAGCATATGCGGCCATGTTGCGCTGCCAAATGCAAGCTTTTGGTGAGCTCGAGCGAGTAAATCAGGATGGTGGCCGTCAGCGCCCCCTATCGCAAAGTAAGTTGCCGGAATACCACTATCGCGCCAACGCACGACACACTCCGCCAAGGATTCAGAACTTATATCCTTACCGTATGGATCAAGGCAGACAAGACGGGACCCTTTCAGCGCCTTTTCATCAAACCATGACAGGATTTTATATGATTCATCTTTGGTTCGCTGCGGCCCAGCGGGCAGCTTTGTGTCAAATTCAAAGAGCGAACCACGATGGGGTAAGCGCGCTAGATACATTTCCCAGAGACGCTTTTCCGGCCCATCCTTTGCTTTGCCTATCGCCAGAATACCTAGCTTCATCGCGCCACGAACAATATACCGGTGAGAAACATACCTCTATTGCGCATAATCAGGCATCGGCTGTGATATGCACAACCTCATCCACACTATCTGGCTGCCACATACGCTCAAGAGCATAAAAATCACGGACCTCAGGGCGGAAAAGATGAACTACCACCTCTGCTGTGTCGAGTAGTACCCAGTCAGCTTGTTGCATGCCTTCTTTGCCCAGCAATTCAATACCAGCTTTTTTAAGACGCGTATCAATATGTTCAGCCATAGCGGCAACCTGACGGGATGACCCACCTGAGGCGATTATCATAAAGTCTGCTATGGATGACTTCCCGGCGAGTGGGATAGACACAATATTTAAACCCTTATCATCGTCAAGCGACTGCAACACCAGGTCTTTTACCTGATCAGGGGTTAGTTGCTGAGTGTCATTGGTAATGATGAACTCTCCTAAAGCAAATCTACCAAGGTCGTTAGGTGAACAACATAATAGCCTGTTTTTATAAAGTGGGCAAGTAAGCGGCCTGTTCAGCTAGTTTGCGCCCGTCCGAAGAAGCGTTGCTGAAAGGGGGTTTCTGGTCTGATGGATGAAGGACCAGCCATGTTTTTTGCGCCTGCGCGCGATCAGCTGCTTCTGACGCCCAAGGCAACGCGGCGACATGACGCGGCGTCTATGCCCAAGAAGAGCTGCTCCAGCCGAGCCTAATGCGCGATAGGTATATCCAGGGCGGTTCATGACCAGAATTGGAACTGTGCCCGCAATTAGAGCAGCTCTTTCCCAAGCTGAAAACTGTTCAAGATTATCAGCACCCATGATCCAGAAAAACTGCGGATGGGTGAAAAGCTGAGCTAGCTTACGCAGTGTATCAGCTGTCTTTGTAGTCTGATAACGTTGCTCAAAATCCAGAACACGAAGCCATCTTGGTCGTGCCAGAAGACGTGCATAATCAAGTCGCTCTTCAAACTTTGCCATTCCGTCCGACGCCTTAAGCGGGTTTTGTGGGCTAACCAGCCACCAGACTTCATCGAGTGCAGCTGCCAAGCGCGCTTGCCCTGCAATATAGAGATGACCATCATGTGCTGGGTTGAAGGAGCCGCCCATCAGTCCGATACGTCTGTGATACCGGAAGCTTGGGACAGCTGAAAACAGGTGCCGTCGATGCGGCTTGCTAATCGCGTTTGTGACCATTGCCCCGAACAATATATTTAAAACTGGTAAGTTGTTGCACGCCGACAGGTCCACGCGCATGCAGCCGGCCTGTTGCGATGCCAATTTCAGCGCCCATGCCGAACTCTCCACCATCTGCGAATTGGGTTGACGCATTATGCATTACAATCGCGCTATCAACATGGGTAAGGAAGGCTTCCGCTTCTTTCTCATCGGATGTGATTATTGATTCTGTATGACCAGACCCAAACTGGCTGATGTGACGCATGGCATGTTCCATATCATCAACAATTTTAATGGCGATAATGGGCGCCAGAAATTCCTGACCAAAATCATCATCCGTTGCCGCAATTACGCGCGTATCGCAGGCTGCTATCACCGCATCGCCACGCACCTCGCACCCTGCCTCGATCAGGGCTGATACAATCGGCATAGAATGACTATCAGCCACTGCTTTATCGATTAAAATGGTTTCTGCAGCGCCGCAGATACCAACACGCCGCATTTTTGCATTTACAGCAATGTCTATAGCCATTTGGCATTTAGCGCCTGGCGCAACATATAGGTGGCAGATACCTTCTAAGTGGGCAAAGACAGGAACTCTGGCCTCTTGTTGAACCCGCCCGACAAGACCTTTGCCACCGCGCGGAATAATTACGTCAATTTCGCCAGCCGCCGCAAGCATTGCCCCCACTGCATGCCTGTCAGTTGTTGGCATGATCTGAATAGAGGCCTGTGGCAGGCCAGCCTCTTTTAGGCCTGACTGCATCAGCGATGCAAGCAGGCCACTGGTATGTTGCGAATCACTGCCGCACCGCAAAAGTGCTGCATTTCCTGATTTAATACAAAGACTGGCGGCATCAACAGTAACATTTGGGCGGGATTCATAAATCACGCCAATAACCCCTAGAGCTGTGGCAATCCGCGTAATATCTAGGCCGGTAGAAACAGTCCAGCGCGCCAGTTCGGCGCCAAGCGGATCGTCAAGCTGTGCGATCACATCAAGTCCTTGTGCCATTGCCTCAATGCTCTCTGGCGTTAAGGTAAGACGGTCAATGAAAGCATCTTTTAGTCCTGCGTCGGCACCGCGTGCCCTATCGCGCTGATTGGCACTCAGAATCTCAGGTTCAGACGCGCGGATAGCCGCTGCCGCCGCACTAAGGGCGGCATTACGCGCTGCATTGTCAGATTGACCAAGGATATGTTGAGCGGTTCGCGCATCTTTTGCCATACGGCTGATAAGGTGGGCGGCCGTCTGCTGTGTCAGCGATGTTATTTGCTGGTTATCATCAGTCATCTGACAAACTCCTGGCTGGTTTTGCTAATGCCATTGTGAGCACTAAATCATCTGCATGTATGAGTTCAGAACGCCCTTCATATCCGACAAGTTCCTCAAAATGAGCGCTTTTCTGTCCTTTGAGCCGCGTGGCCTCTGAGAAGGAATAGCCGGCAAGACCATGGCCGAGTATACTACCATCTGGTCCAAGCAAGGTAACAAGATCGCCGCGCTCAAAAGGCCCTGTAAGAGATGTGACGCCAACTGGCAAAAGTGATTTGCCAGCTGTCAGGGCTGTAACTGCGCCAGCATCGAGGGTGATGGTTCCTTTTGGGTCAAGGGCGCCTGCAATCCAGTTTTTACGTGCTGTTGTCGGGCTGGTTTGCGCATGGAACAGGCTGAATCGTCCCCCGTTCATCAGCGCAGAGACCGGCCGGTTAGGCTGGCCATCACAAATCAGCATGACAACACCTGCCTGTGTGGCAATCTTTGCTGCAGCGAGTTTAGTCGCCATACCACCAGAAGCAAAATCCTGATGCGCAGTGCCACCCATTGCCAGAATTTCATCTGAAATATCATCAATTTCTGGGATATGCTCTGCTGTTTTGTTTTGATGGGGGTTTGCGGTATATAGCCCGTCCACATCTGAAAGCAGAACAAGCAGGTCAGCCGAAATCATAGCTGCGACACGCGCGGCTAGCCGGTCATTATCCCCAAATCGGATTTCATAGGTGGTGATGGTATCGTTTTCATTCACCACAGGTACGGCACCTAGCTCAAGCAGAGTAGAGGTTGTTGCACGGGCATTAATATGACGACGGCGGGTTTCGGTATCATCTGGTGCAAGAAGTATTTGGGCTGTTTGAATGTCATGGATGCCGAGAGCTGCCTGCCATTTCTGTGCTAGCTCAACCTGCCCTGTTGCCGCCGCAGCCTGCTTTTCCTCGAGGCGGATGGAGCCACGCCCAAGTTTGAGCTTTTCCCGTCCAAGAGCAATCGCGCCAGAAGAGACAAGAATGACTTGCTTGCCACGCTCACGCAGCATGGCAATATCATCACCAAGCCCGGCCATCCATACGGCGTTGGCCTGTCCTACTTTTGGGTCAAACACCAATGCGGAGCCGATTTTAATAACAATCCGGTCTGCTTTATTAAGAAGAGACACAAGAGTGCTGTTATTAGACACGCCCAGAGATGTATCGTTCATCACGGTTTCTTTCCTCACACATCATCATGTGGCTGCCATTCTGTTTCTGGCATTGTGGCGCGACGTTCAGCTTCTGCTTCAGCAGTAATTGTATTATAAAGGGAACGTAAAACTTCCTTAACACCCGCCCCCGAAACAGACGACATGAACATAATGTGCTCTACACCCTCAGCACGCAAGGCATCTGATAAGTCTGTCAGATAGTCTTCTGGCGCAGAATCACTCTTCGAGAGCACGATAAGTTCTGGTTTGCGGGCAAGTCCTTCATCATAGGCAGTAAGTTCCGAGCGGATAGTTCGCCAGTTTTGTAGCGGGTCTGTTGCTGTCGAATCAATTAGATGCATTAAGACCCGGCACCGTTCCACATGACCTAAAAAGCGGTGCCCAATACCCGCACCGTGATGCGCGCCTTCAATAAGGCCGGGGATATCTGCCATAACAAATTCATGATCATCAATGCCCACAACACCCAGATTAGGGTGCAATGTGGTAAAGGGGTAGTCGGCTATTTTAGGCCGCGCCGCAGAGACAACAGACAAAAAGGTCGATTTACCTGCATTCGGCATGCCCACAAGACCAGCATCAGCGATCAGCTTTAGCCGGAGCCATACCCACATCTCAACGCCAAGTTCACCCGTTTGGTGTTTTCGGGGTGACCGATTCGTGGCTGATTTGAAAAAGGCATTTCCCTTGCCGCCAATTCCGCCATTAAGCAGCGTAATTTCCTGACCTTCTTTTGTAAGATCAACAAGGATAGTTTCGCCGTCCTCAGCAAGGATTTGCGTGCCGGCAGGGAGCCGCAATATGACATCACCACCTTTCGGGCCCGACCTATCGCGCCCTGCACCAGGAATCCCTGATTTAGCTTTGAAATGCTGCTGATAACGATAATCGATGAGCGTATTCAAACCGCCAACACAACGGGCAATAACATCCCCGCCTTTACCGCCATTGCCGCCGTCAGGTCCGCCAAGAGGCTCATTTGCTTCACGGCGAAAACTGACAGCGCCTGGGCCACCATTTCCGGACTTTACAAAGATTTTAGCCTGATCGAGGAATTTCATCTGAACTATCTTGCCTTATGTTATCGGCACTCTGCTGTGGTTATGTTAATGTGAAGAGGTCAAAAAGAAAAAGGGACGACCGGCCTTGAGCGGGTCATCCCTTTTATACAATTTCAAAGTCTATCGTTTGAAATCTGCAGACCGCGAATGCTATTCAGCCGCTGCAGCACTATCTACAATAGACACAAACATCTTTCCGCCTGATCTCTGACGAAACGCGACCTTACCATCGGTAAGTGCAAAAAGGGTATGATCCTTGCCCATGCCAACATTATCGCCTGGGTTCACCTTCGTCCCTCGCTGGCGGACAATGATGTTGCCCGCAATAACAGTTTCGCCACCAAACTTTTTCACACCTAACCGGCGACCAGCTGAGTCGCGACCGTTTCTGGAACTACCGCCTGCTTTTTTATGTGCCATGGGATACTCTCCGTTCTTGAAAATCGTCTCTTAAGCGCTTTTTTTAGCCGCCGCTTTTTTGGAGGCTGCTTTTTTTGCTGCGGGCTTTTTAGCGGCCGATGCTTTCGGAGCTGTCTTTTTTGTTACTGCTTTTTTTGCTACAGGCGCCTTTTTTGGCGCCGCTTTAGCTGCAGGCTTACCAGATGTGCTGATATCAGTAATCTTCAGCAATGTGAGGTCCTGACGATGGCCCTGAAGGCGACGATGATTTTTCCGGCGCTTCCGGCGGAAAATCAAAATCTTAGGTCCACGCGTCTGACTTACGACCTGTGCTTCCACAGTGGCGTTTGCAACAGTTGGACGGCCAACTGTAACTGTATCGCCGTCTCCCAGCATCATCACCTGATCCAGTGTAACCTGTGCGCCTTCGTTAGCCTCTAATTTTTCAACCAGGATGGTATCATCCTTGGCAACGCGGTACTGCTTTCCGCCTGTTTTCACCACAGCATACATGGCGATATCCTTAACTCAAAGAAGTTGAAACCTAATCTC
>CATISA010000056.1 GCA_949529445.1 Alphaproteobacteria bacterium UBA4588
ATGGGCTGGCAGATTGTGATGGTGTCATTTGGTGCCTTTACCATTCTCATGTATTTGATTTCGGTTGGGTCGGCAAGTCGGACGGCAACGTTATTCTTCCTTGTCCCTCCTGTATCAGCGGTCATGGCGTGGCTTGTTGTAGATGAAACACTCACAATGTTGGATATTGCTGGCCTTGGCATAGCAACAATTGGTGTATATGTGGCAACGAGGATACCGGAAAGCCAAAAAACGTAATCTTGGAAACTAGAAATAAGTCTTGATTGTGAAAAGAGTTTTTGCCCCAAAGGCCTAACTGTCCTAACTTGTAACATAGGAGACATAGCTCGTCTTTGAGCGGGTTTGTCTCTGATGAATTATTGTTATAGAAAATTATGGTTTCAGGAGAAAAACTGATGAAAACCGCTCAGGATTATTTAGCGGCAGCTAACGCAGCTGTTCCAAAATTAGATATTGCAGATGGCATTGCAAAGCATGAGGAGGGTGGCGCACTCTTTATTGATGTGCGTGATGGTCTTGAAATTGCCGCGTCAGGCACAATTGCTGGCGCGCTCCGCATTCCGCGCGGATTTATGGAATTTGCTGCTGATGAGAATACAGCTGTCTACAACCCAGCCCTGAAAAAAGATAGTGAGATCATTCTTGTCTGTGGTGCAGGCGGTATGGCAGCGCTTACTGGCCTAACGCTAACTGAAATGGGCTTCACGAATGTCCATAATGTTGGTGGATTTTCCAGCTGGAAGGATGCAGGTGGCCCAACTGAAGCATGATGCCTCCAACAATTGGCATTATTGGTGATGGATTTGGTGCTGCTGCATTAGTTCTTCATCTATCTCAGCATGCCCCCGAATATCTTGATAAGCTCATTATATTTGGGACGGGAACGCTTGGGAGTGGTTCGGCTTATGCGTGTGCTACGCCTGATTACAAGCTGAATGTTAGGTCAGATGTCATGAGGATATGGCCTGATAACCCTGGTCATTTTACGGCATGGGCAGAACAGCATCTTGATGATGGTGATGCGCATTATTCTGCTGGCGATTTTTATCAACGCAAAGACTTTGCTCGCTATGTAACTACCTGCCTTGCTGATGTGGCTCAAACTCAGAAGATTTCCCAGATTCTTGAGCGTGTTATCTCTGCTCGTGCTTTATCTGATTCCCCAGACACGCGCTGGGAAGTTGAAACAGAACATGGTGCGCTGTATGAGTGTGACCACCTCATTCTTGCGACGGGCAATCCTCAACCTATCTGGCCTTGCTCTGTTGGCCTGCCGGATGATGATAACCGTCTTATCCAATCAGTTTGGCGCGGAGATTGGCAGACTTCTGTTAGCGCGCATGATGATGTGAATATTATTGGCGGCGGCCTTACAGCAATGGATGTGATTTATGCGCTGTTTCAGGCAGGTCACAAAGGTCAGATAAAGGTTATAACACCAAACGGGATGCTGCCGCCCGTTCAAACCCCTTGGACAGTAAAACCTGCCTTTAAATGGCCGATATGTAGGACCGCACGTGATGTGGTTCAGGCGGCACGCTCTGTGCTTGGCCAAGACTGGACACAAATTTCGTGGCAGGAATCTTTTGAAACCTTGCGCATTGGTTTGAATGATGTTTATCAGGGATTAAGTGGGATTGAACGCCGTCGGCTTATGCGGCATTTTGGTGGATGGTGGATGCTCGCACGTTTCCGGTGTAGTCCGCCTACGCATGAGGCAGCTTGTGCTCTTCAAGAATCAGGCCAGCTTCAGGTCGTTTCTGGCCGCGCTCTGTCTCTTGATGAGCACAAGACGAATATTCAACTAACTTTGTTAGATGGCGCAGCATTGATTTCGGATAAGGTGATAAATTGTACTGGTCCTGCAGGTGATGCGTTGCTATCGTCAATGATGGATCGCGGCCTCCTTCATCCCTCTCCGGTAGGGAGCGGTATGTCAGTGTCTGCATCACTTGAATGCCATAGACCGGATATGTCGCCGTGGAAAAGCTTATCAGCTATTGGTAGTATGACAGGCGGTAGCTTAGGCGATATTGTTGCCGCAAGTTCGATTGCCAGACAAGCTCTTCTTATTGTGCAAAGATTAGCATAAAATAGACTAATGAATACGATTGCAAATTTGCTAGTTCTGCGTGTAGACTAAAGTGTCGGATGCGTCTATGACGCACTGCTTTTTGATATTATCTGCTGATTATTTATTATCGGCAATGGTTCCTGAAGGAGGAGTTCTAGTCATGGCAATTCGGTATTTAAAGACAGGAAAGACTGAAGATATTCGTGCTGAAGATGACGCAACTGTTCGTCAAAACGTAGAGGCTATCCTCAAAAATATTGAAGCGCGTGGCGATCTGGCTGTCAGAGAGCTTTCAGAAAAATTTGATAATTATAGTCCTGCTCAGTTTAAACTATCAGGATCCGATATTGAGGCATTGTTGAATAAGGTGTCTGCTCGTGATATGGAAGATATCAAATTTGCGCAGGAACAGGTTCGAAATTTTGCCCAGATACAACGCGAGTCTATGAAAGATGTAGAAGTTGAAACGCTTCCTGGCGTCATTCTTGGGCATAAAAACATTCCTGTTCAGTCCGTTGGCTGTTATGTGCCGGGTGGTAAATTCCCAATGGTTGCGTCAGCGCATATGTCTGTTGCAACGGCCTCAGTTGCTGGTGTGCCACGTATTGTAGCTGCCACGCCTCCTTTTAACGGTGAACCAAACCCAGCTGTTATTGCAGCGATTCATCTTGGCGGCGCGCATGAAATATACGTCCTTGGCGGCATTCAGGCAGTAGGGGCTATGGCTATTGGCACCGAAACATTGGACCCTGTTCATATGCTTGTTGGTCCAGGTAATGCCTATGTTGCCGAAGCAAAGCGACAGCTATATGGGCGTGTTGGAATTGATTTATTTGCTGGCCCAACAGAAACAATGGTGATAGCCGATGAAACAGTTGATGCAGAGCTTTGTGC
>CATISA010000057.1 GCA_949529445.1 Alphaproteobacteria bacterium UBA4588
CTGGCTAATGTGCGGCCAACAGGCGACACATACTTAATGGAGGATTTCTACTATGCTGGCGGTCTTCCTGCGCTCATGAAGAAAATGGCAGCAAAACTTAACCTGACAGCCAAGACAATCGACGGCACAACTGTTGCTGAAAACATCAAAAAAGCTGAATGCTATAATGATGATGTCATCAGGTCACTTGATAACCCTGTCTATCATGAAGGATCTCTGGCTGTCCTGAAGGGAAATCTTGCACCCGATGGCGCGGTGATGAAACCAGCGGCAGCCGAAGCGCGCTTGCATGTCCATAAAGGGCCAGCGATAGTTTTTGACAGCTATGAAGACATGAAAGCAGCTGTCGACGATGAAACGCTTGATGTTACAGCTGACCATGTCATGATTTTTCGAAATGCTGGCCCTGTTGGCGGGCCCGGAATGCCGGAATGGGGCATGATGCAAATTCCAACAAAATTAGTAAAGCAGGGTGTTCGCGATATGCTACGCATTTCTGATGCTCGAATGAGCGGGACAAGCTACGGTGCTTGTATTCTTCATGTCGCCCCAGAATCCTATATTGGCGGTCCTTTGGCACTTGTTCAAACAGGTGATATCATAGAGGTTAACATCCCAGAACGCAGTTTGAATATGCTGGTTGATGAGACAGAGCTTGCCCGCCGGAAAGCGGCATGGGTTGCCCCTGAGCCGTCAGTAACGCGCGGCTATCAGTGGATGTCGGCCCAGCATATCCAGCAAGCTGACAAAGGATGTGACTTCGACTTCCTGGAAACATCGTTTGGGAAAACAGCAGGCGAGCCAGATATTTTCTAACCCGAACTGGCTGGTTGCTCAGGAGAAAGCTAACATGCAAGAGCCACAAACGGTGCTCATCACGGCGGGTGGCTCAGGAATTGGGCGCGCTATGGCTGAGGCATTTCATGAATCTGGCTACCTTGTTGCAATAACAGATGTTGATAAAGACGCGCTTCATGCAATCACGCAAACATTGCCCGATGTGATGTGTTTTCACGCAGATGTATGCAATGAAGCTGACATGCAGGCGCTTGATACTGCTTTGCATGACAGCTGGAACAGGCTGGATGTTGTAATGGCAAATGCCGGCATTGCAGGGCCCACAGCTGCGCTGGCAAATGTTGAACTTGCAGACTGGCAACGCTGTCTAGCTGTTAATCTAGATGGGGCGTTTTTGACCTGCCGGATTGCAGCCAAATGGATGTCTGCCCAAAAGCAGGGGGTGATTACCCTCACCTCCTCTACTGCAGGCCTGTTTGGCTACCCCTTCCGCTCTGCTTATGCAAGCGCGAAATGGGGCATCATTGGTTTAATGAAAACACTGGCAATGGAATTGGGACCAGACGGTATTCGGGTCAATGCTATCTGCCCCGGTGCTGTTTCAGGCAATCGAATGGACAGGGTAATTGCCAATGAAGCTCGTACCCGCGGGATCAGCAAAGATAAGCTGCGTTCAGGCTATGCTGACTGTGTCTCATTGAAATCATTTGTAGACGCAAACGATGTTGCCGATATGGCTCTTTATCTGGCATCAGAAAAAGCGCGGATGATATCTGGGATGGCGATGGCTGTTGATGGTCATACCGAAAAAGTAACACTGTAATATCCGACCCAGCACAAGAGAGGAGATAGATATGAAAAAGATTATTCTTACCGGAGCAGCCGGCCGTCTTGGCGGATATCTGCGCGAACCACTCAGCAAATTATGCGATACACTTATATCCTCTGACATTCAGGATAATATTGGCCCCCTGTGTGAAGGCGAGGAGTATATCCAAGCCGATCTGGGTGACAATGCCGCGATGCAGTCACTTATGGTAGGAGCTGATATGGTAGTTCATTTTGGGGGCCACCCTGATGAAAAGCCGTTTGATGAGATTCTGCATGCCAATATTGTTGGTTGCTATAATGTGTGGGATGCCGCTCACAAAAATGGTGTTCGGCGGATTGTTTATGCTTCATCTATTCACGCAGTCGGCATGCATCCGAAAAATCTAGCAATTGACGCTGACTCTCCGCATCGCCCGGACAGTTTTTATGGCCTTGCCAAATGCTTCACTGAAGATATGGCGCGCCTTTATTGGGATAAAAAAGGCCTTGAGACTATCTGTCTACGGATTCTGTCTTGTGCGAATGTTAGCAATGCACGGGCGGTTGGCTCATGGCTTTCTTATGGTGACCTTATTCACCTTGTAGAACGCGCTGTGACAACACCTGTTGCGGGCTTCGCTATCATCTATGGTGTGTCAGATAATGACCGCTCTCCGGTTGATAATAGCAAGGCAAGCTTTATTGGCTATCGGCCTCGTGATAATGGCGAGCAATTTGCTGAGGAAATTTTTGCCACATCGCCAGTAGCTGATCCATCCGACCTTGATCAAATGCTACATGGTGGCCCCTTTGCCACAACCGATCTTGGTGAGAGCGGTGTGGCAAAGCTCGGCCTGAAGGAAAATTAATTTATCTTAGACAAGCAGGATGAAATGTCAGTTCCCAGTGCGTACATCATTTCGGTGTACAGATCAGCACTTTCAGCTTCTTGTCTAACGCCCAGTACATCAATTGGCTGAAAAATCACATCACTGCCATCTAAAATGGCTTTCACGCGATGGTACGGTAATCCCTCTTGGGTAAATAAACAGATAGGTCCATTTTCTGCGATAAATTTCTTCGCACGAACAGCTGTTCCTGCACCATGAGATTCGCCATCACCCGCAATAAAAGTGCCGGCGGCTGTCAGAGAATATAACGCCTCAAAATACTGTAATGTATCATGCTCAAGAAGAAACTTTTTATCCTTATGCATCGCTAGCTGCTCTGACAATGCTGAATGTAAATCGGCTAAGCGTTTCTTTGCGTGAATGCCATTCTTCTCATAGACAGAAGAATGTGCGCCATCAGCGCGGCTTAGAGCCGCAACTATCTTATCAATCCACATCGTGGCAACTTTTGGTGACAACCATCCATGAGGATCATCCTGGCCTGCATGGTCGTGATGATGCTCGTCTTTATGTTCATCATCATGATGCTCGTCTTTATGGTCATCATCATGATGCTCGTCTTTATGGTCATCATCATGATGCTCGTCTTTATGGTCATCAGCATGATGCTCGTCTTTA
>CATISA010000058.1 GCA_949529445.1 Alphaproteobacteria bacterium UBA4588
AGTCACATGGACTGCTGATAGCCCTGCAACAGCCATCTCATCAAAATGGGCAGGAGAGATATTAGTATATTGCAAATTATCAATATAAAGTGGTTTCTGTATCATTATGCTGACCTGCTAGCGTGATATGTATCCAGCAGCCATTTGGCTAGCTGAAGGAGTTTTTTGTCTGCGCCCATTGCCCCAATCAGCTGAACCCCAATAGGAAGACCCGTTGGGCCCGTTGTAAGGGGTAGGGTTATACATGGGAAGCCAACAAAACTCCATAAGGCATTGCAGGTCGGATTTCCTGTGCCCTCATCAAATATCGGCGCTTCGCTTGTTGCAGCAGGTGTAATAAGCATATCGTAAGAAGCAAAATAAGATGATAGATTAGCAATGGCGCGCACCCGCATGGCCTGCGCTGCGTCATAGACGTCACTGTGATGCGTCCTACCAATAGCAACTGTTGCTTTCGCAGCCAAACCAACCAGCGCGCTTTTCGCATCGCAGATAGCACCCAGGTTTTGTGCAAGCTCAACCTCATAAACTGCTTTATGTCCGGCAAGATAGGATGCGATCATCTCTGGGGCAGGCAGGTGAGTAACTGCCGCACCAAGAGATGATGTAACCGCCTTCACGGCATCCTGAACACTGGTCTCAACAACCCCGTCATAGAGCCCATCAAACACCAAACAGCGCGGATGATGAAAAGCAGATTGTGTAGCCTGCATCATCCCATCCGCACCGGTCATAATAACATCGCATAATCTACCAATACCTTTCAGCGTACTAGCAAAGACACCAACCTGATCAAGGGTCTGGGCGGTTTGCAAGATACCAGCACGGCTGATCGAGCCAAAGCTCGGCTTCATCCCAAAAACCCCACAATAAGAGGCTGGCCGAATAATAGACCCACCGGTCTGGGTGCCAATGGCTAATGGGATCTGACCTGCTGCAATCGCGGCAGCAGACCCGCTCGAAGAACCACCAGGGCTATGAGCCAAATTACGGGGATTACGCGTGAATGTCTTATCAAGATAGGCAAATTCAGTGGTCGCCGTTTTGCCGGGAAGAATAGCCCCTGCTGCCCGTAATTTCGATACCAGATCAGCATCACTGCTAGGCTGCCGACCAGCACAAGAGCGTGAGCCCCGTTCTGTCAGCATGTCAGCTGTATCAATAATATCTTTTACCCCAACACACACACCGTGAAGCAAACCTCTAACCGGCGCTGCATCGCACGCTTCTGCTTGTGCATAGGCACCCATATCACTGCGCAGACACCATGCCTTAACATCATCTTCTGTGCTCTCCAGAGACGCTAAAAAGGCAGCCAAATTATCGGACGCACTTATTGTACCTGCAATAACAGCATCAAGATGCTCATCTTGTTGTGTGTGCGAACTCATCACAATGCGCGCATCCTTTCAGATTAAAATACAACAACAGATCTGATTGAAGCACCTTCATGCATTAGATCAAACCCTTTATTAATATCTTCTAATGCAAGAGTATGGGTGATCATCGGGTCAATATCAATTTTCCCATCCATGTACCAGTCGACAATTTTTGGCACATCTGTTCGTCCGCGCGCACCGCCAAAGGCTGTACCGCGCCAGCTTCTTCCGGTCACAAGCTGGAATGGACGGGTTGAAATTTCCTGTCCAGCGCCGGCAACACCGATGATAATGGATTCGCCCCATCCTTTATGAGCGCATTCAAGCGCAGTACGCATCACATCGACATTGCCAATACATTCAAATGAATAATCTGCACCACCGCCTGTAAGCTCAACAAGATGCCCGGTTAGATCACCAGCCACTTCATTTGGATTAACAAAGTCCGTCATACCAAATTTACGGCCCCATACTTCTTTATCATTATTCATATCAACGCCCACTATCTGGCTTGCGCCGCTCAGCCGGAGTCCCTGAATCACATTCAGCCCAATACCACCAAGACCAAAGACGACAGCGCGGCATCCGACTTCTGCTTTAGCGGTATTAATAACAGCTCCTATACCGGTCGTCACACCACACCCGATATAGCAAATTTTATCAAACGGCGCGGCGGGATTTACCTTTGCTAACGCAATTTCAGGCAGAACAGTATAATTGGAGAATGTTGAGGTCCCCATATAATGGAATATTTTTTCTCCTTTATAGGAAAAGCGTGACGTGCCATTTGGCATAACGCCCTGTCCTTGTGTTGTGCGTATTGCCTGACAGAGATTTGTTTTTGGGTGCAGACAATAATCACATTCACGGCATTCGGGAGTATAAAGAGGGATGACATGATCGCCCGGCTTCAAGGAACTTACACCAGCGCCGACTTCGCGCACGATACCAGCACCTTCATGACCAAGAACAGCCGGGAACATTCCTTCAGGATCATCGCCCGAACGGGTGAATTCATCTGTGTGGCAAATACCCGTCGCTTTGATTTCAACAAGCACTTCGCCAGCCTGCGGACCGTCAAGGTCAAGCTCTACAATTTCAAGTGGTTTTCCTGCCTCGAAGGCAACTGCAGCTCTTGTTTTCATTGCGATGATTCCCCATTGGCGTTTCTCTCTGATTATTAGCTTAGTCAGATTTTATACTGTTTTACCAGTTCCTCTTTTAGCTTTATGAGAGATTGCCGCAAATGAGCCTAAAAATACACGCTATCAATCGCGTCAGGCCTACGCTCACCGCTGCAGGCACACACATAGCTCATCACATACAGATAAAACAGATTAGAGATGTCGCGGAAGATATCCCGCACAGGCAATGAAAGGGGCATTTTTCCAGCCGGCTTTGCCATAGGTATGCTGGCGACCATCTTCTGAAAGCACTGTTCCGCCGGCAGCCCGCAAAATTGCCTCGCCAGCGGCCGTATCCCATTCCATTGTTGGGCCAAAGCGGGGATAGATATCTGCCTGTCCATCTGCTAGCAACAGAAATTTCAATGATGAGCCGATGGAAAGCGTTTCAGAAATGGATTCGCGAGTCAGAAAATCAGAGGTATTTGGATCAAGATGGGAACGGCTGGCAACCGCAACCGGGCCCAATGACGGCAATGCCCGAATTTTTAATGTTGTTATCTCATTTTTCTCGTCCTGATAAGCAACAAGATTGTCGCCTTCAAAGGCTGTCCAACAGAGCTTATCAAAAGCCGGCGCATAAATCGTGCCTTGAGACGCGCAACCCTCTTCTACAAGTCCAATATTCACGGTAAACGCACCAGATGAGTCTGTACGCAGAAACTCGCGTGTACCATCAAGCGGATCGACCAGAAAATAACATGATGCAGCTGATAGTTTATGACTATCTGGGTTTTCCTCCGATATAACAGGAATATCGGGAAAATATTCTGCAAGAGCCGCAAGCAGAATACGCTCAGCTGCCTTATCGGCTTCGGTAACAGGTGAGCGATCCTGCTTTAGCTCGGCGGTTACACCGCGCGCATGTATCGCCATGATCTCAGTGCCTGCCTGGCGCATAGCCGGCAAGAGAACTGTTAGATCATGTCTATTTTTAGACGATAAATCTGACACAAAAACAGCGTTATTTAGCTGTTGGCATGACGAATTCCGCGCCCTTAGCAATCGAATCAGGCCAGCGTTGCATTACTGATTTCTGCTTTGTGTAGAACTGCACTGCTTCATTGCCAAAGGCATGTAAATCACCAAACAGGCTTTGCTTCCATCCTCCAAAACCATGCCATGCCATTGGCACAGGGATAGGCACGTTTACCCCTACCATCCCCACTTCGATCTGATTGGAAAATTCGCGCGCTGTATGACCATCCGAGGTAAAGACTGACACCCCATTGCCATAACGGTGCTTGTTAATAAGCTCTATGCCTTCGGCTGAATTTGCAACACGCACACAAGACAGCACAGGGCCGAAGATTTCGTCCTGATAAATCGACATGTCCGGCGTAACATTATCAAACAGGCTCCCACCCATGAAATAACCTTGATTATGACCAGCTACAGACAGGCCGCGGCCATCAACAACAAGCTCAGCACCTTCCTGCACACCTTGTTCGATCATTCCAGAAATCCGCTCATGCGCCGCTGCTGTAACGATCGGCCCCATTTCGGCATCGAGCTCCATGCCATTTTTTACTTTTAGCGTGCGGGCACGTTCAGCAAGTGCTGGCACCATTTTATCGCCAGCATCACCCACCAGAACCGCAACTGAAATCGCCATACAGCGCTCTCCAGCCGAGCCATAAGCTGAGCCAATGAGCGCATCAACTGCCTTGTCGATATCAGCATCTGGCATAACCATCATATGATTTTTGGCGCCGCCAAGAGCCTGCACGCGCTTGCCATTACCCGCACCTTTTTCATAAATATATTGCGCGATAGGGGTCGAGCCAACGAATGAGACGGCCTTAATATCAGAATGTTCAAGGATAGCGTCTACCGCTTCTTTATCACCCTGAATGACGCTAAAAATACCTGTAGGCAAGCCTGCCTCCTTCAGAAGCTCTGCCATCATAATCGAGGCTGTCGGATCTGTTGGGCTTGGCTTCAGGATAAAACAGTTGCCAGTTGCGATTGCCAGAGGATACATCCACATCGGCACCATAACAGGGAAGTTAAAAGGTGTGATACCCGCCGCGATACCGATTGGCTGGCGGAATGTCCAGTTATCAATACTGGTTGATGCCTGACTGGAATATTCACCTTTCAGTAAGGCAGGAATACCACAGGCAAATTCTAGTACTTCAATACCTCGTTCGACTTCACCACAGGCATCTGTGAAAACTTTGCCATGTTCTGTTGTAATTGCTTCGGCCAGCTTCTCTTTATCTCGGCGGACAAGCTCAAGGAATTTGAATATTACACGAGCGCGGCGGACAGGTGGCGTTGTTGCCCATGCCGGTCCAGCCCGTTTTGCTGCGTCAACAGCAGCCTGAACATCAGCAGCAGTCCCCATCACAACATCACCAGTCTTTTCGCCCAGCGCAGGATTATAAATATCACCGGTACGCGTACTGCTTCCGGCCGTAGATGTATTATCAATGAAGTGCTGGACTGTGCGTGTCATCTCAGGATTCCTCTAATGTCTATGTTTCGCGGTCAACTCTAAAAGACTATTCTTGGCTGGCACCCTAGCATATCTGCAAAGTGGGTCAATTCCTGAAAGCCGCACAGCAGCGCGTAATTCACAATGCTCAATAGCCATCGGGGCCTAATTGTGACGGTAGGGCAGCATTTTCAAGGTAAGAAATATAAACTGTATCGCTATGACACTTTTCTTCGTCTGCTTTATAGTGAATAACAAAGTATAATGATGTTATCATAAGGCTTCCCTATTTGACGGCCACCATGTTTAAAGGACAAAATGACTATGAAATATCTTCACACAATGATCCGCGTGCATGACATTGATGCTGCCCTTGATTTTTTTGTTGATAAACTCGGCATGATCGAAACCCGCCGGAAAGAAAATGAACAGGGTCGCTTTACCTTGATTTTCTTGTCAACAGACGAAGATCTTAGCAGGGCACAAGCAGAACGTGCACCAGAAGTTGAGTTGACTTACAACTGGGATGGTGATGAGCACTATACAGGTGGCCGGAATTTCGGTCATTTGGCATTTACCGTTGCTAACATCTATGACACCTGCCAGAAGCTGATGGATAGCGGCATTGAAATTAACCGCCCACCTCGCGATGGCCACATGGCTTTTGTAAAATCACCTGACGGCATCTCACTAGAACTATTGCAGCAAGGCGATAGCCTTGCGCCAGCTGAGCCTTGGGCCTCTATGCAAAATACTGGTAGCTGGTAAGCCAGCTTATCGCATCTAACAAGAGGCGCAGAGAAAATAGTAGAACCTTTTTGCGCCATCTTATTTTGATTAGGTTTCACCGCCACATACAGATAATCCCTGACCATTCACACCGCGGGCCTCTTCACTCGCAAGATAGAGTGCAGCCGCTGTTACCTCATCTGCGTCAAACAGCCGATGCTGAGGTGAATAGATTTTTAGCTTATCGACGGCCTCTTCAAAAGAAATGCCTGTTTTTGTCACGATATTATTAATCGATTTTTCTGTCATTTCGGTATCGAGATAACCTGGACAAATAGCATTTACAGTTATCCCCGTTTTTGCAACTTCTAGCGCGGCTACCTTCACCATACCAAGAACGCCATGTTTGCTTGCGGCATAGGCGCTAATGTAGGGATAGCCAATTTTACCTGTAATAGAGGAAATCGCAATCAGTCGCCCAGATAATCGCTTGCACGCTTTTAACCTGCGCACCCCCTCTCGTAATGTGAGGAACACCCCTGTCAGATTGACATCCATGAGCGAGTGCCACAACTCTAACGAGGTTTTGTCAAACGGTGCGCTTGCGGCTGCCCCGGCATTTGCGATGACAATGTCAGCACATTCCATTTTATCAAATAGCGCAATGATATCAGCTTCTTGTGTGACATCGCAGGTATGGGTCATGATGGATGGGTGAGAAGCAGCAACATTTTCAAGTACGTCAGCGCGCCTACCTGTAATCCAAACATCAGCGCCCCTGCTGGCAAAAGCACGCGCCATATCCGCACCAACACCTGTACCCCCGCCTGTGATGAGGACTGTTTTTCCTGAATAAGTGGTTACATCAGCAGACATACACTTCTCCTTTTCGTCATGACTTACCATTATAGTCTGGCTCAGTGTGGCGCGCCTATAATCCCAAGAGCAAGCCTGAAAGATGATAGTCGCTATTTTGAGTTAATTTTCTGTCATACTTTCCGGCAATTATTGTATAACTTTTATCAAGAGCGCATTTTTTCTCTGTGCTCCCCTCTCAAAAGGACAACTATGGATAGTTACAGTCTCATCCTATTTACAGCAGGAGCTATTGCAGGCGGGTTTATTAATGGACTTGCGGGATTTGGAACAGCCTTGTTTGCGCTCGGCTTCTGGTTGCAGATACTCCCCCCAGAACAGGCTGTGTTTATTTGTGCCATCATGTCGGTGATAACTGGCATGCCCGGCGCATGGCTTGTCCGGCGCTCTGTTATTCCCAGACGAATTGCGCGCTTTATTATTCCGGGGCTGATCGGCATTCCAGTTGGTATTATGTTGCTGAGCTTTATTGATACACGATCACTTTTATTTATGATTGCGGCTCTTCAGATTTCCTATGGCGGGTTTTTCATTATGAAAGACTTACCAAACATTACCCGCAAAACACCATGGGTCGATATGAGTGTTGGATTGATAGGCGGAATTCTTGGCGGAACAGCCAGCCTTTCTGGCGTGCTACCAACTATGTGGTGTGCCATGCGCGGCTGGGCAAAGGATGAGAAGCGGAGTGTTCTGCAAATTTTCAATATTACAATTTTGGGTGTTACGGCTGCTGGCCTCGCCCTCACAAGTCAAAGCGCCCGCGACGCAGGATGGCTTGTGCTTCTATCACTGCCTGTCAGCCTTGTTGCTGCCCATCTTGGGATGAAGCTATTTAGCCGCTTAACAGATAATCAGTTTCGCCGCCTCCTCACAATGATGATTTTTGTTTCTGGAACCAGCTTGTTGTTGCGATCGATATTTATCGGCTAACTGATCTGAAACCGTGTCGGCACATACCAGCAACTCTGCTGGACAGAATAGGCTAGCCTGATACAGTTATCTAACCAGAACGCATTTTGCATAAAGGTTTGGAGAATGGATAAACAGTCATTCCTTGCTCTTCAAGGTCAAGAAATTGGTGTCTCATCTTGGGTGCATGTCACACAAGAGCGCATCAATGCCTTTGCAGATGCAACAAATGATCATCAATTCATTCACACCGACCCTGTCCGCAGCGCAGAGGCTGGTTATGGCGACACAATTGCGCATGGATTTTTTACACTGTCGTTGCTAGCGGCATGGTCTGATGAGGTCCTACCAAATGTAGACGGTATGATAATGTCGGTAAATTATGGTAGTGACAGAATGCGGTTTTTATCACCTGTTCCGGTAGGCTCATTTATCAGAGCCCGCTTTATCTTCTCTTCGTACGATGAGAAGAAGCCAGGAGAAGTAACATTACGATGGAATGTTACTGTTGAAATCAAAGATGCAGAAAAGCCTGCTCTTGTTGCTGATTGGATTAACCGGCGTTATTTCAGCGATGCGAGCGAGCAGACCCGCGCCTAAATAATCGTCTGCGTGATACCGTATCAGCACATAAAAAAATAATTAGGGGCAGCGCCATCTGTAATGCTGTTGCTGCGCCAAGATTCTGTCTGCCTGCACCTGAAGCAAGCGTAACAGCTTCGGTTGTCAGTGTTACAATCCGCCCACCACCTACAAAAATAGTTGGCAGATAAAGCGCCGCACTCACAGCAAACCCAACTGCAAGTGATGTCATGATAGGCATAATAAGAACAGGCAGCTTAATTCGGATAAGCCGCTCTATTCTGCTGGCTCCTAAGGCGGCGCCAACGTCATCTAGACGATTATCCCAACGCCGCCATGCTGGACCAAGTGACAGCAAAACATACGGAAAGACAAATAAAAGATGAGCCCAAATAAGCGTGACATAGACGCCATCAAGCGACAACCAGACAAGCATAATTTGCAACCCGAAAAGAAAGGCTATTTGCGGAATAAGCAATGGAATATAAAAAGGCATCTCAGATATCGTCTTGCGCTGCCCTTCTGAGCCCGCCTCTGGCGTGAGCTCACACCACACAATCACCATAACAAGCGCTAACCCTGCACTCGACACCCCAATCAAAACCGTATTTATCGCCGCATCCCATAAACTTACACTACCAGCAGACCAGGCTAACAGACCCCAGCGCGAGGGCAGAATATCAGGAAATCTCCAGACCTCAGCAACAGACCAGACAAGGCTGACCCCAAGACCAAGAGCCCCAATGGCACATGGCAGTGCAATCAGCACTACACCCAAAAAACACAGTGGCCGGCTTGATTTGCTGAGCCAGTGAAACCGGATGCCAGAACGCACACTTGTCCGCTGGATAATACCGCAGAGCCACCGCAGGATGGTCCATAAACAAACCGCAATACCGGCAAGAAGAACCTGAAAAAGAGCCGCAGCTGATGCGGTAAACCGAGCTGTTAAATCAGGATCCTGAAACCAGTTTAACACGCGCAGTGAGAGTGGTGGCGGGGTTGTGGGAGCAAGAATAATTGCCATATCAACCACCGAAATACAAAAGATTAAGACAATCGAAACAGGAAGCAAAAGTCGTGGCGCAAGGTTGGGTTGCACAATCAAACACCAGCTTGAAATCGGCCCATGACCAAGCGAGCGTGATGTAGCTATCCATTGATGAGCTGGTAATTGACTTAATGCGGATAAAGCCATCAGAAGCAAAAACGGAATTTCTTTTATCATCAAACCAAAGACAAGGACCATCCCATAATCATCCGGAACAATCCCAAAGATGGGAGGGCGCTCCCAGCCTGAAAGCGCTGGAGAGATAAGCCGGGCTAGCCAGCCACTGGGCTGAAGCAGAAATAACAGTCCGACAGCAATTGTAATATGCGGCACAGAGAGTAGTGGCGCTAATGCACGAACAAGCCACCCCACCCTGCCATGCTCCCACATAACAGCCAGAAACATCATAACACAAAAATAGGACAGGGCGGTTGCAAGCAGGGCGGTTGAAAGACTGAGCCACGCCGACTGCCATATGCCGGGTGCATTCAGCACAGCGTTTATGGGAGCCAGCGAAAAAGTCTCGCCGCCTAGAGGCGGAAACCAGCCAAATGCTGGCACCATAATGCCAAAGGTGCCAGCAATAACAGGCCCCGCAATCAGCCCAAAGAGCAGCAGGCGTGCGCCCCTTGCAAAAAGCAAAGACATGCTTGTTTTTTTCATCACAATCGTCATAGCGCTCGGCTTTTTAGCGAAGCAAGAACCGCCTATTCCAGCCCTCTTCTATCACAGCCACCCATGATGGATGTGGCTCTGGCAGCGTTCTGCCCAGCTCTGCTTCTGATAGCGTTGCTGGCCCGCGCGCCATTCTGGTAAAGGCTTTTTGCATATCCTTCGGAAGACGGTGCAAGGCAAGCACCGTAGGGTCACCCCAAATATCAGCTCGTGCTTTGCGTATTTGTGCTTCCGGCGATAACAGAAAATCCGCTGTTACGCGTGCTGCTTCTGAGGCTGATGCATTAAACGGAACCGCTACAAAATGAACATTCGCCAATGTACCGCTTTGGTGGATATAGCTCCGCACAGTTTCAGGTAGTACACCGCTTGCGATACCGTTGGAAAATTCTGCTGGATTAAAGGCCATCGCAAAAGATAGTTCACCATCACCTAGCAATTGGACCATATCTGTATAATTTGCCGGATAAGAAATTCCGCCACGCCACAGCGCCGGATACACTTTTTCAAGCCACTGCCAGAGCGGCTGCAGCGCTGCGTCCTTATCAGCATCCTCTGCTGGCCTCATAAAAACTGATCTGTCAGGAGCAAGCTCGAGGGCAATCTGTTTTAGAAAACTGGTGCCCGTAAAATCAGGCGGCTGGGGGAAACTAAACCGACCAGGGTTGGCACCTATCCAGTCAGCCAGATCTATTGCAGAGCGGGGCGGTGTTTCAACATAACGGCTATCATAGGCAAATACTAACTGTGCACGCCCCCATGGGGATTCCTGACCTTCAGTTGGCACAGCAAAATCAGAAAGGATAGCTGGTAAGGCTTTGCTGTCAGTATAAGCAAAAGACGGCAGTTCAAAGGCCCACTCATCCGTCCGTAAAAGGCCGTCACGCTTCATAGATGCGAAATTCTCTCCATTAACCCAAATAAGGTCAACGCTTCCTTCCGATGATTTTCCTGCTACTTTTTCGGCAAGGATCCGCGACACAGCTTCCGACGTATCTGTGAGCTTCACATGAACAAGGGTGATATCATAACGCTGTTTCAACTGCTCACCTACCCAACCGATATAGGCGTTAATAGATGGCGATCCTCCCCATGCATTAAAATAGACTGTCTGACCCCGTGCCATGCGTGTGAGATCAGCAAAACTATCTGCCCGCAGATGAGTGCTTGCAATAGCTGTCAGAAAAAAGGCGATAAGTAAAAGCCTCAGAGAGGCAATAAAGGGCCAAGGGGTTTTTGCTAGCACTGATGAATTCCTTGCTGTCATTATGGTTGCTCGCCTACAGTCACGTAAGAGTATTTTTGTGCCACCATAGCCACCATAGTCTATAATGTTAACTAAAAGAAGTCTGGGGCGCACCCGTACTGAAATGAGACCATAGAGATAAAATTTCATGTTACATGTTACCAACGCCTCGTTCTCCCTCTCAGAGGCGGATGCCAGCACTGCCGTTGCGCCTTTGTTTGCGCCGCTGAGCCTGTCAGTTGCCGCAGGAGATATCTGTCTGATATCAGCGCCAAGCGGGGCGGGAAAAACAACATTGCTTCGCTGGATTGCTGGCATGCCGATAAACGGTCTTCAGGCGACAGGACATATTAGCCTTTTTGGCAAGGATATCACAGCGCTGCCCGCCGAGCATCGGCGCGTCGGCATGCTGTTTCAAACCCCATTGTTATTTCCCCATCTTAACATTGCCGATAATATCAGTTTTGGTCTCTCGCGAGAGCACCGGGGTGCATCAAGACGGACAATGATAGAAGAGGCCCTTAAGGCAGCAGGTCTTGCCGGCTTTGGGCCGCGTGATCCGGCCACATTATCGGGCGGTCAGCAATCACGGGTCGCTTTATTGCGCACGCTACTAGCTGCACCTGAAGCATTATTGCTGGATGAACCATTTGCTAGTCTAGATGATAATGCACGCGCCAAGAATATTGCGCTCCTGCGTGCTGAGACAAAAACCCGCGGCGTGCCCGTTCTTCTTGTTAGCCACGACCCCCGAGATGCAGCCCTTGCTGATATGCCAGTTATCAGCCTGTCTCAAAAACAGTCCTAATTGCGAAGGGCGCCCTGCCCGTTAAGCATGGCATTAATGCGCAAGCC
>CATISA010000059.1 GCA_949529445.1 Alphaproteobacteria bacterium UBA4588
AACAGGTGGGGCAGGCGGCATTCCAGCCTTCTGATGCGCCTTTGCCAGCAGACTATTTGCAACGCCTAAGCCACCTGCAAGAAATAAAGCGATATAGTGAAAAAATTTCAGCACAATGATGAGTGACATGGGATACTCCTCGTAATGACGTGGCTAACGATAACGGTAAAATAACTATAAGAGCAGTCTGCCCTGTTCTTGCCGCGCACGAAAGGGTTATCCTGTCTATGTTTACATTATACCCATGAGTTGTGCGGGCGCACGGCATGGTTTTTTCTCTATCAGAGCGACGAAAACCCTGTTATGAATGCCGCATTGCCTTTATGCGATGATGCGCCTAAGCTATTCGTCGCTTACTGCCATCCCTTATTATGACCAAAAGAGTCCGTTCGTGATAGAAACATTCATCACCGCTTTCATTATCTATTTTGTAGTCGTTGACCCGATTGGTAATGCGCCGATTTTTGTTGCTGTAACCTCTCATCTAGGTAAAGCCGCCAGAACCCGGGCAGCCATAGAAGCCACTATCGTTGCCACCATGATCATGCTGTTCTTTGCGATATGCGGGTCATGGGTATTGCATTATTTACGGATTGGGGAGCCTGCTTTTAAAATCGCTGGCGGACTTATCCTATTTCTGGTGGCGTGGGACATGCTGAACAGTAAGCGCCAAGCCCGCAAAAAGAAGGAAACATCTCCGATTGGCGATGCAGGTGAAGACGAGCTAGAAAATGTGGCTATCTTTCCGTTGGCAATCCCTCTTCTGGCAGGCCCTGCTGCTATCATGTCGGTGATGGTTGTATCTGCTGATTTTGATAAAGGTCTTGCCATGATACTCACCGGATATGCAGCCTTGCTGGCGGTGATGGTTGTTACAGGATGTATTCTGACTGTGGCATCTTTTGCTGAAAACCTAATTGACCAGCGGGTAACCAACGTATTTTCGCGCATCACCGCTATTATTTTGGCAGCCTTATCTGTGCAATATATTGTGGATGGTTTGACCGCCCTTAAAATCGTTTCAGCTAGCTAATTGCGGTGCGGATATGCGTCAAATAATAGGTCTTAATAATGTGGCGGCGGCACATCTTCATCTGGTCTAAGAATGCCACTTTCCTGTGTACTCTGTAGTTTGCTAGTTAGAACAGTTATTTCCATTCGAAGAGCTGCAATATCTTTCTGCTGAGCATACAGCTCTTCACTCATCTGCGCGATTTCTGCCTGCATAAAAGCAGCCTGTTCCTGAATGTCTTGTAGTTTTTTGTCCATAATGCTGTTCTATCATTATGTGGGACCGCCGGCAAAGAGTTATGCGTTAGATATTAGTATAAGACTGTTGGTGGGAAGCAGAGTGGCTGTTGACTTGACGAACATGCACTGATGACGAAAGACAGCACTATTTATCGTGTAAAAACACAGTGACGCTAGGCATAATTCATTATGCGATATACCGTAATATGTGTTTCATCAAAGCTCAGAAGGAGGTGCGATATGAGCGATAAAGAAACCATTGAGGTATATAACCAAAATGTTGAAAAATATCGGGCATTGGTTGATAAGCTTCCTAATACCAAAACACTAAAATCTTTTATGAGCCGGTTTGATGCTGGCGCTAATATTCTTGATTTTGGATGCGGGGTAGGAGATTCCGCTGCCGCTATGCGTGCCGGAGGGCTGCGGCCTGTCTGCCGTGATGGCTCAGTAGAAATGGTCAAAACAGCAAATGAACTCTATCAGCTTGATGCCTCTGTTGCCCTGTTTTCTGAGCTTGATGATGACAGTGTTTATGATGGGGTATGGGCCAATTTTAGCTTACTCCATGCCTCTAAATCAGAATTCCCCTACCTTATTTCTGCGCTTCATACATCCTTAAAACCAAAGGGCTGGTTATTTGTGGCTCTCAAGCTGGGGAATGGCGAGAGGCGAGATAAATTTGGACGACATTATACCTATTATCAGGAGGATGAATTAGATGCCATCCTGATAAAAGCTGGCTTTGCTGTAGATGAAAAAATTTATGGTAAATCAAAAGGTATGGCAGGCACAGATGAACCTTGGATTGGCGGCTTTTATCAAAAAGCTAGCTAGTAGGCATTTGTTGTCCGATGTAACATCGTCTGGCGTTACACAGGCTAATAATCAAAAGGAGGCTCCCGCGATGGGGCTGTACATATTTTAGCTAAAAGGTTGTCAGGCGAGAGCTGATTGTTATTTGTAGTGGGCGCGGCGGTCCGAGAATTGGCGAACACGTTTACGCCATGCTTGATAGCTGCCACGTTTCAAAGATGAGCGCATCAGGACTTTAACCTCTTTTTCAGGCAGGCCATACAGCTGTTGTATCTGGGAAAAGCTATCATGATCAGACAATGCCATCTGGATGATATCGCTTATTTCGGCTTCGCTCAGGGCGGGGCGCTTTGTCATCATATGAAGTCCATTATCAGCAAATAGCGCCTCCTTACATAAGGAGCCACTTAATTACATATAGGGCAAAAATGAGAAAGCAAAGCCCTTTCATTGACGTTTTGTCTCAGCGTTTGAGGACTTTTGCACCTTCAGCAGTGCCATCATGAAATGAGCCATGCCATTTATCGAGTGGCACTTCAGCAGTTCCATAATTACAATCATAATAGCGATGGTGTAGTTGATGGAAAAAATCGCCCATCTTCATCCGGCGTTTCTGACCAATAACTAGCCCTTCATAACCGCTATGAGA
>CATISA010000060.1 GCA_949529445.1 Alphaproteobacteria bacterium UBA4588
ATTCCTTTAGAAAAAGGCGATTGGTATAATGTTAAGGGGTTAGAACAAGGTTTGCTGAATGTTACAAATTCGCTTGGCAATCTAGGGTATGCTTTTGTTGATATTCGCCCCCAAGTCAATCCAGATGCTGACGGCAACGAGCTTGATATTGAAATTTCGATTGGCGAGGGACGAAAAAACTATATTGAGCGGATTGAAGTTGTTAATAACTCACGCACAAGAGACAGTGTTGTTCGCCGTGAAATCGAGATTGTAGAAGGTGACCCCTATAACCAATTAAAACTGGATAAGTCAGTTCGGAATATCAGAAATCTTGGGTTTTTTAGTGCTGTTGATGTTGAGACGATACGCGGTTCAACAGATGATCAGACCATTGCCAAAATCAATGTTGAAGAACAATCAACAGGTGATTTTTCTATAGGGGTTGGCTATTCATCTCTGGATAAATCAACAGTTTCGCTCGGCCTCAACGAGAAAAACTTTTTGGGCTCAGGGCGTGCGTTAAAGTTTGCGACGTCAGTTTCTGAAAGCCGGTCTGATTATAGAATTGGCCTGACAGAGCCATATTTCCTTGATCGCAATTTGAGAAGTTCGGCTGAATTATTCAATCAAAGTTTATCGAATGATACGTTAACAACAAAAACGTCAGGCATAGATTTGGGCATGGCATTTAATGCTGCAGATGATTATTATCACCGCATCGGGTATCAATTGTCATCTGCAGAGTCGACACAAACTAATTCAACCGCAACATCACTCACCGGTGAAGAAAACAAAGACGTGTTACGTTCTTCTGTTTCCTATACTATTGGGCGGTCAACACTAGATAATAGATTTGACCCAACAGAAGGGTATTTATACGAGCTTAGCGAGACTTTCTCTGGCATTGGTGGTGATGTGACCTTTCTGAAAACGTCAGCGCGAGCAAGCTATTTCAAGCCGCTTAATTTTAATAGTTTTATTCTCGGTGTTCGGGGTAAGGCTGGTTTTGTCGATGGTTTGGGTGAAAAAATAACTCAGAGCTCACGCTTTTATCTTGGTGGTCGTGCCGTCCGTGGCTTTGCATCAGGGGGTATTGGTCCACGAGATACAGGCGTTGATACATCAGTTGGTGGTAATTACATGTATGCCGCAACAGCTGAAATCGTATCGAGTTACGGTTTAAGTGATGATTTGGGTGTTCGTTGGACGGTCTTTACGGATATTGGCTCTGTCTGGGATACAGACTATCCCTCTGGTGTGACTGCAGCGGAAGATGATACGATGCGTCAGTCAGTTGGGGCGGGCTTCCTGTGGGATACTGCTGTTGGCCCTCTGACATTTTATTGGGCAGATGCTGTCTCAAAATCATCCCATGATAAAGTGAAACGGTTCCAATTCAATATTGGTACTCGTCTCTAGGATATTATAGTAGATGCGTTTTTTAAGAGTGCCATTACTAGCTAAAATTATCCCTTCTTCTTATCAAGAAGCTTTGCGGCCTTGTGCTATATTGCTGGTGGCTTTGTCGCTGTCGATAGCAGGGTTGCAGAGCGCAGGAGCGCAGTCTGTATCAGGGGATAGTTCAGCTGAAAATGCTGATTTTGATATCAAACGAGTTGGTACAATAGATATTTCAGCTGTACTAAGAGCCTCTGAAGCCACTGAAAAGGTCAGACTGCTGCTTGATGGGAAACGGTCTGAATTTAAAGAGGAATTCGCACAAAAAGAGGCAGAGCTTGTTATTAAAGAACAGGAGCTTCAGTCTAAAAAGGATGTTATGTCCCAGGATGCCTATCGTGATGAAGTGCAAAAATTTCAGAATGATGTTGCCGAAATCCAGCGGCAAATTCAATTTCGCCGTCAATCTCTTGATAATGCCTTCCAGCAAGCTCAGAATAAGATAAGAGAATTGGCCCTCAAGATCGTAGCTGAAATAGCCAATGAGCAACAACTTGACTTTGTACTTAATAAAGATAATGTCCTTGTTTTCCGCAATAAGCTAGATATTACTCAAACTGTTCTTTTAGTCTTGAATGAGCGAACAAAAAATGCGCGGCTCGAGCTTGACGAAACGGCACCCAAGAGTAATGGGGGATAATCGTGTCAGGTGACCCAAGATTTTATGGCACTCCTGTTCCCCTTGCGCTTTCAACATTAACTGACATCTGCGGCGGCGTTCTTATCCATGGTGCTAGCAGTATCATGGCAACTCATATCTCTTCGCTTGCTGATGCTGGTGACGGGAGTCTGGTGTATATTGCTGATGAAACATTTCTAAGCCAGCTTGACCAGAAGAGTGGCTTTATCTGTCTTGTTGCGCCACCTCTGGAAGCGCATCTTACAGGTGCTTTATCATCAGCAGCGGGTGTGATAGTGGCCACAAATCCACGTCTTGCCTTTGCTGCTGTATCTCGTGCCCTTTATGCAGACGCATCAAAAGAAGCCTCTTCTTACCATGAAACAGCCTACATATCTTCTACTGCTATTCTAGGTGATAATGTGTCCATTGGGGCGCATTGCTACATTGGTAAGAATGTTGAGATTGGTGATAATGTCAGGCTTGGTATTGGCGTTGTTCTGGATGATGGTGTTTCGATAGGAGCGCGCTGTGTCATTGGCGCTCATGCCGTTATTCGGTATGCCATTCTTGACGAGGATGTCCATATTTCTGATTTATGTTCTATCGGTACTGAGGGATTTGGCATTGAAGGCACAGGCCAAACGGCCGTACGTATTCCACATTTTGGCCGTGTTATGATTAAGCAGGGATGTCATATCGGAGCGAGCTGTACAATTGATAGAGGTGTCATGGATGACACGATTTTGGGGGCCTATGTTATGCTGGATAATCAGGTTCATATCGCTCACAATGTGCAGATTGGTGACAATACAATTATAGCGGCTCAGGTTGGAGTTGCTGGCAGTGCGAAAATTGGCAGAAATTGTATGTTTGGTGGTCAGGTTGGTGTAGCTGATCATGTTACGATTGGTGATAATATTATTGTCGCCGCACAATCAGGTGTTACGAAAGACTTAGACAAACCGCAGCTCTACATCGGATATCCAGCGCAGCCAGCACGTGATTTTTGGCGCGGTCAGGCCCGATTGCGTAAGCAGATAAAAAATTCTGAAAAGTGAGGCTTGAAAAGGACTTAGTTACACCGCTAGATGAAGCGGTCCCACGACCAGAGATACAATATGATGAAGGCTAGTCTCACCACCATGATTAATGTGCGGTAACGCATGCTAACCCGATAGGATTAAAATATGACTGAATTACCCCCTCTTGATTATGCTGCGATTGAAAAACTTCTGCCTCATCGCGCACCCTTTTTGCTGATTGATAGGTTGGAAAATATAATTTCTGGAGAATCTGCTGTTGGGATTAAAGCTGTTAGCGGTAATGAGCCGTATTTTGTAGGCCATTTTCCTGGACATCCTATTATGCCAGGGGTGCTGATTGTTGAAGCAATGGCTCAGGCAGCTGGTGCACTGGCTATGCTCTCTCAGGATGATACGAAACATGGCAAGCTAGTGTTCCTTGCATCAGTTGATAAAACGCGTTTTAAGCGTCCCGTGACGCCAGGAATATTGCTTGAGCTACAAGTAAAGAAGGTTGCCTCAAAAGGACCTTTGTGGAAGTTCTCAGGTAAAGCAATGAGTGATGGTATCGTAATGGCGCAAGCTGACTTTTCTGCAATGGTGGTAGACGGTGACAGATAAGGACGTAACAATACATCCAACAGCGATTATTGCTCAGGGTGCGCGCCTTGGCGCTGGTGTGTCAGTTGGCGCCTTCACCACAATTGGTGAAAATGTAGAAATTAATGATAACACAAAAATTTTTAGTCATGTTGTCATTGATGGCTATACTGAAATAGGCCAACATTGTGAAGTGTTTCCGTTCACAACTCTCGGCCTTGCACCACAACATTCAAAATATGAAGGTGAGCCATCTCGACTTGTTATCGGGAATCACAATATTATCCGCGAACATGTCTCAATGCATGGTGGTACAGCTCTTGATAGAATGGAAACAACTATCGGGGAGCATGGTCTGTTTATGGCAGGCTCGCATGTCGCGCATGATTGTGTTGTAGGTGATCATGCCATTCTTGCCAATGGAACAGGTATTGCGGGGCATGTATCGCTCGGTGATCATGTTTATCTTGGCGGCTATTCAGCTGTGCATCCTTTTGTTCGTATTGGTAGTCATGTTATTGTTGGTGGTGGGTCAATTATTGTTGATGATATCATTCCGTTTGGCGCTGTTGTTGGTGCCCGCGCGATGCTTGATGGGCTAAATATTATTGGGTTGCGCCGTCGTGGCTTTACCGCAGCACAAATCTCAGCCTTAAGGGCCGCCTACAATACTTTGTTTGTTGTTGAGACTGGCTTATTTTCTGAGCGGCTTGAAAGTCTTAAGATGGCTGATAGTGAGGATGTAGTTGACCTATTAGTTAAGTTTATTGAGACAAAGGGGAAGCGTCCCTTATGTCACCCTGAACGATAGAGGCTGATAAATGGGGCGTCTTGCGATTATTGCTGCCAAAGGCTCCCAGCCACGTTTGCTTGCGCATGCTGCTCGTGCCGCAGGAGAGATACCTTTTATAATTGGTCTTAACAATCAGGTTGATGCGGATTTTAGCGATTTTGAGTATCTCGAAATCCCGGTTGGTCAGATTGGTGCGTTGCTTGATAGTCTTGCTGAGCGTGATATTCAAAAAATTTGCTTATCCGGAAAATTTGTTCGCCCTTCATTACACACCCTTAAGCCTGATAGTCATGCTGTAAAACTTATCAGTAAGGCATTGTTTTCTGGTGATGATAAAGCATTAAAAATTGTGCGTAATTTTTTTGAAGAGCGCGGCTTTCAAATGGTTTCCGAAACTGATTATCTTCGTCTTGATACGCTGAGCTCAGGCGAGATATTCGGCCCACCCTTATCAGATGGCCAGCACAAAGCTGTTGCAACAGGCATTGATGCTCTTTATCAGCTTGGCGCACTTGATGTTGGTCAATGTATCATCACCCAGAAGCAGCGCGTCATTGCAATTGAGGGCGCTGAAGGAACTAATGAGATGATAAGGCGGGCGACTGATTATCTGTTGATAAGTCCGGATGTTGCGGAGTCACAGGATATCGCTTTTATAAAAATGGCGAAGGTGTCCCAAGATATGATGCTCGATCCTCCAGTTTTTGGCCGTGAGACAATGGAACTTCTTATCAAAGCGGGTGTATCTGTTATCGGGCTGCACGCAGAAAAATGCCGATTAAGTGACCCACGTGATGAGCTGATTACTGCTAGCACGGCGGCAGGCATTACCCTTCTTGCGACTGACTATTCGGGGTAGGGCATGGCAGGACGGTTTTTTATTCTGGCAGGAGAAGCCTCGGGCGATACGCTTGGCGCTGAAGTGATGCAAGCTTGTAAGCGTGCTTATGGCCCATGTAGTTGGTTCGGGATGGGTGGTCCTAAAATGGGGGCAGAAGGGCTAAGCTCCGAAGAGGATATGGAAGAACTGAGTATTATTGGTATTGCTGGTGTTGTGGTTGCATTGCCGCGGCTTGCCTCTTTGTCCGATAGACTGCTCGAACAGATAATGCAAGATCGCCCCGATGCTGTCTTTACGATAGATTCAAAGATGTTTTCTGTTCGTTTTGCCTTAAGGTTAAAACAAAGAATGCGCGCTGCAGGTTGGTCTGTTCCTATTATTCATGTTGTTGCTCCTACGATATGGGCATGGGGAAAATGGCGTAAAAATGGTTTTGAAGATGCCTTTGATGGATTGATCTGCCTTTTCCCGTTTGAGCCTGCTTTGTTCAATCAGGAGAAGGTAAAGGCAGTTTTTTCTGGGCATCCTGCTGCATGGCGCAGCGATTTAGAGGCGCATTCGCACCACAACAATACTAAGCGTGACAAGAATTTAATCTGCCTTCTACCGGGGAGTCGGCGCCGTGAGATAATAACTCATTTGCCAGTATTTTTGCAGGCTTGCGAAACATACCAGAAAGACTACAATCCATGGGCGCAATTCTGCTTACCAACATTGCCATATTTGCGGCCACGCATTGAGGCAATCTGCACAGAATCCTCACTTAAGCATTTGTCAATTCTTGATGATAAGGGTGCGGTTAGTGAAAGTCTGACCCGGGCGTCTTCAACGTTATGTGTATCTGGAACGGTTACGCTAGAAGCAGCTCTTGCAGGCCTGCCAGGCACTGTATGCTATACGCTTTCTTGGCTTGATAGGCTGTTTGCACAAATGTTTGTCTCGCTTACAACGCCTGTATTACCTGATATCATTCTGGCAGAAGCACATTATCCTGTGCTGTTAACTCAGCAGGTAACTCATGATAATCTTGTTGCGGCACTGCTAAAGGAGCGTGAGCAATATGAAGCGCGCAGAGGCGAGTTGGATGATGTATCTAAGCGGCTTCGAGGGGTGTTGCGCACGGATGAGCCGGATTTTGTCTCGAGCCTACAATCTTGTCTTAAACATATTCTGTAAGTCATAAAAAAGGGCTCGCGAACGGTGTGTCGCGCGGGAACTCAAATTAAAACCCAGGCTAGGATAACGCTTATCTACTTGAGATAGGTGTATAATCGCGTGAAACCGGGCCAGTATAAAGCTGGCGAGGGCGGCCAATACGCTGAGCCGGATCTTCAATCATTTCTTTCCATTGTGAAATCCAGCCAACAGTTCTGGCAACAGCGAACAGCACGGTGAACATGGATGTAGGAAAGCCCATCGCTTTCAGAATGATGCCTGAGTAGAAATCAACATTCGGATAAAGTTTCTTTTCAATGAAATACTCATCGCGTAACGCAAGTTCTTCTAGTTCCATCGCTAGTTCAAGTAGGGGGTCATTAATCCCTAATTTGTTCAGAACTTCATGACAGGAGTCGCGCATCACTCTGGCGCGTGGATCAAAATTCTTGTAAACGCGGTGTCCAAACCCAAAGAGGCGGAACGGATCATCTTTATCACGTGCTTTATTGACATATTCACCAATACGGCTTTTATCGCCAATTTCATTCAGCATTGTGAGCACAGCTTCATTTGCGCCGCCATGTGCGGGGCCCCACAGACAGGCAATGCCGGCAGCAATACAGGCAAATGGGTTAGCCCCAGATGAGCCAGCAAGGCGGACTGTTGACGTTGAGGCATTCTGTTCATGGTCTGCGTGCAGAATAAGGATCTTATCCATAGCATCAGCCAAAATAGGGTCTGGAATATAATCATCGGCTGGAACAGCAAAACACATCTGCAGAAAGTTTTCTGCGTATGATAGAGAATTTTTCGGGTAATTAAATGGCTGTCCAAGGGAATATTTATACGCCATCGCAGCAAGTGTTGGCATTTTAGCAATCAAACGGCGAGAGGCAATCATCCGTTGCACAGGATCGGTAATGTCTGTTGAATCGTGATAAAATGCTGATAATGCGCCTGTAACACCGCATAGAATAGCCATCGGGTGAGCATCGCGGCGAAACCCGCGGAAAAATGTTGAAAGCTGTTCATGGACCATGGTGTGATTGGTAATAGCATCCACAAATTCAGTATGTTCGAGACTGGTTGGCAATTCACCATTCAAAAGCAGATAGGCAACTTCTAAAAAGGATGATTTTTCAGCAAGTTGTTCAATAGGATATCCTCGATGAAGCAGGATGCCCTCTTCACCATCAATATAGGTAAGGGCAGATAAACAAGAGCCTGTCACACCATAGCCTGGATCGAAAGTGAATTTACCGGTTGAGCTGTAAAGCTTTCTGACATCAATAACATCCGGACCAACTGAACCAGAAAGAACAGGCAATTCAATGCTTGCTCCTGAGGCATTGTCTGTCAACGTCATGTTATTCGTTACTGTCTCTTTCTGAACCATGGTCTTTTCATCTTTCAATCGTGTTTGGTCTCTTGAAAATACAAGAAGCTATGTGCGAAGTATAAATCAACTGTCTTGCCGATTGCAAATTTGTTCTAACCGCAGAACAGTTTCTGCCCTTCCAAGTGCCACAATGATATCGGTAATTGAAGGCGCGGCCTTTGTTCCCGTTAGTGCGGCACGTAACGGCAGTCCCAAATCTTTCATTTTGAGCTCATTTTCTGCTAGAAACTCCTGAAATGCTGATTGAAATGCGTCTAAAGACACTATTTTTGCATCATCTGCATTCGTCAGAAATGTTACAAACAGCTTTAGGCGCGCAATAGCCTCTTGGTTAAGGATGATTTCTGCTGCCTCATCAGGTGAAGGGGCGCCATCATGCAGCAACCAGCCAGCCGACGCTCGAAGTTCATCCAGTGTATGGGCCCGTTCTGCCAGAAGCGGTGCGAGTGCAATAAGCCAGCCTCTCGATGCTGCAGGAGGGCTGTGTGACGTATGGCTTAAAATATCATCTGCAAGCGCATCAGCAGATAGTTGCCGGAGCCAATGGGCATTCACTGAACGTAGCTTATCCATGTCAAATCTGGCGGGAGATTTGCCAATACCATCACTATCAAACCATTGTTCAGCTTCAGCGCGGCTGAAAAGCTCGTCATCGCCATGGGACCAACCAAGCCGACACAAATAATTATTTATTGCTTCGCTAAGAAATCCCATCTCACGATAGGCATCCACACCTAACGCGCCATGCCGCTTTGATAATTTTGCGCCATCTGGCCCATGGATAAGCGGAATATGCCCAAAGCGTGGCGGTTGCCAGCCGAGACCTGCAAAAATATGATGCTGGCGGAATGCGTTATTAAGATGGTCATCGCCACGTAATACATGTGTGATACCCATATCATGGTCATCTACAACAACAGCGAGCATGTATGTCGGCGACCCATCGCTTCTGAGCATGACAAGGTCATCCAGCGTTTCATTTTTAACGGTAACGCGACCTTGAACTAGATCATCAATTACTGTCTCACCATCATCTGGCATGCGTAACCGGACCACAAAGGGCACATCGTGTGATGGGGGCGCTTTGTCAGGGTTTCTGTAGGGCGAACGGACAGGCTTTCCTTCAGCGCGCGCTTCTGTGCGAATAGTGTCTAATGCTTCATCCGTAAGATAACACCGATAGGCTGTGCCAGCATCAAGCATGGCTACGGCGGCTTCTCGGTGCCGCGCTTCTTGAGTAGATTGCATGACAGCAGGTTTGTCCCCCTCTAAGCCAAGCCATGCTAAACCGTCATGGATGGCCTTTACAGCGTCATCAGTCGAGCGTGCCTTATCTGTATCTTCAATACGTACGAGATAAGTGCCGCCATGATGTGCCGCATATAGCGCATTGAATAGCGCTGTACGTGCTCCTCCAATATGAAGATAGCCAGTTGGTGAGGGGGCAAAACGGGTGACAACGCTCATCTTTTATTAACCTGTCTAGATTATTGTTCATGGTAGCAATCGTTAGCACACCATCTGCTGTGCATAGTGGTTTTAGCAAGGGATCCTTTATAGCATGAACCGCACAGAATGTGCACTGCAGATGCGTAAAATATCTGTGGCTGACCCTGTAATTTATGGTGTTTTTGTTCTGGCGGCTGGTATTTTGATGCATCATATGATGCTAAATCCGCTTAAGCCATTCACCTCTTTGCCTTACAGTCCGTCCATCATAAGCGGAATTTTTCTCTGCTCTGCGATATGTTTGTTTTATCAGACCTATATTGGAAGCCCATATCGGTTGGTCAGCAATAAGACATCATCAGGTCTTGCCGAACATATTTTGCGCAGACATAAACTTAATAACGACGAATAAGACCAGTCAGCCGGCCTTGAATACGCACAGCCTCTGCTTCAAAATAACGAGTTTGATAATTTGGGTTCGCTGGCTCAAGTCCAATACGACCTGGCTCTTTGCGTAATGTCTTTAAGGTTGCTTCTTGCTCTTCGATGAGAGCTACAACAATATCACCACTATCAGCAATTTCAGTGCGTTTGATGATTACTGTATCACCATTATGGATGCCTGCTTCAACCATTGAATCACCTACAATTTCAAGCGCGAAATGTTCACCGCTTGAAATTAGGGCCTCTGGAACAGAAAAGGTAGCAGATGGGTCTGATAGAGCCTCAATTGGCGTGCCTGCTGCGATACGACCAAGAAGCGGTAAGTCAATTGTTTTACCAAGACTGCTATCAGCTTGTTTGGTGTTTTTTACAGATGCAGGAGAGCCAAAGGCAGGGCGGATAACATTATCTGTTTCATTAGAAGCAGTGATATCCATTTGTATATCTGAGGGCGTGCGCAGAATCTCGATTGCACGCGCCTTATTAGCAAGCCTACGAATATAGCCACGCTCCTCAAGAGCCGACACCAGCCGATGAATCCCTGATTTGCTTGCTAGGCCCACGGCCTCTCTCATTTCATCAAAAGAGGGTGTTACATCGCTCTTCTGCGAAGATGCGACAAGAAATGCCAGCAACTCATGTTGTTTGCGGGTCAGCATGTAAGCCTCCACCAAAAGGGTCAAAATCATGCTCATAGAGTGGTGAGCACTATATGTTCTGACTTTGTTCTAATGCAAAAAAAAGAACAAAGCAAGAATATTTGGGTATTGCTGTTCTTTAAATACCAGGGGGGAAGGGCAATATCGGCACAATAGTGCCGTCAGAAGCCTCAGGAGCATACGGCGGACGGACAATAAGGCAGTCAGCCTTTGCAAATGTTCGAAGCATTGATGAATCTTGCTGTGGCGCAGGCGTAACAACAATGCTTCCATCATCTTGTGTAACAAAATAGGCCCGCAAATAATCCTGCCTCCGATCATTGGCGGGAAGGGGCGTTGCAAGCACTGCGTTTGCATGTCTTGGCGTTAATTGGTCCCCGAGCATTGACTGAAGAGCGGGGTACAGGAACACAAGACCGCAGACACCAGCTGATACCGGATTTCCTGGTAGCCCTAACAAAGCAGTGTTTCCGATTTTACCGAAAATTAGAGGCTTTCCTGGACGCATTGCAATTTTCCAAAAGGCAATCTGCCCGCCATCTGCTGCCATAATGTCAGATACGATATGGTCATGATCCCCAACTGATGCGCCGCCAGTCGTGACCAGTAAATCAAGTGGGCCTGCTGCCTCAACTGCCTTTATCAAAGCCCCTTTTTTGTCACGAATAATCCCAAAATCAACAGCAGTGCCGCCGCTAAGGGTTACCAGCTGATGGAGAAAGAGGCTATTTGAGTTGATAAGCTGACCAATTTGAGGACGCTCGCCTGGCGAGACAAGCTCATCACCGCTCGACAGAATCCCAATCTGAGGGCGTCGTCTCACCTGGATTGTCTTGCAGCCTGCAAGCGCAGCGAGCGTAATATCGCGAGCAGTTAGGCATTTTCCTGCTGGCAGGAGACAATTTCCAGCAGTAAAATCAAGGCCCTCAGGACGCACGAATTGTCCAGCTTGTGCTGTTTTTGTGATGGTGATATGTCCAGCAGAGAGTGTCTCTATTTCTTCTTGAATGAGAATGGTGTCAGCACCTGCACAGAGATAAGCGCCGGTAAAAATGCGGATGGCCTCTCCCTGTCCGATACGTCCGCTAAAGGGGTTACCCGCAGCAGCTTCTCCGATAACGTTATAAATTGTTCCAGAATTAAGGCCTGAGCTAGCCGCAACAGCATAGCCATCCATTGCCGAAATATGAGCTGCAGGATGGGTTATTTCGGCGACAACATCTTGTGCCAAGTGACGCCCAAGGCCTTCAGTTACGTCACATTGCTCAGCCGGCAGTAGGGGCAGCATTTCACAAATCTGCGCAAGCGCCTCTGCGACTGGCATGAGAGGCTTATTCAGCATCAAATCGACCAGATTTGCCGCCTGATTTATGGGTGAGGCGGATATCAGATATAACTATATTTTTGTCTATGGCTTTGCACATATCGTAAATTGTAAGGGCGGCAACAGACACAGCTGTGAGTGCTTCCATTTCCACCCCAGTCTTACCTGTTATCTTGCATTCTGAGGTAATATCAAGGGCATGAGATTCATTGTTAATTGTAATGAATACATTAACATGGCTGAGAGCAAGGGGATGGCAGAGGGGAATAAGGCTGGCTGTATGTTTTGCACCCATAATACCGGCAAGCTGCGCAACAGATAAAACATCACCTTTTTTGATATTTTTATCAGCGATATGAGTGAGTGTTTCAGGCGACATTTTTACTGACCCTTTGGCAATTGCTACCCGTTCTGTTTCTTCTTTGTGGCCGACATCTACCATTTGCGGGCGACCATCTTGGGTGAAATGGGTCAATCTGTTGCTCACGATAAAGAGGCTTTCGGCACAGGGTTCGATAAAATATCGGCTGTTGCAGTTGCAACATCTTGCTGGCGCATCAGGCTTTCACCGATCAGGAAACAACGCGCACCGGCTGATGCCATATCTGCAAGGTCATTTGCAGAAAACAGGCCGCTTTCCGCAACAGCAATGCGTCCGCGGGGCAGGAGAGGTAACATCGCCTTGCCCACATCAAGCGAGATATCCATGGTTTTCAAATTACGATTATTTACCCCGATAAGAGGTGATGTTAGTAGGGCGGCTCTTTCGATTTCATCAGCATTATGTGTTTCGATGAGAACATCCATACCCAGATTAAGTGCCGTTGCTTCTAGTTCAGCTGCTTGTCCATCATCTAGCCCTGCCATGATAAGCAAAATACAGTCTGCTCCAAGGCCGCGTGAATGAATTATCTGCGCCGGATCCAGCATAAAATCTTTACGCAAGCATGGCAGGGATACTGCAGACCGCGCGGCTACAAGATAATCATCTGACCCCTGAAACCAGCGCTCATCTGTTAGTACAGATAAGCAGGTCGCGCCGCCTTCCTCATAGGCTTTGGCGAGTGGCGCAGGAGAGAAATCAGCCCGGATAAGACCTTTGGATGGAGAGGCCTTTTTGAGCTCGGCAATTAACCCATAACCTGAATCTGACGCAGCAATAAGGGCATTAGTGAAGCCGCGCGGCGCAGATGCCGCCGCCGCCATTTCATCAAGCATAGAAAGGCTATAACGGCGTTTGAGCGCTGTAACCTCATCGCGCTTTGCTGCCATTATTTTGGCGAGGATATCTGCCATTTTAACTGCCTGTTCCTGTAATATCTATCAACCTGTTAAGGGCGGTGCGTGCCGCGCCTGAATCAAGAGAGTCCTGCGCCCGCGCAAGAGCTGTCTTCATATCACTTTCATGTCCTGTTGCTACCAGCCCAGCAGTTGCATTTAATAGAACAATATCGCGGTAAGGCCCTGCGTCTCCGTCAAGTACTTTGCGAAGCGCTGCTGCATTTACATTTGCATCTCCGCCTTTTAGGGCATCAATGCTGGTCACTGCTATGCCTAACTCTTCGGGGTGGAGGGTAAAGTGAGAAATGACACCATTTATGAGAGCACAAATTTGATTTTCGCCTGTTGTACTCATCTCATCAAGGCCATCTGCACCATGTACAATCCACGCATGGCTTGTTCCAAGCTGTTTAAGGGCCTCTGCAAATGGTCGTAGCCAATGAGCATCATAAACCCCAACCATGATACGATTAACCAGAGCCGGATTTGACAATGGTCCAAGCAGATTGAAAATAGTTCTGATTTTCAAATCTGCCCGAACAGGCCCAACATGACGCATGGCGGCATGATGGCGTGGCGCCATAAGAAAACAGATATGAGCGTCTCGCAGGGATGTTTCCAGACGCTCAAACGGACAATCTATTGTAATTCCTAGAGCTGATAACACATCAGCCGCGCCACTTTTCGAGGAAACAGCCTTATTACCGTGTTTTGCGACAGGAACACCTGATCCTGCAATAACAAAGGCCGTTGCGGTAGAAATATTAAAGGTGCCGATACCATCACCACCCGTCCCCACGATATCAACAGAATCTTGTGGCGGTGTTATGGTGAGCGCGCGTTGTCGTAATACCGCGGCGCCGGCGGCAATATCATGAGGTGTCTCACCGCGCATTTTTAGCCCAACGCTAAACGCCGCCATCTGAGCCGGGCTGGCATTACCATCCATGATTTCACCAAAGGCGATACTCATCTCATTGAAGGACAGTATATTACCTTCGATTATCTGGTGGGTGAGGGCGGTAAGACGCTCAGACATGGACTTGCTCCGGAAATTTTTCATCAAGTTTGAGAAGCTGCGCCTCTAGGGTATCAATTGCTGCATTATCTGCCAGATTATTGAAGCCCGTATGCTCAAGGAACCGGCGCAAAATACGGTAGCCGCCGGAGGATGCAATAGACTCCGGATGGAATTGGACACCAAAAATTGGAAATTCTTTATGCTGAAGTCCCATGATTTTACCGTCTTCGGTACGGGCATTTACGCGTAACACATCTGGAATATGTTTTCCATCGACAATCAAAGAATGATAGCGCGTAACAATGAAGTTATCTTTTAGCCCCTCAAAAACACCTGTATTATCGTGCTGGATACGCGATAGCTTGCCATGCATAGGCGGCGTAAAATGAGTTAATGTTCCGCCAAAGGCTGTACAGATAGCCTGATGACCAAGACAGACGCCCAGAAGAGGGACCTTGCCAGCGGCAGCCCGGATTAGATCTTCGATCATACCAGCATTTCTTGGCACACCCGGACCAGGTGAGATAACGATACCATGCGGGTTCATCGCCAGAATTTCTGCGCATGTGGCGGCGTCGTTGCGGATAGTTTTTACCTCAACGCCTAAATCTGACAGAAAATGCCAGAGATTCCATGTAAAGCTGTCGTAATTATCAATCAGAACTATCATTAGTCTCTCAATGGGCAGCTGTAAAACATGCTCGCCCGTGAAGGCGCGCTATCCCAATCCTTATACGAAATGGGTATCTTGTGGGTCAAATGCAATTGAAAGATATTGAGGAATGAATGGCGAGGGGTTGAGAACACTTATGAACAAGATATCAGTCTCGAAAAAAGGTATTTTTATACGGTATAATAATACCGTATATTTAATTAATTGAATTTATTTATAAAATTAGTAAATTCTAAAAATTAACAGCTTGACCTCTCCCTGTTGTCCCGTTATATCAAGCTTTCTTTGTTTGGTGCGCTAATGATGTGTGGTTGAGTAACCATCTTAACAGGCACTAGGCTAGACGGTTTGGAGAGAAAAAGATGCCATTACCACGTACCTATGTGGCAACACCAAAAGACATCGTAAAGAACTGGATTCTTGTCGATGCCGAGGATGTTGTTCTAGGCCGGCTCGCGTCACTGCTTGCTATGCGCTTGCGCGGCAAACATAAGCCGACTTATACACCTAATATGGATTGCGGTGACCATGTTATCGTTATCAATGCTGAAAAAGTGAAGCTGACAGGCAAAAAGCGTGACCAGAAAACATATTACTGGCACACAGGGTATCCGGGCGGTATCAAGTCGCGTACGGCTGATAAATTGCTAGATGGACGGTTCCCCGAGCGTGTCATACAAAAAGCGGTAGAACGCATGATCCCGCGCGGTCCACTTGGTCGCAAAGCGATGACACACTTGCATGTATATGCTGGTGCAGAACATCCGCATGTTGCCCAGCAACCAGAAACGCTGGATGTTGCCAGTATGAACCCAAAGAATAAGAGGTAGTCATGGCTGAAGAAACGCAAGTTGAAGTGGCTCCAGAAGCCGAAGGTATGGCAGCTCTTGGTGTGTTAACAGACACACCTGCAGAACAATCTGCTGCTGCGCCGGTTGAACCAAAGATTGATGCACAGGGCCGTTCATACGCAACCGGCCGCCGCAAAAATGCAACAGCGCGTGTGTGGTTGAAGCGCGGGTCTGGGCTGATCATTATTAATGGTCGTGATGTAACACGTTACTTTGCGCGTCCTGTTCTCCAGATGCTGCTACAGCAGCCATTTGAGACAACCGAGCGTGTTGGTGAGTTTGACGTGATGGCAACGGTCGTTGGTGGTGGTCTGTCTGGTCAGGCGGGCGCTATCCGTCATGGTATTAGCCGTGCCCTAACATATTTTGAGCCTGGTCTTCGCCCTGTGCTGAAAGCTGGTGGCTTCATGACAAGAGATCCACGTGTTGTTGAACGTAAAAAATATGGTAAGGCAAAAGCGCGTAAGAGCTTCCAGTTCTCCAAGCGTTAGTGTTTTTACATTATTACCCCTTTTAAAAAAACGCTGCATGTTTTATGTGGCGTTTTTTTTGAGGTTGAGACTAGAGTAGGAGTGAGTTTGTGATAAAAGGCTTGTTGAGATAGCTATCCTTTGATCTTTATTTAATGGCAATGACTAATGAAGCCTAAGGCACCCCTGGTGGGTAATAGCTTACATAATATGCGCTGAAATGGCGTTATGTGCTGAGTGTAACAATGCAGCTGGCTCTGATGAGGGCGCTGGTCCTGTTAGGAAAAAGGAAAGTTTATTATGCTGGCTTTTGCGCTTGCTGTGTTTTTTCTCATTATTACGCCGGGGCCAGGGGTTCTCTCAACAGCCGGTGTTGGCTCTGCCTATGGATATAATGCGGGAATCCGCTATGTAACTGGCCTATTTATTGGCACGAACCTTGTTTGTCTTGCTGTGATTACAGGACTTGCAGCCGCGCTATTCTCACTGCCGGTTATTCGGATTATTCTGTTTAGCTTATCGACGGCATATTTGTTTTATCTTGCGGCACGTATTGCGTTTGCCGGTGCCAAAATTTCATTTGTTGAAGCCCAGAGTCGACCCGGAATTGGGGCTGGCATCCTATTACAACTTATCAATCCCAAAGCCTATGCAGTGAATACGGCATTATTTACGAGTTTTCTTTTTGCACCGGATAATTTTCTGTTTGAAACAGGCGCAAAGCTCATCATCATGAATATAATTTGGATACCGCTTCATCTGATTTGGCTTGCAGCCGGAGTGCGCCTTCACCGCCTTAACCTGAATGCCACTACGCAGCGACGAATCAATATTGCAATGGCTCTTAGTCTGGTGATTGTTGTTATCCTTGCTGTTGGTTCTGTATTTACAGAATTTAAGGGTATGGCGTAATGATTGACCCTATCGCTCGACTGCCTGTTAGTGTGCCTGTCAAAGCCGTCTTCTATATGCTGGGAGCAGTTGTTTCATTCGCGCTGATGGCAATTGCAGGCCGGACGCTTGCAACCAATCTTGATACCTTCGAGATTATGACATTCCGGTCACTATTTGGTATTTTATTAGTGCTGGGATTTGCGTGGTCAGCAGGAACATTACAGCAGATTAATACACAGAAAATGGGTCTACATCTGACCCGTAATCTCTGTCATTTTTTTGGTCAAAATTTATGGTTTTATGCCATTTTATTTATTCCCTTGGCACAAATGTTTACCTTTGAATTTACAACGCCTCTCTGGGTAGCAATCGGTGCACCATTATTTTTGAAAGAAAAGCTGACTGCGGCGCGTGCCTTTGCTGCAATTGCTGGCTTCGCCGGCATTGTGCTTGTTGCAAAGCCTGATTTTTCCTCACTTGATTTTGCGCTTGTTGCAGCTTGTCTATGTGCCTTGGGGTTCGCCGGTGCTACCTTGGCAACCAAAAAGCTAACAATTACGCAGACAACAACCTGTATACTGTTTTGGCTTACTGTTATGCAGGCTGTATTTGGTTTGGTGTGCGCTGGTTTTGACAGTGATATTACATTGCCAACAGGCACTGACATTCTTTGGGTGATGCTTGTTGGCGTTTGTGGTCTTGTCGCTCATTTCTGCATTACGTCTGCGCTTGGCATTGCGCCAGCAACACTTGTAACACCGCTTGAATTTACCCGGCTGCCGCTTGTGGCCGCAATTGGGTTTGTCCTATATGATGAACAGATTGGATTGTCGGTGATTGTGGGCGCACTTATTGTGCTGGCGGCAAATCTCGTAAATGTGCGAGCTGAACAGAAGATTTTAAGTCGCTTCACATAGCGTTTTTTTGCTTCTAGAAAAATTTTTAGTGTTTGGCAGTGTTTTTATGTGTTTTCCTAAAAACGGCGTTTGACCCCCTTGGCAACGGCTCCTATTGTGGTTCTAGTATTCTTGCAAGGATTCCCAGCATTATGACTCAGCATAGCATTGATACCTCGCCACATGTTTCTGATGAGGTTCGTAAAACCACTTGTTATATGTGTGCCTGCCGATGCGGTATTAATGTTCATCTCAGAGATGGCAAAGTACGCTATATAGAAGGAAATCGTGACCATCCTGTCAATCAGGGTGTTCTGTGTGCCAAGGGTAGTGCGGGTATTATGCAGCATTACGCACCATCGCGTTTGTCAACGCCGATGAAGCGTGTTGGTCCGCGCGGTGCGGGTGAATTTGAAGCTATTTCATGGGAAGAAGCATTGCGGACAGCAACAGACTGGCTGCAGCCCATCCGTGAGACAGATCCTGCAAAACTCGCCTTCTTTACCGGTCGTGACCAGTCCCAAGGCCTCACCGGATGGTGGGCGCAAATGTTTGGCACGCATAATTTTGCAGCACATGGTGGTTTTTGTTCTGTGAACATGGCAGCGGCCGGTATTTATACAATGGGCGGCGCGTTCTGGGAATTTGGCTCACCTGATTGGGACCGGACAAAGCTGTTCATGATTTTTGGTGTTGCAGAAGATCATGATAGTAATCCCATCAAAATGGGCTTATCACGGTTGAAAGAACGCGAGGCAAAAATCATTGCTGTGAACCCTGTTCGTACAGGTTATAATGCGATCGCTGATGAATGGGTGCCTGTTACGCCAGGAACAGATGGATTATTTGTGCTGGCACTTATCCATGAGTTAATGGCAGCCGGTAAAATTGATATTGATTATCTTATCCGCTACACCAACGCGCCATGGCTGGTGATAAAAAACCCAGGCGGCGCAGATGATGGTCTGTTCGCGCGTGATGAGGATGGTAAGGCACTCGTCTGGAACAGAAAGACAGGCAAGCCAACAGCCTATGACAAAGCCGGGGTTACCCCTCATATGTCAGGGGAGATCACGCTCCAATCTGGCCAGACGGCAGTGCCGGCATTTCAGTTAATGATGGATAAATATCTGGATAGCAAATACGCGCCTGAGGCTGTTGCGCAAACAACTGGGATTTCAGCTGAACAAATTAAGCAAATTGCCGCTCAGTTGGCACATGTCGCATTTGAAGAAGAAATCACGATTGATACGCCTTGGACGGATTGGAAGGGCGAAAAACATGACAAGATGATTGGCCGGCCTGTATCATTCCATGCAATGCGCGGTATTTCGGCGCATTCTAATGGGTTCCAGACATGCCGGTCAATTCATTTGCTGCAAATCCTGCTTGGGTCTGTTGAATGTCCCGGCGGGTTCCGGTTTAAGCCGACCTATCCAAAACCATCAACAGCGCATCCCAAGCCAGGACGCGGGCAGGGACCGGGTAAAACCCTTTCAGGCCCACCACTTGGCTATATTCAAGGCCCAGAAGACCTGCTTGTCGATGCAGATGGAACACCGCAACGTATTGATAAGGCCTATAGCTGGGATGCGCCATTCTCAGCTCATGGCATGATGCATATGGTAATCTCGAACGCCTATGCAGGCGACCCTTATCCTGTCGATGTGCTGTTCATGTATATGGCAAATATGTCTTGGAATTCATCGATGAATTCGCGTGGCGTTATGGAAATGCTGGAAGCTAAAAATGATGATGGCAATTATGTCATCCCGAAAATCATTTATTCTGATGCCTATGATTCAGAAATGGTTGCTTATGCCGACCTTATTTTGCCGGATACAACCTATCTTGAACGACATGATTGTATCTCGCTTCTTGATCGCCCGATTTGTGAGCCTGATACGGTCGCTGATTCAATCCGCTGGCCGGTTATGGAGCCAGACAGAGATGTGCGCGGCTTCCAGTCAGTATTGCTGGATATTGGTGCACGCCTTGGCCTTCCGGGCATGGCTGCTGATGATGGCAGTCCTAAATTTTCAGATTATGCAGATTATATTGTCAATCATGAACGCAAGCCAGGTATTGGTCCTCTGGCAGGGTTTCGCGGTGAAGACGGCACGCAGTCAGGACGTGGCGCGCCAAACCCTGAACAGCTTAATAAATATATTGAAAATGGCAGTTTCTGGTCCGAAGAACTACCTGAAGATGCCCGATTCTTCAAACATGCCAATCAGGCCTATCAGGATTGGGCGGTCAAGCTGGGCTTTTATGATGCGCCTCAACCGGTGACGTTCCAGCTTTGGCTCGAACCTCTTGCAAAATTCCAGCTTGCTGCTGCTGGTCATGGGGAACATCAGCCACCAGACCATTTACGTTCGCGTATAGTTGATAATTTTGATCCACTTCCAGACTGGTATGCACCGTTTGAAGGTGAAGCTCTAGAAGATGGGACCTATCCTCTTCATGCCATTACCCAACGTCCAGCAGCGATGTATCATAGCTGGGGCTCACAGAATGCCTGGTTGCGTCAGATTCATACAACCAACCCACTTTATGTGCCGGGTCCAGTTTGTGATGAAGCTGGTCTTGTGGATGATGACTGGGCGTATCTGCGCTCACATCATGGTGAGATAAAGGTCCAAATCCGCAGAATGGAGGCCGTAAACAGCCGGACAGTGTGGACGTGGAATGCTATCGGAAAGCGCAAAGGGGCGTGGGGTCTATCTAAAAATGCCCCTGAAGCTGAGAAAGGCTTTTTGCTCAACCATCTTATCCATGAATTACTGCCGGGAAGTGGTGAAGGGTTGCGTTGGTCTAATTCAGACCCGATTACCGGTCAGGCGGCATGGTACGACCTGAAAGTCAGTATCCGAAAAGCAGAAAAGGGAGCTGGGACAAGCGAGCCTAACTTTGATGCGCAGAAATCTACAGTAACACCTGGTGATAGCCAGCTGCGTTACGGACAGGAGTGGTAATCATGACAATGCTTCCGCCAGAACCATCTAAAAAACTAGGTCTTGTTATCGATCTTGATATTTGTGTTGGCTGTCATGCTTGTGCAGTTAATTGCAAGGAATGGAATACAGGCGGCTATGGTAATTCCCTGTCTGATCAAGACGCTTATGGCAGTGAACCATCAGGTGCTTGGCTTAATCGCATTCATAGTTTTGAAGCCGTTCCTATGGATGCCCATGGTACGCCCCAACCGTCGGATGCCCGCATCGTCCATTTTCCAAAATCATGCCTGCATTGTGATGATGCGCCGTGTGTGACTGTTTGCCCAACAGGGGCTTCTTATAAGCGAGCGGAAGATGGCATTGTGCTAGTAAATGAAGAACATTGTATTGGGTGCGGCTTATGTGCGTGGTCATGTGCTTACGGTGCGCGTGAAATGGATCGCGCATCAGGTGTAATGAAGAAATGTACCTTGTGTGTTGATCGCATTTACAATGAAAACCTGCCAGTCGAAGATAGAGAGCCTGCTTGTGTAAAATCATGTCCGGCAAACGCCCGACATTTTGGTGATTTAGCTGACCCATCTTCAGATGTTTCGGTAATGGTGGCTGATCGTGGCGGTTTTGATCTTATGCCAGAACAAGGTAATAAACCGGTCAATAAATATTTGCCACCGCGCACAAAAACATCACGCTGCGCTTCTCAGGCACGTGATGATGAGGTGCCAAATTTGGTAAGCCTTGCCAAGAATAATCAGTCTACTGGAATTTTGGGGTGGCTGGATCGCACCCTTGATGCCATTAGCTAATATATAGGGAATTTTCATATGCATCCGGCATCCTCTGTTATCTTTTTTACAACAGCATCAGGCGCAGGGTTCGGCATTATGGGCTGGCTATGTGTTGCTATTTTGATGGGACATTACATTTTGACCCCACAGACGATTTTGATGGGGGTTATTGGTCTTGCTCTTGCGGGGGTAGGGCTTTTGTCATCTACCTTGCATCTTGGCAATCCTCAGAGGGCATGGCGCGCCTTCAGCCAATGGCGGACAAGCTGGTTATCACGCGAAGGTATTTTAGCGGTCATTACTTGTGTTAGTTTTGCTGCCATTCTTGGAATATATCTTACATCAGGTGTTATTCTGCCATGGATGGCAGGTAGCTGTCTTGTACTGAGCCTACTGACGATCATTGCTACCGCTATGATTTATGCGCAGATTAAACCAGTGCCGCGGTGGCATACAAAATTAACAGTGTTGTGTTATCTGGGTTTTTCAATATCAACAGGTATGGCTGTTATCGCGGCTGTGTCACCAACCCGCTATCATGTCTATCTTGCCTTTGGCGGTTTGGTACTGGCGTGGGTGTTCAAGCTTCTTTGGTGGCAGAGAGCGTCACGCACTAGCCTATCACATGATGGTTCAACAACTGCTACTGCAACCGGCCTTACTGGGTTTTCATCTGTAAAATTATTTGAAAAACCACATATGACACAAAATTACCTGATGACTGAAATGGTGTTTGAAATTGGCCGTAAACATGCCGCCCGGCTTCGTCAGATTGCCTTGCTCGCCGGCGGGCTTCTTCCTTTTATCTGCCTTGGTCTTGCCATCGTCACAGGCCAGACAGCCGGTTTTGTCATGCTATCATGTGTGATGCATCTCATTGGTGTTGGCGTTGAACGCTGGTTGTTCTTTGCTGAGGCAGAACATGTTGTCGCACTTTATTATGGCAAGGGCTAGTTAGCCTTTGCCTCGCCATGGGATTGTTTTCTGGATAACCCAGCGCATCATGATATCGAATAACAGGCCAAGGATTCCCATAATCAGAATGGTTACCCATATAAGCTCGTAATCAGATACCGTGCGAGCCACATTCTCGATAAATCCAACACCTGTCGTTCCAGCTAGCATTTCTGCAGCAACAAGTGTTCCCCAACATACACCAATGGCAATTCTAATGCCTGTCAGAATTTCTGGCAGGGCGTTAGGCAAGATGACATAGCGTAAAATCTGCTGATCTGTTGCGCCCAAAGAATGCGACGCCCTTATTTTAGAGAGCTGTGTGCCGGAGGCGCCTGTGCGGGCTGAAATTACCATTATGGCAAAGGCAACCATAAAGAGCAGGAAGATTTTTCCATCATCCTGAATCCCAAAAATTGTCAGGATAAGCGGTGCCCATGCAAGCGGTGGAACAGGTCTATAGAGCTCTATGAGGGGATCAAAGAAAGATTTGAAAAAACGCGATACGCCCATGTAAATGCCAAGCGGAACACCGAATAGAATACCTGCGCCCATCGCGACTAGCACTCGGAAGAGTGAATCCCAGATATGACCATCCAGCATTGGGATAGCACCTAAGTCTATTTCACCCTTAGCGAGGCGTAACAGATTATCTTTGAAGCTAGGCTCGAACGTGCCGTCTACACTGTGCTTGCCATAGCTTCCAGGAAGCATATCAATCATCGAATCCGGTATAAAGAAGTCAACGACATCTGATATTTCTAGCCATTTCCACCAAAGAAGGGTGGTACCTTTATAACCACCACCAGACGCTATATCTGGGTTGGCAAGCTGCGCAAATGTTGCCACGACATCTGTTGGTTTTGGAAGCCACCGACCTGGTCCCTGTTCGGTACATTGCGTGCGGGACTTCACGATTCTATCACCAGGTAGAAACACAGCGTCAATGAACCCTAGGCCACCTTTCATGTCATCAACAGACGCCACGAAATTTTGTAACGACATGTAAAGCGGCGTCAGCGCTTCTGGTGGAAAAATAGTACCATCATCAACACGTTTGAAAATACGTTCAACTGCCTTGACATAAGCTGCTCTATTTTTGAGATAGAGTTCAGACCCTTGCGTCTGATTATTAGCGTCTTTTAGTATTTTGATATCAGATTTAGTTTTTGCAATAAGCTTATCTGCTTCCGCAGAATTGCTGCGTAATTTCAGAAATGTATCAGCAAGAGATTTTGCTTTTAGCGAGATGTTATCAAATAATACACCGCGCGGCGTTAACGGTAGGAGAGGGATTTCAACTTCGGTTACCCCCCATTTTGGTTGTAGCAAAGCTTCTGCAGTTGGCTCATATCCGTCATATCCGGCCAAAACATCTTCGGACAGAAAGTCGAATTCAGCCGCGAGATTTGCAATCGCTTTTTGTGATTGTGGATCTTGGTTATCGGGGTGTGAGAAGGCGGCAATAATCTGGCGCGTTTGGCTTATAACCAACAGAAGCTGTGATATTTCCTGGGATGAAAACAAATCAGCAGGCAAAGCGGCTTCGAGGCTATCAAGCTGTTTTGTGTTCCGAATAATCAGGTCAGTTGATTTGTAATAACGCGACCCGATAGGCATAGCCGCATTGATTGGTGAAATACTCTCCTCGATTTTTGCAACCTGACAGATTTCATTTGCTGCTTTGGGGAAGTAGGCGCGCCCGACCTCCCATGAGAAGTAAAACCATATCAGGAGTAGGGCAGAAGCACCGCAGACTGACCAGTACCACCCACCCCTCGTACGATCAGGGTCACCAAAAACCTCATCATTTGCGCGCAAAACAGACTGTTTCAAGCCAATGATAAGCGAAAAACCAAAGCTGATCATCAGTGCGATGACCAAAAATCCGGCAATAAATGCCCGTTCCTGTGAAAGCCACTCAAACACCGCCCATGATCTCCTCTTCCATATTCCAGATCATAGTGAGAATCTCCTCACGGATTTCTCCAAATTCACTATCTTGTTTTATATCTCGCAGTGACTTTTTCAGTCCCTGTTCTGCAAATGGTAAACGATATTCTTTATGGATGCGGCCCGGTCGTGGTGCCATCACAAATAGACGTTCACCAAGCAGGAGCGCTTCCTCAACCGAATGGGTAATAATCATGATAGTCTTGCCAGTCTCTTTCCATAATTCCAGAACAAGAGACTGCATCTTCTCGCGTGTCAGCGCATCAAGCGCGCCAAGCGGCTCGTCCATCAAGATAACATCTGGGTCATTTACTAGGCATCTTGCCAGTGCAACACGTTGCTGCATGCCGCCAGATAATTGATAGGTAGGTGTATCACCAAAGCCTTGCAAGCCAACAATGTCGAGCCATTTTTCAACAAGTGCAACAGCTTCTTTTTCGTCCTGTTTTTTCATCCGAAGGCCAAAATCAACATTTTTGGCGACAGGCAGCCATTCAAAAAGGGCGCCTTGCTGAAACACCATGCCACGTTCTACCCCAGGACCTTTTATGGTCATATCACCAAGAGATATCATGCCTGCTGTTGGATTAACAAATCCGGCTATAATATTGAGTAGGGTTGTTTTGCCACACCCTGAAGGTCCAAGCACGGACAGGAGTTCTCCTTGCTTTAAGGTGAAATTAATATCTTTAAGAGCTTCCACAGCTGCACCAGTTTGGGGGTTTGTGAAGGTCATTGAAAGGTTGTTACATGTAAGATCAGTCATAGCGTGCCTGAATTCAAAAACAATAGAACTTAAAAAGCAGGGGCTCTTCGATAAAAAAGATACCCCTGCTTTCTTAAAATATTCGTGAGTGACTACTGGAGGTAAGAACCATCAATTGTCTTTGATAGGCTACCTGACAGGTTAGAAACATTTGACTTCTTGAAGACAAG
>CATISA010000061.1 GCA_949529445.1 Alphaproteobacteria bacterium UBA4588
AAGCCCTCGACAATCAATACTGTACCGTCAGAATTATCCCGCCGCATTTTTTTTACCGGCGCATATTCATCAGAATGGATAAAATCTAGTGCAGATTTTTTATCAGGGAAGCGGACCATTACCATGCGTGTCGGGGACCATAGGTCATTTTCTAATACTTCATGCGCGCCGCCACGAACCAGATATTCCCCGCCAAATTTTTTGATAATCGGAGTGACCTGTGATTTGTAAATTTCATAGGCATCCACATCATGAATATTAACATCAACAATCATATAAGTAGCCAAAACTTATCTCCTTCAAGCTTGTACGCGGCGGCATCTAACAATGACCTCACTATCATTGCTCTCAGCAAATCACAGACAGATGATGGACTGCAAGTATGTAACCGCTAAATAAGGTATATGGCGGTATTTTTTGCCATTTGATGTCACCATTTGCTCTGACCATAATGTAACGTTGCTTCACGTCATTGTAATACGTTAAAACGAAAAAGACGCAGTGGATATAAATTTATTGTTTTGGAGATAATCAAGCGTATGCAACAGACATCCATATTAAGCGGCCCGTATGATACCGACAAACCATTATTCGACAGAGAGCTAAGTTGGCTTTCATTTAATGAACGTGTTCTTGCAACGGCCCATGATGAGACAATTCCGTTGGGGGAGCAGCTGCGGTTTGTATCTATCTCATCAGATAATCTTGATGAATTTTATATGGTGCGGCTTGCGGGCATGTTACAGCTTTCGGCGCGCGGTTTCCGCACATTACCCGAAACAGATGACCGGCTTGATGAAGCGCTAAAGCGCACGTCAGAGGCTGCTAATCACCTTCGTCGTCAACAGGATGACGGCCTTGCTACTATTCTTGAAAAATTGTCAGCATCCGGCTTTGCTCTCTTATCACCTGACCAGATATCGCAGGATGAGCAAGAGTGGCTCCGTTACTGGTATTGTGAAAATGTGTTGCCGTTACTGGCCCCAACTACCCTTGACCCAGCCCACCCCTTTCCGTTTATTCACAACCGCGGCAAGGGTGTTCTTATCGATATGCTGGCTCATGATGAAAAAGCAGTACGCGCGGTTATTTTGATGCCAGAAAATCTCGACCGGTTTATCCAATTGCCCGGTGCTGTGCCGCGCTTTGTTGCAGTCGAAGCAGCCATTCTTGAATTTATTGACCTTATCTATCCAGGCTATCAGGTTGACGCGTGGGGTATGTTCCGTGTCTTGCGGGATTCAGAAGTGGAAATAGATGATGAGGCAGAAGACCTTGTTAGTCAGTTTGAAAACGCCTTGCGGGCCCGTCGTCGTGGTGATGTTGTCTCGCTGGTTCTGTCAGAAACGCTTGCTGGATCTGCCAAGACATTTCTCATGCGTGAGATGTCATTAACCCTAGACCAAATTTATATCTCGTCGGGCTATGTTGGAATTGGTGATTTTGCTCAGATTATCGGAACACTTCCTAAATCACATTTATATTCCCCCTTTGCCGCACGGTTTCCGCAACGGGTTCTTGATTTTAAGGGTGATTGTTTTGCTGCTATCCGGAACAAGGATATTCTCATTCACCATCCCTATGAGAGTTTTGATGTTGTTGTGCGGTTCTTGCAACAGGCTGCAGCTGACCCAAATGTTCTTGCTATCCGTCAGACGCTTTACAGAACAACACCAAAATCTCCGATTGCTATCGCGCTCATTGCGGCGGCTGAAGCTGGTAAATCTGTAACAGCGATTATTGAATTGAAGGCTCGGTTTGACGAAGAAAATAATATTCAACTGGCGCGTAGTCTTGAGAGAGCTGGCGCCCATGTTGCCTATGGGCTGGGTGATTTAAAGGTACATTCGAAATTATCGATGGTTGTGCGCCGCGAAGAAGGTAAGCTTGTTTCCTACACTCATTGCGGGACAGGAAATTATCATCCCCAGACAGCCAAGATTTATACAGACCTATCATTTTTTACGTGCAACAAGGATATTTGCGAGGATGTATGGCGAGTATTTAATTTTTTAACCAGCCATGTTCAGCCAAAAGATCTCAAAAAACTTGTGATTTCTCCGCATGACTCTCACCAGTTTCTCATAAATATGGTTGATACGGAAATTGCTAACGCTATGGCAGGAAAGCCGGCTGGCGTGCTGATTAAATGTAATGCGCTTGTTGATGAGCAGCTGATCCAAAAATTTTATGAGGCTTCGCAGGCTGGCGTGAAAATTCACCTTATTGTGCGCGGTATTTGCTGTTTGAGGCCCAATGTGAAAGGTCTGAGTGAAACGATTACGGTGACTTCTATCATCGGGCGGTATCTCGAACATGGCCGTATTTATGTGTTTGCAAATGGTGGCGAAATGATGGGGCCAGAAAATCTTGTTTATATGGCCTCTGCTGACCTTATGCCGCGAAATTTATTCCACCGCGTTGAAACCTTTATTCCGTTAGAAAATAAAACTGTGCGTGCACAAGCACTAGAGCAGATTATGGGTGCCGGATTACGTGATACGGTAAATAGCTGGATACTAAATAGCGATGGGAGTTACACTAAGATAGAGCCGGGCACTTCCCCGTTTTCATCGCATCATTATTTTATGAAAAATCCAAGCTTGTCTGGTCAGGGCAGCCTGGCTGATAATATATAAAAAAATAGGATGTTTTGATGAGCTCCGCGCTTCCGTTTGTAGCTAGAACACATGTTTCAAAACATGAACCTATTGGCGTTATCGATATTGGATCAAATTCCATTCGGATGGTAATTTATCGACGCTATGGACGTTATCCTCTACCACTTTTTAATGAACGAGTTACGGTAAAATTAGGCGAAGGTCTTGACCAGAATGAGATGCTGAGCCCTGACAAAATTGCATTAGCGCTTTCGGCTCTTCGCCGGTTTTCACATATTATGAATGCTATGTCGCTTGAGCGCACCATTGTAGTGGCTACGGCAGCGGTACGCCGGGCAAAAAATGCAGCGGTATTTACCACAGCTGCCGAAGAGATTATAGGCGTGCCAATTATAGTATTGTCGGCGCAGGATGAAGCTCGCCTTGTAACGCTTGGCCTTACTGCCAATATGCCGCATGTTTCTGGTCTGGTCGCTGACCTTGGTGGTGGTTCACTTGAACTTGTGTTGGTCAAAGAGGGTCAGGTTCAGAAATCAACAAGCCTTAATATGGGGCATTTATCCACCCGAACGGAATCTGAAATCGCTACTTTGCTTTGCGCAGTAGACTGGCTTGGTGATGCGGCAGGTGCCACTCTTTACGGAATTGGTGGTAGTTTCCGTGCGCTTGGGTCTGCTTATATAAAACGCAGTAATTATCCGTTATTTTTGCTTCATAGGCTTGAGCTAAATGTCCCAACCGTTTTGGATATTCTCACCTCGCTACAGGGAGATGAGCCAGATCTACAGGGCATACCTGCTGGGCGGCATGATAGTATTGGTATGGCTGCTGACATTATGGCGGCTCTTATCCGGCGGTCTGGTGTCTCGCAGCTAGCCATCAGCGGGACATCTATTCGGGATGGCGTTGTCGCTGATATGGATACTGGGTTCAGTCCTAAAAAGGACTCACTTCTTTCTGCCTGTAAAGAAATCGCCAATCACAGCGAGCGTTTTAATGGGCTAAATGATGTTTTGATAGACTGCTTGACGCCCATTGCTAGCTTGTTACATATTCCAGACCCACAACGCTTGTTGAAGGCGGCATGTCTGTTATCTGACATCTCGTGGAATGAGCCATCTGAATTACGTGGCGCCGTGGCAACAGACAGAATTCTGGCGTTACCATTATTTAGTCTGTCGCATAAAGAGCGGGCCTGGTTGGCGAAGGTTGTTTATCATCGCTATATCGGTGTGAAGGAAAATAAACCGACACTGCCTGTATTTAACAGGCTGCTTACGCCGGCAGAAAGTGAAGGGGCATTAGCCCTGGGTGTCGGATTGCGTTTCGCCTTGATTTATTGCGCAGGGATTCCGGAATATTTAAGTGCAATCCAGTTTAAGGTCACGGATGAGACAATATATTATGATGTAGCTGCCCATGGATTACCACTGTTTGACGAGCATTCAGAGCGCCGCCTTAGAGTGTTTGCAAAAGCCTGTAACAGGACGCTCAAACGGCTTCAATAAACGAGCCGCTTACCTAATGCTCCATAGGATGCTTGACTGGCTCCCTAATAGCCAAGAGCGCAGCCATCCTTGCGTGGATCAGAGCCTGCAATAAGCTGATTTGTTTCCTCATCAATCCAGATGGCTTGTGAACCGCCAATTGGTTTTTTTGCCCGCACAATATTATGCCCCATGGCACGCAAGGTTGCGATCATTTCATCAGAAAAGGGGGTTTCAACTTCGACTTCATCGGAAAATGGGTCAGGGAAAAACCGCGCTGCATCCTGTGCTTCTTGAATATCCATTCCGAAATCAAGCATACGGGTCAGAAGCTGCATGTGACCGAAAGCTTGATATTCACCGCCCATGACACCGAATGGCATAATTGTCTTACCATTCTTTTTCACCATACCAGGGATAATGGTATGCATAGGACGCTTGCCGCCTTCTATGCTGTTTGGATGTGAGGGGTCTAGAACAAACCCCATACCCCGGCAATGCAACAGGATGCCAGATTTCGGGGCAACACGCCCCGACCCAAAGGTATGATAGACGGTATTGATTAGTGAACAGGCATTTCTGTCTTTATCTACAACTGAAATATAAACAGTGCTTTTATGGTCAGGTAGCTCTGAGGGTGGCAGGTCTGTAAATGCTGCCTGTGGGTCAATCTGGCTACGCACCTTATCCGCATAAGCTGGGTCTAGTAGCTCATTTACCGGAACAGTGCTAAAAGCTGGATCGGCAAGGTAGGCTGACCTATCCCGATAGGCAAGTCTGCCGGCTTCTATTTCATGATGTATCCGCGAGAGGCTAAGAGGGCCTTCGCTTACATCCATACCAGATGCCATATTAAGAAGCAGCAATGCAATCATACCTTGACCATTTGGGGGGCATTCAAAAATATCGTAGCCGCGGAAATTCGCTGAAATAGGTGTGACATAGTCTGCTTGTGCGGTGGCTAAATCTTGGGCTGTATGCAGACCGCCCAAACCATTTAGTTTGGTAAGCAGGTCCTCAGCAACCCAGCCTTCATAAAATCCTGCACGGCCTTTTTCTGCAATTTCGCGCAATGTATTAGCAAGTGCTGGTTGGCGGAGAATCTCACCCATCTGATAGGTTTTACCTGCCTTTAAAAAGACATTTGAGGCATCAGGATCGCCTTCCAGAAGAGTAAGACAGCCGGCGAAATCAAAGGCTGATCGCTGCGCCACAGGAAATCCATCATCTGCGTAGGTAATAGCTGGTTGAAGCAAATCACCAAGCGGCATGGTTCCGTAATCACGGCTTAACTGAATCCATGCATCAACAGCTGTTGGAACGGTGACAGAATGAGCGGATTGCTGTTCAATTTTTGTTATGCCCTGAGAGAGCAGGACTTCGCTGTTTAGTGCTTGTGGGGCTCTGCCAGAGCCGTTTATCGCAATAACATCCTGACTGTTTGCCGGCGCATAAAGGCAGAAACAGTCTCCGCCAATGCCGGTGGAGGCTGGTTCAACAACAGCCTGAACAGCGCAGGCTGCCAGTGCTGCATCCATTGCATTGCCACCGTCTTTTAACACAGTTAAGGCAGCCGATGTTGATAATGGCTGGGAGGTGCTAACCATGCCGTTCGATGTAATGACAGGGGATCTGCCGGGCAATTGAAGATCGCGCATAGAATTTTCCTCACCAATGATACATTGAAATCTGACGTTATCGTATTTTCGGGCTAATTCAACAGAAGAATAACACCTATTTCATTGCCCCGATAAGAAGGCGTAAAAGGCATCTAGAAACGCCTTAGGCGCTTCTTCGGGAATAAAGTGACCGCTTGGTGTTGCAGAACCTCTGACATTTTCAGCAACTTTCTGCCATTCGGCGATAACATCGTAGGTCTTGCCAACAAACCCTTTATCACCCCAGAGCGCCAATACCGGCATGGTTAGCTTTTTGTTAGCATCATCTGCATCATGGATAAGGTCGATGGTAGCAGCCGCACGGTAATCTTCACAGGAGGCATGAATAGTTTCAGGCGTAAAACAACGAAGATAATCAGCAAGGGCCTTTGGTGTATGCGCATCCGAATGAAATCCCCATGAACCAATCTTATGCCGGAGGTAATATTCTGGATTGCCACCAATCAGTGTTTCGGGCAGAGGGGCAGGCTGAATTAAGAAAAACCAGTGATAATAGGCCCGTGCAAACGCCATATCTGTGGTGGCATACATGGTTGCTGTGGGGGCAATATCCAAAACTGTTAGGGTCTGGACATGTGTAGCGTGATCCCGCGCGAGCCGGTGCGATACGCGGCCACCTCTGTCATGGCCAACCAGATGGAATGTTTCGTGACCCAGATAATCCATTAGCTGTGCCATATCAAAGGCCATAGCGCGCTTTGAATAGGGTTCATGGGAGCTATCTGTTGGCGGTTTACCGCTATCGCCGTAACCTCGAAGGTCAGCCATTACTACAGTAAAATCTTGGGCCAGCCTATCTGCAACTAGATGCCACATGAACATTGTTTGAGGATAGCCATGTAGCAACAGAAGTGGTGGTCCGGCACCAGCCGTCCTATAGGCAATCGTTGTATCGCGTGTTGCATATGTCTTTTTGGTAAACTGTTCAAGATTAGGCATGACTGGCATCCTGTCTGATCATATCGGCAGCTTTTTCGGCGATCATAATCGTTGGTGCATTCGTGTTGCCCGATACAAGCTCAGGCATAATAGACGCATCAACGACACGTACACCCTTTAGACCATATACCCGCAGTCGCTCATCTACAACATCGAGGGCATCTGGGTTCGGACCCATCCGGCAAGTTGATACAGGATGATAGAGAGTGACACCGGATGCGCGGGCATAATCCAGTAGCTCCGCATCTGATGCATATTCTAGTCCCGGTTTAGTCTCTTGCTCAACTAGATCGTATAATTGCGGGCTCTGCATAATCTGGCGCGCAATCTTGATGCCGGCAACATGGATATGACAATCCTGCTCATCTGACAGATAATTCGGCTGAATAGCTGGTGCATCTTGGCTATTGGCACTGTTTATATGAACATAGCCACGACTAAGAGGCCGTAACTGGCAGGGCCCGATTGTCAGGCCTGGGAAACGGTCAAAGACTCGTTTTGCTGGATTTTCAAAGCTGGCATTTGCGATGTGATATTGGATATCAGGGGTTTCAAGGCTTGGGTCACTTTTCACAAAGCCGCCAAGGATGCCGGCGGGCAGAGATAAAATTCCTCGGCGCGACAACCCAAATTTTAGGATTTCCCACGCAAGCGGAAGCCCATATGCTCTATTGTTTAAGGACAGGTTCAGTTTCAGCTTCCACGAAAGGCGCGAGATGTAATGGTCTGATAGGTTTTCGCCAACCCCCTTCAAGGCATGTCGCACATGAATGTCATGTGCCGACAAAATATCAGGATTGCCAACACCAGATAGTTCTAATAGTTGCGGTGACTGGATAGCGCCTGCCGATAAAATGACCTCGCATGTGGCAAAGATCTGCTGCTGTTGTCCATGATAAAGACAACTAACACCCGTAACTTTTTTCGTATTTTCAGAATCAAATAGTAGTTCTGTGACGTGAGCGCCCGTAATGATTGTCAGGTTTTTCCGCCCCTTTATAGGGTCCAGATAAGCCTTTTTGGCTGAGTGCCGGAGTCCTGATTTTTGCGTCACCTGATAATAGCCAAAACCTTCTTGAGAGGCGCCATTAAAATCTGAATTTCTTGGATAACCGCAAGCCTCTGCTGCATCGGTAAGTCTGTCACGGGCATCATATTGAGAGCGAATATCCGATACATTCAAAAAACCACCTGTACCATGATACTCATCACTTAATTGCTCGTTTGCGCCCCAGCCCGGTCGATTATTCAAGGCCTCTGCATGTTCGGCGCGTTTGAAGTAAGGTAGAACATCTTGATAAGACCAGCCAGCATTTCCGCGCTGAGCCCAGATATTATAGTCTTCGGCTTGCCCGCGGACATACAGCATTGCATTGATTGCAGACGAGCCGCCAATGACTTTGCCGCGGGGCATATCAATTTGCCTATCCGCAGTGCCGGGCACGGGGTCTGTTTTGAACATCCAGTTAATGGCCGGATTTACCATTGTCTTTATATAGCCAGCAGGAATATGAATTAGCGGGTTTGTATCCCGCCCGCCTGCCTCTATGAGCAGCACAGATAC